>JAFMFD010000014.1 GCA_017856385.1 Actinomycetota bacterium
CACCGTCCCGCGCGGTGGGGGCTCGGCGTCGGGTGCGAGCCGCAGACGGATCGGCACCTGCGTGAGCGTGGTCGTGCCTCGCGCAGTGACCGACCGCGTGAGCAACCGAACCGTCAGCGAGTCACGGGCCCACCACTGCGCGGACGGCGGCGCACGATGCAGTCGAGGCTCTCCCGCGATCGCCCCGACGACGTGCGCGGACGCTCCCTCGTGCACCCACTGCGCCACCGGATCGGCCCGCCAGGTCGCAACGCCTGCGGCCGCGATGCCGAGCAGGACGAACAGAACGGCCAGACATGCCGACAGTCTTGCCGTCGGCCGGACGATCGCCACGAGTGCGGCCGCTGCTGCTGCGAGCACGAACGCGATCACCGCCGCGCGCACTCCGCCGGCGAGGGTCAGCCCGGCGCCTGCCCAGAGGGCCGCCGCGGGGATCAGCAGCCGGCCATCGATCACACGCGGACCAGCGGACGCAACTGCGCGAGAATCGCCTCGCCGATCCCGGACACCTCCCCGAGCTCGGCGACCGACGAGAACCTGCCGTTCGAGGTGCGCCACGCGAGGATGCGCCCGGCGAGGACCGGACCGACGCCCGGCAGCGCATCGAGCTGCTCCAGCGTGGCGGCGTTGAGGTCGACGACTGCGGGGGCACCTGCGCTCGCGGTGGCCGGTGCCCCGGGAGCCGCCGCAGTGTCCGTCACGACGATCTGCTCACCGTCGACGACGATCCGCGCGAGGTTGACGCTCTCTGCGGTCCCCTTCGCCGTGACCCCACCGGCGGCGGCGAGCGCGTCGGCGACCCGTGATCCGGGCGCCAGGTGGACGAGGCCGGGACGCCGGACGGCGCCGGAGACGTGCACGACGACCTCGACGGCCGGGGTAACGGTCAAGGCGACGGCCGGAGCGTCCTCGACCGCCCCAGGATCGGCATCCGCGAACGGCACGCCCGACTGCAGGAGCTCGGGCACAGGTGTCGCGTCACGCGGTCGGGACTGCCAGGTGAGGTATCCGACCACTCCTACAAGGAGTAGCACCAGCAGGACCAGCCCGCGCAGCGCGGGCCGGCTCCAGGGGCCGAGGATCACCCGCGGGCGGCCCTGCTCCGAGGCCCCGAACTCCTCGTCCCCGAACTCGTCTCGACCCATTCCAACCGGGCGCCACGGGTGGACGATGCGCGCGAGGCGGCTCTCCGCGCGTGCGCGCACGGTGCGGGACCGGTCCGGGAGGGGCATGGTCGCGACGCTAGGCAGGCGGGGCAGCGCCTGCGCCCACCGAGCCGCTCCCTGTGGAGAGCCGCCCGAGGAGCGTCACCCTGTGGAGGGCCTTGCCTACGTGCCCCGCCCCTGCCACGCCTGCCGGATGTTCCCCTGGTGACGAGCAAGCACGAGGATCCCGAGGGCCACGGCGAACCACAAGTCGGCCGCGTCCGTCCAGCCCATGGCCCAGCCGACGATGCCGCTCACGATCAGCGCAACCGCACCGGCCACCGCACCGAGCCCGACTCGGTGCGTGAGGACCACGACGATGCCGAAGGCGATCAGGACAGGGACCGCGAGCAGTGGCTGCACGCCGAGGATGGCGCCGAGGGTCGTGGCGACGCCCTTCCCGCCCCGGCCCTTCAGGAACGGTGACGTGATGTGCCCGAGCACGGCCGCCAGTCCCGCGAGCTCACCGGCGGCCTGCCCGACCAGCGCCCCGAACACGACGGCGGGCACGAAACCCTTGAGGATGTCCAGGGCCCCGACGAGGACCCCCCAGCGCGGACCCATGGCCCGCGCGGCGTTGGTCGCACCCGGGTTGCCCGATCCGACGGACTGAAGGTCGACGCCGAGGGCACGGGCGATGATCGCCGCCGGGTTGATGGCGCCGACGAGGTAGCCGATGACGATCGCCAGCAGCCACCCCACCACGTCCGGCAGCGTGGTCATGGCAGACGCGTCCCCCCGACGACGTCCGGCGACACGATGACCGCGACCATGCCCGGACCCACGTGCGCCCCGACGACCCCGCCGACGGGTGCCAGGACGATCTGTGCCTGCGGAAGGCGTGTTCGCAGCTCGTCCGCGAGGGCGCCCGCGCGCTCGGGGGACGCAAGGTGCTGCACCGCAACATCGACACTCGAGTGACCCGACGCCTGCTCCACGGCTAGGTCGGCGAGGCGCGCGAGAGCCTTCCCCGCGGTGCGCAGCTGCTCCAACTTCTCCACTCGCCCATCGACGACGGTCAGCAGGGGCTTGACCTGAAGCGCCTGGCCGACCGCAGCACGTGCACTGCTCACCCGCCCGCCGCGGCGCAGGTACTCCAGCGTGTCGACGTAGAAGTAGGTCCGGGTGACGGCTGCACGGTCGCGGATCACCTGCGCCACGGTGGCTGCGTCAGCACCGTCACGAGCAGCGCGAGCACCCGACACCACTGCGAAGCCCTCCCCCATGGCTATCGAGCGCGTGTCGACGACCTCCACCTGCAGCGCGCAGTCACGTGCAGCGAGGACAGCCGACTCGTACGTGGCCGACATGGCGGATGAGAGCGTCGCCACGACGATCGCCGTC
Source organism: Actinomycetota bacterium (assembly GCA_017856385.1). Classification (GTDB taxonomy): domain Bacteria; phylum Actinomycetota; class Actinomycetes; order S36-B12; family S36-B12; genus UBA10649. Next base: position 2,550 of record JAFMFD010000014.1, read on the forward strand.
GCCCCGGTCGCCTGGGCCTGCGCGAACGCCTCGCTGAAGCGCGCCGGGGCCGGTCGGCTTGTCGTGACCGGCTGCCACTCACTGAGTGCCTCGGCCACGCGCTCGGCCTGGGCATCCTCGGTCTCGTCGTAGGGCTGGCCGGCGACGATGACCTGGACGGGGACGACCGCGATCCCCAACTCGGCGGCCCAGCCGCGCGGCAGGTAGCTCGTGGAGTCGGTGATGACGGCGACCCCGGGCATGCACGGCACCCTATCCGCGGCGACCGCGGCTCACCTCGCGTCAGTGGGCAGCAATCGCGGCCTTCACCGCCCTGGCGGCCGAGGTCGGCACGACCTCCTGCACCACGATGCGAGCGGAACCCACCCATGACGCAGCCTCGACCATGGCCCGTGCCGTCCCCTCGATCGCCGCCGGAGTCGACGACTCGAGGGTGACGCGACGCGCGACGAGCGTGCGCCCCTCACGCTTCGGATCGACGCGAGCGACCAGCCGTCCACGGTGCAGCACCGGCATCGCGAAGTACCCGTGCACGCGTCGTGCCGCGGGCGTGTAGGCCTCGATGCGATGCCGCATGCCGAAGATCCGCTCAGCACGATCGCGGTGCCACACCAGCGGGTCGAACGGAGAGAGCAGCGTCGTGCGATGACGATCGCGTCCACCCTCCTCCAGCCATGCGAGCGCACGCGGGTGCGCCCATGCCGCGGGCCAGCCGCGCACCGACACCGGCACCAGGCCGACCGCCTCCGCGTGCCGGGCCACGTCGGCGACGGCGATGCGGTGCACGTCGGCGATGTCGGAGGCCGTGCCAATGCCCATGAGCCGCCCCCCGGCCTCGACGAGCGCAGCGCGGCACTCGTCATCCGTGCGCTCATCAGCGAGGAGGCTTCCAGGCACGACGGACTCGGCGAGCTGGTACGTCCGGCGCCAGCCCTCCCGACGTGAGACCACGACCTCACCGGAGTCGAGCAGCCACTCGAGCGCGATCTTGGCGTCGGACCACTGCCACCAGTCAGACCCGCTCTTCGCACCGCCGATGTCCGCGGTCGTGATCGCGCCGCGCTCTCGCAGCACGGCACGCAGGTCCGCCAGGTCGTGGCGCGGAGGACCGTGCCATCGGGCGCCCTTCGCCAGGTACTCCCGTCTACGGAACGCGAAGAGCGGCCACGACTCCATCGGCAGGATGCACGCCGCATGCGACCAGTACTCGAAAGCATCGCCACCCCAGTACGCACCCTCGATCGCCGGGCGTGTCACGGACCCGAAGCGCGCGTAGGCGATGAGCTCGTGGGAGCGCGCCAGGACGCTGATGGTGTCGAGCTGGACGGCGCCCAGGCGACGCAGCATGTCCGCGACGATGGCGACCTGACGTCCCGTCGACGCCGACGCGGCCTGCGACGGTGTCGGCACACCTGACATCAGCCCGGCCGACCACAGGGCGATGCGCCGTGCGTCTGAGGGGTCGACCGACAGCACCTGTGCGCCCGGGCCGTCAGGCGGGCACGATGTTGACGAGCTTCGGCGCCCGGACGACGACCGTCCGGATGGCCGCGCCGTCGAGGGCCTTGATCGCCCCCGGTGCCGCGAGCGCGAGATCGCGGAGGTCTTCCTCCGAGATCGACGGCGGGACCTCGAGCCGGTCACGAACCTTGCCCCCGACCTGCACGACGCACGTCACGGTGTCCTCGACGAGCAGCGCCGGATCGACCGCGGGCCAGCCGGCGAGGAACACCGTCGGCTCGTGGCCGAGCCTGGACCACATGTCCTCCGCGGTGTACGGGGCCACGATCGACAGCATGATCGCGATCGCCTCCACCGCCTCGCGAACCGCCGGATCCGCTGCACCGCAGCCGGAGTCGATCGCCTTGCGCGTGGCATTGACCAGTTCCATAGTGCGGGCGACCGCGACGTTGAACCGGAAGGTCTCGACGGCGATGGCTGCGTCGTGGACCGCGCGGTGGGTGGCCTTTCGCAGCTCCACGTCGCCCGTCGACGGATCGGCGCCCGGCATGCTGGTCACGTCTCCGGAGAGGCGCCAGGCCCGGGCGAGGAACTTGCGCGAGCCGGAGGGTGAGACGTCGGCCCAGTCGATGTCGTCCTCGGGTGGCCCGGCGAAGACCATCGTCAGGCGGATCGCGTCGACGCCGTGCTCGGCAAGCTCGTCGGAGAGCCGCACCAGGTTGCCACGCGACTTGCTCATCGCCGATCCGTCCATCACCACCATGCCCTGGTTGAGCAGCCGGGTGAAGGGCTCGGTGAAGTCGAGCATGCCCATGTCGTGCAGCACCTTGGTGAAGAACCTCGAGTACAGCAGGTGCAGGATCGCGTGCGTCACCCCGCCGACGTACTGGTCGACGGGAAGCCACTCGCGCACGAGAGCAGGATCGAAAGCAGCAGCGGCGTTGTCCGGATCCGCGTAGCGCAGGTAGTACCAGGACGAGTCGACGAAGGTGTCCATGGTGTCGGTGTCGCGGGTTGCCGGACCGCCGCAGGATGGGCAGGCGGTGTTGACCCAGTCGCTCGCGCCGCCGAGGGGGGACGTGCCCTTGGGCTTGAGGTCCAGGCCCTCGGCCGGTGGGAGGGTCACCGGGAGCTGGTCGTCCGGCACCGCCACCTCGCCGCACGATGGGCAGTGGACGATCGGGATGGGGGTGCCCCAGTAGCGCTGGCGCGAGATCAGCCAGTCACGCAGCCGGTAGTTGACCGCCGGCTCCCCCGTGCCACGCTCCACGAGCAGCTCGAGGATGCGCGTGATCGCATCCGCCTTGCCGAGGCCGTCGAGCGGGCCGGAGTTGATGTGCGGTCCGTCGTCCGCCGTGGCGATGCCGGTGACCCGCGGATCCTCGTCGGACTCGACCACCACGACCACCGGCAGGCCGAACGCCCGCGCGAAGTCCAGGTCCCGCTGGTCGTGCGCAGGCACCGCCATGATCGCACCAGTGCCGTAGTCGGCGAGGACGTAGTCCGAGGCGTAGATGGGCAGCCGCTCCCCGTTGACCGGGTTGATCGCGTACCGGTTGAGGAACACCCCGGACTTCTCGCGCGAGGAGTCGAGGCGGTCCATCTCGGAGATCTGCTTGACCCGTTCGAGGTAGGCGACGAACTCGCTCTCGGCCGCCGTGCCCGCAGCCAGTTCAGCGGCAAGGTCGGAGTCGGCGGCCACGACGAAGAAGGTGGCGCCGTAGAGCGTGTCGGGCCGCGTGGTGTAGACCGTGACCGGCTCGTCGCGACCCTCGATCGCGAACTGGACCTCGGCTCCGGTCGACCGGCCGATCCAGTTGCGCTGCATCAGCAGCACCTTTTCGGGCCACTTGCCCTCGAGCTCGCGCATGTCGTCGAGCAGGCGGTCCGCGTAGTCGGTGATGCGCAGGTACCACTGCGTCAGCTTCTTCTTGGTGACCGCGGTGTCGCACCGCTCACACAGGCCCGCGACGACCTGCTCGTTGGCGAGGACAGTCTGGCAGTTGGGGCACCAGTTGACGTTGCTGTCTTTGCGGTAGGCGAGTCCCCGCTCGAACATTCGCAGGAAGAACCACTGGTTCCAGTGGTAGTACTCGGGGTCGCAGGTGTTGAACACGCGATCCCAGTCGAAGGAGCACGCGTACCTGCGCATCGAAGCCTTCTGCTGCGCGATGTTCTCGTACGTCCAACGAACCGGGTCCTCGCCGTTCTTGATCGCCGCATTCTCGGCCGGAAGTCCGAACGCGTCCCACGCGATGGGATGCATGACGTTGAAGCCGCGCTGCACCCAGTACCGGGCGATGACGTCGCCGAGCGCGTACGCCTCGGCATGTCCCATGTGGAGGTCGCCCGAGGGATACGGGAACATGTCGAGGACGTACTTCTTCGGGCGGGGGTCATCCGCGCGGCCGGAACGGAAGGGGGCGAGCTCGTCCCAGATGGGCAGCCACCTGTCCTGGATCGCCATGACGTCGTAGGCGTCGCGGACCTCCGCAGAGTCCATCGCTGCCACCGTGCTCCTTCGGGACCGGCTCGCCTTCGAGACCAACGAGCGCCCACCCTACCCAGCGGTGCCGCTACCCCACGGGCTGCCCGGACGGCTCGACCTCGGGCGGCTCGGTCTCAGGCGGGTCGACGGCGGCGGGCTCGTCCGGGACGGTGATCACGTAGTCGACCGCGTCGCGCAGCTCCGCCGAGGGCTGGCCGGGATTGGTGACGACGACGGAGGCCGGGCCCGTCAGCCCCGCGGGAGCCAGCGCCCGGATCGTCGAGTCGTCGACCACAGTGACTGCGGTCGCCGGGCGCCCATTGACCGTCACAGTCGCACCCGGGTCGAATCCCGTGCCGGTCAGCACGATCAGCGTGCCGCCGTCAGCGCTGAGCTCGCTGGGCGCCACGGACGAGAGCGTCGGTCCGCGGACGTACTCGAAGCCCGCGGCGAGGACCGCCGAGGGGGCCCCCGGGTTGCGCACGACGACGTCCACCCGCCCGACCCTGTGGCTCGGCGTCACGGCGACGATGCGGGTGTCGTCGAGGACGTCCACCTCGGTCGCGCGCTCACCGCCAAGCACGACTCGCGCGCCGGGAGCGAAGCCTGTGCCGACGATGGTGACGGCCGTTCCCCCGGCGACGGGCCCGGAGTTCGGACGCACCGCGATCACCACGCGCGGGGGCTGGTCGGCGTATGCGAACACTCCCTCCACCGCGATCTGCGGCCTCCCTCCCGCGGTGACCTCGATCATCGCTGGCCCCGGCAGCCCGGGTGGGGTCACCACCCGCGCGGTCTCGTCGTTGATGACGTCGACGCGCACCGCTGCGCGTCCGCCGATGGTCACCGCCAGCGGCTCGGTGAAGCCCGTGCCTGCGAGGACGATCGCCTCGCCGCCGTTCATGGAGCCGACGTCAGGACGCACCTCGGTCACGCGCACGAGTCCAGCGGGTGCCTGGTCCTGCGCAGGCAACTCGTCGGCGAGGGCCTCCTGCGGAGACGACGGACTCTGGGCAGTCGTCGGACTCGCGTCTCTGGCGGGCGCCTGCTCGGTCGCGTCAGGCGACTCCCGGCCGCTCAGGGCGACAACGGCGAGAGCGCCGACCGCACCCACCAGAAGCACGGTGATCACGATGACGACGACGGTGCGCCCGCCGGTGCGGCGACGATGGCGAGCGGCCTGCCGACCCATGCGCTGCTCGTGGCCCACTGCTCGCCTCCCGGCTCCGACCCGACGATCCTAGATCGACGCCGCGGGCAGCAGGACGCTACGCGCGCACCCGGCTGTGGTGCGCGCACTAGCCTGCGACCCATGCCCCGCCGCGCATTGCTGCTGTTCGTCACGCTCGGGGTCATCTGGGGCATCCCGTACCTGCTGATCAAGGTCGCCGTCACGGAGATGGATCCCGCGTTCGTCGTGTTCATCCGCGTGGCCCTCGGTGCCGCCGTGCTCATGCCGATCGTGCTCGCGCGTCGTCAGCTCCACCTGCTGCGCGGGCGATGGCGCTGGGTGCTCGCCTTCGCCCTGACGGAGATCACCTTCACCTTCCTCGCCCTCACGTGGGCCGAGGAGCGGATCTCCAGCTCCCTCGCCGCCCTTCTCGTCGCGTCCGTGCCAACGGTGGGCACCGTGCTGGCGTGGCGCTTCGGCCTCGACGCGCACATCACGCGCACGCGCATTGCCGGGCTCGCCCTCGGCTTCCTCGGTGTCGGGTGCCTGGTCGGGTTCGATGTCAGTGGTGGCACGGCACTCGCCGTCGCCGCGGTGGGAGTCACGGTCCTGGGCTACGCGATGGGGCCGATCATCATCGAGAAGCGGCTGTCCGACGTACCGAGCCTTCCGGTGATCGCGGTGTCGCTGGCGATCAACTCCGTGATCTACCTGCCGTTCGGCATCGCGGCATGGCCGACGAAGGGGGCATCCGCGACAGCCTGGACATCGGTGGTCGTGCTCGGGGTGCTGTGCACTGCACTGGCGTTCGTCGCGCTCTTCGCGCTGATCGGCGAGGTAGGGGCGCCTCGTGCCCAGGTGATCACCTACATCAACCCGGCCGTCGCCGTGGTCCTCGGCGTCGCCGTCCTGTCCGAGCCGGTGACGCTCGGACTGGCGATCGGATTCCCGCTCGTCCTGCTGGGCTCATGGCTCGGCACGCGTTCCGGGCCGGTGTTGGAGGCCGAACCGCACCCCTGATCGGCCCGTCAGGTGGTGGCGCAAGTGACGAGCGGTGCACTGCAGAAGCCATGTGACTGACGGGGCTGGATTTCCTTGAATTTCTTGGCAAAACCTCTTGATCGGTAGTTGACGCGGAGGTAGAAATCTCTCACCGCACCGAAAGGAGCGGGTCGGTCGGAAAGGCAGCCGAGCACCAAGGGCCCGAAAGGGCCGGAGGAGAACCCCCGGTGCAGGGGGGCGGAAGCCGGAACGGGCGAGGAGTCGGGAACGACGCCGGCGACCTGGCAACAGGGAGCGAGCAGCGCGGAGGGCACAGGCCGCGCGGCCCCGGGAGACCGGGCGGTGAAGGAAGTGGCTCCACGGGAAGACCCCTCGAACTCATACTTCGAGGGGTCTTCCTCTTTTCTAGCGCACCCCCCCGCCGATGAGGCTGCGCCACGCCGGGGGCCCACCACCGCGGCGCAAGACCCGGCCTTGGGCGAGGCCCGTCACAACTGTGGCCAGCCAACTGACTGCCAGGCGTGCGGTAGGTACGGTGGGCAGGTGCCGGATCCCTCCCAGCCCGTCAAGGACGACGCTGAAGCACGCAAGCAGAAGGCCCAGCAGCTCGACGAGTACCGGGCCTACGCCGCATCTCGCCCCAACACCAGCATGACGGACGACGAGAAGGTCGAGTACATGAAGTCGCGGTCGAAGACCGCGAAGCGCGACATGTTCACCAAGCCGGAGTACGACCCGGAGGCCGTCAACGAGATGATCGCGCGCAAGGACCAGGCTGCGCTGCACCAGACCGGATCCACGTCGGGCACCCGGACTGCGCAGAAGGTCGGTCGCGGCGCCAAGACCACGCAGGAGGTCGCCTCCTCGATCGGAGGCGAGTTCGTCGACAAGGCCACCGGCCTGCCGATCGCCAGCACCGTCGACGCCCTTGCCCTCGGCACCGAGGCGACCACCATGAAGATGGCCATGAACGACCCGCGGCGCAAGGAGAAGGCCCGCACCACGCAGGCGACCGCAGCTGAGATGCATGAGCAGGGGCACGACGCGGTGAAGGTCCTTCGCTCGGACCTCGAGGAGTTCCACAAGTCAGGCGGCACCACGCCCTCGGACAGCAGCCCGCGACTCGAGACCGGCTCCGGCCTGGCGGCCTTCAAGGCCGCCGGGGAGACCGTGCGCGCGCACAACAACGCCAGGCGTGCAGCGATCGCCTCAGGCGGCGTCAACGACCTCATTCAGCCGATGTCGATGGACCACACGCTCGGCGACGAGGTGGCCACGATCGGGGGCAAGGCCGTCGTGGACGATGGCACAAAGATCGACAGCTCGTACACCGCGGCCGTGCGCCAGAAGAAGGACGTGCGCAAGGGCGAGATCAAGCAGGGCAAGCAGGAGCTCAAGGACCGCCAGGCTGCGCGCCAGCGCGGTGAGGCGGACGCCGAGTTCGACACCCACATGCAGGGGCTCGCGGCCGAGAAGGCGCAACACGGCGCCGAGCTCGACACCCTCAAGCAGGCCCAGAAGTCCCGCGACCGCCTGGGCAGGACCGTGGCGGGCTACAAGCTGACCGACCAGGAGCTCGCGGACCAGAAGGCGGCGAAGGGAGAGGTCGCGCGACTGGACAAGCAGATCTCCACCGCCCACGACACCCACGTCGCCGGGCTCACGGAGAGCCTGACCGCGCTTGAGGCGACGGGACGCCAGCAGAAGGAAGCCGACCGCAATCGTGGCCGCACGAGCATCTTCAGCAGCAAGCAGAGGTTCTCCAAGAAGGACGAGATGGCCACGCTCGAGGCACAGCGAGATGCCATTCGCGCGACGCAGACCTCGAAGATCCAGACCAAACTCGATGGCGCGACCGCAGCCCTTGCATCGACGACGGATCCGCGGCGCAAGCAGATGATCCAGGACCAGATCGCCATGCATAAGGAGCACCTGGCGAAGTCGAAGTCGGATCCGACCTTTGTCGCTCGCCAGCACCTCGGCGCGGATGACCGCGCCAAGCTCCAGGACACGCTCTCACAGCTGGGCACCCTGCAGCGCGAGAAGGACACCGGTCTCACCGCTGACCAGCAGAAGGAGCACGACCGGATCCGTGCGTCGATTGATGCGGCCAAGCAGGGTGGCACTGCCGGTGCCAGTGCCGAGGATCTCAAGGCGCGTGAAGAGCATCAGGCCTCGCTTGCCAACTTCGACAACCTCAGCAAGCACGGCCTGACCCTCGAGCAGTCGGAGCGCAAGGCCACCCTCAAGAAGCGCATGGCGAGCATCAACAAGACGGAGAAGACGAAGCTGACGGAGCAGGAGCGTGCGGACCTCGCGGGCCTGGTCAGCGAGCGCAAGCAGCTCAAGGGCATGAACAAGAAGGCCGCGAAGTTCGAGAAGACCCACCGCGACGAGACAGTCAGCATGGGTCGTGTCGGCGGCGTGGGCACCGATCACAACGAGGCCCGGGACATCACGAGCACGTCAGACAGCATCGCGTCGTCCATCAACAAGGGCGCCTCGAAGCTGCATGGAGCCGGCGAGATCGTCGAGGGCGACCTCGACAAGGGCCGTGAGGCCCTTGCCAAGGGCGATGCGACCAAGGCCCAGTTGATCGCGGGTTCGAAGGTCGGCCAGAACGTCGCCGGGATTGTGGGCGGTGCCCTAGGCGTCGAGGGGATCGACTCCGCGATCGAGAAGGTCGGCCAGGGGATGCAGGGCGCGGGCAACCTCATCGGAGGGGCCACCTACGAGGCGGCCAATCGCGCGCTGTTCGCCAAGAACGCGCGCTCCATGATCGAGGACGATCAGGGCAAGACCGGCAGATTCCACGAGGTCAACACCGGCGTCATCGACTTCCACGGCGCGGACGCTGAGGCCTTCGGCAAAGGCGGTGTCACGGAGGGCGCCAAGCAGCTGGCCAGCGTGCTGCACGAGCCCCTGTCGGACGCGTTCGGCGACGATGTGTCGAAGGCACTGTCACCGGTGACCAATGCAGTCCAGGAGCACGTGCTCGATCCCGCGAGTGCAGGGCTGCAGCAGCACGTGCTCGACCCGGCCACGAAGGCCCTCGCACCCGTGACCGACGCGATCAGCGAGGCGCCCAAGGCCCTCCACGAGAACGTCATCCAGCCCGCGAGCCAGGCCCTCGGCGATGCGGGCCAGGCCATAGGCGACGCGGGACAGGCCGTGCACGAGAACGTCATCAAGCCCGCGGGCCAGGCCATGGGCGACGCGGGACAGGCCGTGCACGAGAACGTCATCAAGCCCGCGGGCCAGGCCCTGCAGCAGCACGTCCTCGATCCGATCGCGGAGCCCCTCGCGCCGGTGACCGAGGCGGTCGGCGGTGCGGCGGCGGCCGTGCATGAGAACGTGATCCAGCCCGCGAGCCAGGCCCTGCAGCAGCACGTCCTCGATCCCGCAATGCAGGCGCTCGCCCCCGGGGACGGGGACTCCGGGAGCTCGCTGGACTCCGCCGTCGGCGCGGTCAAGGAGCACGTGGTCGACCCGTCGGTGGCCGCGGCCCAGGAGATGGCCCAGGAGAAGGGCCAGGAGGCCGTCCAGGAGAAGGCCATGGAGATGTGGGCCAACCGCGATGCGCCGGAGGAGCGCACCGATCCCAAGCCCGACACCAAGCCCGCGGCTCCATCGACCGGTCCCACGCCGGCACCCGCTCCCACCCCGGCTCCCGGTCCTGCCCCCGGCCCGAAGCCAGGTCCCACACCCCCGGGTCCCACGCCCGCGCCGCCTGCCAAGAAGCTCAGCTGGTGGCAGCGTGCCGTTCGGGCGGTCAAGCGCGGCGTGAGCGCTGTCGGGCGAGGGGTGAGTCGCGGGTGGAACCGCCTGAAGGGCCTGTTCTCCCGCTCGTCGCCCTGACCGCGGCCTAGCTGCCCTGACTTCCTGACTCGGCCATGCCCTTGGCGCTAGCGTGGGGCCATGCCCAACCCCTCGCACGCTGCTACCGAAGAGACGGCGCTGCTGGCGCAGCACGGCCCCGCGTCGGACGCGAGCAGCGCCTACGCGGCGTCGCGCCCGACGACGAGCATGTCGGACGAGGAGAAGGTCCAGTACATGCTCGCAAAGTCGAAGACGGCCAAGAAGTACGGCAACATGAACTGGGGGAAGAAGAGCCCGAGCACCGCATCACGCCCGGCCACGAGTTCCGGCATCACGTCTCAGCGGGCCGCCGATGCCTACGCGGCCCACGAGGCCTCGCGCCAGCAGTGGCGCGCCGACAACATGACCCAGTTCGATCCGGCCTCCATGGACAACGGGATGCTCCACCAGGCCGCGAGCGCCATGGCCCATGACCCGCACGACGACACCAACGAGCTCGGTCTGAAGAAGGGGGTCTCGGGAGGCGGCCTCGCCGCAGGAGCGACCGATCTCGGGCTGACGATGTCGGGGACGCTGCCCTTCAGTCCCGTGGGCGCCGCCATGGCCGGCAAGGGCCTGGTTCGCGACATGGCCGACATGTACCGCGAGCGCGATGGCGGTGCGCACATCGAACCGGTCGCCAAGGCGCAGCACGAGGTGCGCCAGGAGGTCGCCGCCACCCGTCAGCAGTACGCCGCCGCCGAGGAGTTCCGGAAGCAGCACGCCTCGGAGCCACGCTCCGAGGACAACGCCGATATGCACGACCTCGCCGGCAAGCTGCGCGGGCAGGCGAACTGGTCCAAGGCCCGCGTGGGCGTCATGGGCGGCATGAAGGTCGACAAGGCCAAGCGCGACGAGGGCATGAACAGCAGCCCCGTTCGCGAGATGACCCCCGAGCAGCAGAGGGTCTACGAGGAGATGGACGCCGACGCCTCCAAGCGGGAGAAGGGCACTACCGACTACCTAGGCGCCGCAGCACAGGGCCTGCGCGCGGGTTCGGAGGCCCTGGAGATCTCCTCACTGGCCCAGATCCCCCTGGCCGGCAACACGCAGAAGTACGTCAAGAGCGGCCAGCGTGGCGCAGCGGCGCTGAGCCACGCATCCGACGCCGTGTCCAGCACCGTGGGCCTCGCCGGTCCTCAGGCGACCGTTGCCAAGATCGGAGTCGGTGCTGGCGGCCTGCTCCTGGCGAACGCCGGCCAGGCACTTGCGAGCGGTACGGCCTCCGCGCAGGACGATCGCGACATGGCGCGCGAGAAGCTCGACGCGCGCGACCAGGGCACCGGCCTGGAGCAGATCGCGGAGCGGGGCTTCCGGCCCAAGCACGTCGAGGCCTCAGCTCCGGTGCTGCGCACCTTCGAGGATCCCGACAAGCGCAGCTACTTCGACCGCATGAAGGACTTCGCGTCGAATACGTGGAACTCCGTCAAGAGCGGCGCAAGCAAGGCGTGGGATGCCACGAAGTCCGTCGCCAGCGCAGCCTGGGAGGGCACCAAGTCAGTGGCCGGGAAGGCCTGGGAGGGCACCAAGGCGGCGGGCAGCGCAGCGCTCAACGCCACGATGTCCGCGGCGAGCTACGTAGGAAGCGGGATCGCCAGCGGGGCACGGGCCATCGGACGGGGAGCCAGCGCAGCCGGGGAGAGCATCGCCTCCGGCGCACGCTCGTTGGGCAACTCGGTGATGAACGGCCTGAAGGGCATGGGACGGCTGCGCCGGCCCGGCCGTCGCCCGGCCCGCTCGACCGCCCGTTAGCCCACAAGCCCGTTTCTCCCGCGTCGCGGGACAACTGAGCCAGACAGCCCCGAAATCGGGCCCACAAGCTCGTTTCTCCCGCGTCGCGGGACAAACGAGATAAACGGGTGGAAGAGCGGGGTGCGAAGGTGAGTTCTCCCGCGTCGCGGGACAAACGAGAAAAGGGTGGAGCTGAGGGGACTCGAACCCCTGACCCCCTCCATGCCATGGAGGTGCGCTACCAGCTGCGCTACAGCCCCGTACCGGGGTCGAAACGATACACGATGGCCTGAGGACCTCCTCCGGCCCCGGCTAGCGGTCGTCGGCCAGTGCGGGCACCGGCAGGGTGCCGGCGTTGTACTCCTGCAGGCGCCAGGCCGGCCCGTACGCCTGCTGCCCTTCCGGCGCCACGTTCTCCACGAGCACCGACCACGCGCAGTTCGAGAGCACGCCGAGCGACGCCCAGTGATCCGGTGGCAGCTCCAGCAGTGCCCCGATGGCGGCACGGGCCGAGCCGCCGTGCGTGGCCACGATAAGCGTCTGTCCCGGGCCGACCGCCGCCAGTGCATCGTCGATCGCGGCCACCATGCGCTCGGCGACCTCGACCCGGGTCTCTCCCCCTCCAGGGCGGACTTGTGACCCGGCCGACCAGCGCGCGAGCTCGTCACCGAACCGCGCCTCCAGCTCGCCTCGCGTTAAGCCCTCCCACTCCCCCGCAAACGTCTCACGCAGTCGCGAGTCCGGGTGGACGGGCATCCCGACAAGCGCTCCAAGGGCCTCCGCGGTCTGCTGCGCTCGCACAAGGTCCGAGCAGACGATCCTGTCCGGTCGCAGGCCGGTGAGCAGCTCCGCGGCGCGTGCCGCCTGCTCGATCCCGACCTCGTCCAGCGGCACGTCCGTCTGGCCCTGGAAGCGGCGTCCGGCATTCCAGGCCGTCCGGCCGTGGCGCCACAGGACGATGCGGCGCGCAGTCACGACGCTGAGCCGGGCGACGTGACCGAAGCGGGCAGCGGGATGCTCGGGCAGTCCTTCCACAGGCGCTCGATGGCGTAGTGGATCCGCTCCTCCGCCTGCTGCACGTGCACGACGATCTCGCCGAAGTCCAGGAGGACCCAGCGGCCCTCCTTCTCCCCCTCGCGGCGCAGCGGCTTGGCGCCGAGGCCGCGCAGCCGCTCCTCGATGGCATCGACAACCGCGCGCACCTGGCGGTCATTGGCCGCTGAGCACAGCACGAAGGCCTCAGTGATCGCGAGCTGCTCGCTGACGTCGAGGGCCACGATGTCGGTCGCCAGCTTGTCGGCAGCGGCCTCCGCAGCAGCGCGGACGAGGTCGACGGCCTCGGGAGCCGCGCTCATTCGTTGTCCTCGGTCATGGCGTGCCAGCCTCTCACATCGACGTCTGTTGAGCAGCCCACGAGTCGACGCATGCTCACGAGGAGCCTGCGCCCGACTGCTGATAGAGCCCGTACTTGGCGATCAGGTGGGCGACGCCGGACGGTACGAGATAGGTCACTGGAGCACCGGCGCGCACGCGGGCACGGATGTCGGTCGACGAGATGGACAGCGCCGGCACCTCGAGCAGGGATACCTGCGCGTGCGGCAGGCCGGGGTCGGCCAGCTCGTGCCCCGGCCGGGTGACTCCGACGAGATGCGCGGAGGCCAGGAGCTGCTCGACATCGCGCCAGCCGAGGATCTCCGACAGCGCATCGGCCCCGGTGATGAAGTACCACTCGACGTCCACGCCGGGATGGTCGTGATCGAACTCCGCACGTAGGTCGCGCAGCGTGTCGACCGTGAAGGTCGGCCCCGGCCGGTCGATGTCGACGCGAGTGACCCGGAACCTCGGATTCGACGCCGTCGCGACGACGGTCATCAGGTAGCGGACCTCCGCGGGGGCTCGGCCGTCACCCGCCTTGTGGTAGGCCTCACCGGTCGGGCTGAAGATCACTTCGTCGAGCGCGAAACGGTGCGCGACCTCGGACGCGGCCACGAGGTGTCCCTGGTGGATCGGGTCGAAGGTTCCGCCCATGATCCCGATGCGGCGAACGCTCATGAGCGTCTGCAGGATCTCAGTCGCCGACCTTGATCATCAGCGTAAGGACCAGCAGGCCGAGCAGGACGGCGAGGGCGATGCCCCCGAACATGTAGGGACTCGGGGCACTGTGCTCGGCGACCTCCTCGCTGGCGAGGATTAGGGCGGTGCTGATCGCGCTCATGGAACCTCCGGGTCACGTGGCCTGTCCAGGCCCACTTTAGTGGGCCTCACGGGCGGAACGTGCCTCACGTGCGGATGTGGCCGTCGCCGGTCACAACGTAGGTCGTGGTGGTCAGCTCGGCCAGGCCCATGGGACCACGGGCGTGCAATTTCTGGGTCGAGATGCCGATCTCCGCCCCGAAGCCGAACTCCCCACCGTCGGTGAACCGAGTCGAGGCGTTGACCATCACGGCGGCCGAGTCGACGCCGGCGATGAAGGTGGCGATCGCACCCTGACTGTCGCTGACGATGGCCTCGGTATGGCCTGAGGACCAGCGGCGGATGTGTTCCAGGGCATCCTCGATGCTGTCGACGATGCCAGCAGCGATGTCGAGCGAGTAGTACTCCGCGGCCCAGTCGTCGTCGGTCACGGGTGCGAACGGGATCCGCGCGCCCGTGGCATGCAGCGCGAACCGGTCGTCTCCGTGGATGGTCACACCGGCCTCGCCGAGGGCCGCCAGGGCACGCGGCAGGAAGGCGTCGGCGATCTCGCGGTGGACGAGCACCGTCTCGGCCGCGTTGCACACGCTCACGCGCTGCGCCTTGCTGTTCATCAGGATGGCGACCGCCTTGTCGAGATCGGCGTCCTTGTCTATGTAGACGTGGCAGTTGCCCACGCCCGTCTCGATCACCGGCACCGTGGAGTTCTCGACGACGTTGCGGATGAGTGCCTCGCCCCCTCGCGGGATGAGCACGTCGACAAGCCCTCGAGCGGTCATGAGGTGCGTCACCGACTCATGGGTCTCGCCGGGGACGAGCTGGACGGCGTCGGCGGGCAGTCCGGAATCGACGAGGGCCGAGCGCATGACCTCCACGAGAGCCGCGTTGCTGGATGCGGCGGAGGACGAGCCCCGCAGGAGCGCGGCATTGCCGCTCTTGAGGCACAGGCCCGCCGCATCGACGGTGACGTTCGGACGGGCCTCGTAAATCATCCCGACGACACCGAGTGGCACGCGGACCTGCCGCACCTGCAGACCGTTGGGCAGCGTGTAGCCGCGCACGACCTCGCCCACCGGGTCCGGAAGCCCGGCGAGGTCGCGCAGGGCCCGGGCGATCGCCGCGATGCGCGCCTCGGTGAGGGTGAGCCGGTCGACGATGGCCTCTGCCGTCCCCGCCTCACGGGCGCGCAGCACGTCGACCTCGTTGGCGGCGACGATCCGCGCCGACGACGCATCCAGCGCACCGGCCATCGCCAGCAGGGCCGCATCCTTGGCATTGCGCGTGAGCGACCTGAGGATCACGGCGGCGGCGCGCGCGCGTTCTGCGGCCTGACGCACCAGGGTGCGCTCGTCGCGGGAGGTGTCGAGCGTGCTCGTCATACCGGTGACGATACCGACATCCCCGGCTGCCTCAGAACGGGATGACCCGCCCAGCGGCCACAAGGCCCGGTCGCTCGTGGATGTACCGGCCGCGTCGGTGGAAGGTCTCCCGGTCGACGACCTCGACGCCGACGACGCGCCAGCGGGGCAGCTGGGCCGTGACGATGTGCTCATCCCACAGCAGGACGGCCATCCGCAGGGCCGATGCGACGTCGCCGGCCTCCTCCCAGTACCGGACCTCCGCGCGCTCGGTCGAGTACCGCCCGGCGAGCAGGAACGGGTGCTCCTCGCTGAGCCGCTCGAGCGCGGACTTGATGACGCCGGGCTCGACTGCCGCACCGGCCACGGTGAGGGTGACGTGCCACATCTCGCGGGCGCCGGCGGGCTCTCCCGGATCCACCGCATGCAGGTGACGCGTCTCATCCCGTTCCATGCGCCACCCCCTGCCCTTGCGCTAGGTCGTCATGATCACCAGGTCATCGCGGTGGACGACCTCCCGCTCATACTCGGGACCGAGTTCGCGGGCGAGGTCCCTGGTGGACCGGCCCAGCAGACCCGGCAGTTCCTGTGCGTCAAAGTTGACCAGACCACGGGCGATCGTGGTGCCGTTTTCGTCCAGAAGCTCCACCGGATCTCCGGCACTGAACGAGCCCTCGATCGACGTGATACCCGCAGGCAGCAGTGACTTGCGCAGGTCGACCACGGCGCGTACTGCGCCGGCGTCGAGGCGCAGCCGACCCACGGGTGTCGTCGCATGCTCCAGCCACAGCAGCCGGGTCGAGGTGCGTCGGCCCGTGGGGTGGAAGACGGTGCCGACGTCGGCCGCGGTGAGCGCCTCGCGCACCTGCTCGGCGGAGGTGAGCAGCACCGGGATCCCGGCCGACGTGGCGATGCTCGCCGCCTCGACCTTGGTGGCCATGCCCCCCAGCCCGACCCCGGAGCCCACGCCGCCGATGCTGACCGCATCGAGGTCGGCAGGGCCCGTCACCTCGCGCACCAGGCGTGCCCCCGCCCTGCTCGGCGGACCGTCGTAGAGGCCGTCGACATCGGAGAGCAGGACGAGCGCGTCGGCCTGCACCACGTGGGCGACGAGGGCCGCAAGTCGATCGTTGTCGCCGAATCGGATCTCGTCGGTGGCGACGGTGTCGTTCTCGTTGACGATGGGCACGACCCCGAGGTCGAGCAGTCGGAAGAGTGTGCGCTGCGCGTTGCGGTAGTGCGATCGACGGATGACGTCATCGGCGGTGACGAGCACCTGCCCGACGGTCAGGCCGTGACGGCCGAAGGCCCCGCTGTAGTGGGCCAACAGCATGCCCTGACCGACCGAGGCTGCGGCCTGCTGCGTCGCGAGGTCGCGCGGCCGTCGGGTCAGCCCCAGCGACGGCAGACCGCTGGCGATGGCACCGCTGGACACCAGCACGACCTGATGGCCGGCAAGACGTCGGCCCGCGACCTGCTCCACCAGTGCGTCGACCCGCGCACCGTCGACGCCCTTCCCGGGAAGCGTGAGGGACGACGAGCCCACCTTGACCACGACGCGAGGCGCCTGAGCGATGCGTCGGCGCAGGTCCTGCTCCGAGCTCATGACGCACCCCCACCGAGGAGATCCTCGGTGCGCGCATCCAGGCGGACATCCGTGCCGCGGGGACCGGACATGCCCGCGTCCCCCGCGATGATGCTGGGGTACCAGTCGAAGACGACGGCGTCGGTCTCCGGGCCGATCATGACCGCGACACCGGGAGTGGCACCCATGGCCAGCAGGCGCTCCTCGACGCCGAGCCGCGCCAGCCGGTCGGCCAGGTACCCCACGGCCTCGTCATTGGCGAAGTCCGTCTGCCGCACCCATCGCTCCGGACGGACACCGCGCACGCGGTATCCGTCGGCCTCCCGGGTGACGCTGAACCCTGACTCGTCGACGGGCGCCGGGCGCAGGACGATCCGCGCCTCCTCGGCCGGAGCGGCCTCACGGGCCCGCACCACGAGGTCGGCCATGGCGAACGACAGTGCACGCAGGCCCTCGTGGGTCGCGGCGGAGATCTCGTAGACCGGGTATCCGCGCTCCTCGATGATGGGACGCACGAGATCGGCAAGCACGCGCGCATCGGGCACGTCGATCTTGTTGAGGGCCACGAGGCGCGGCCGATCCGCGAGGCCGCCGTACTGCTCGAGCTCGGCCTCGATGACATCGAGATCGTCGATCGGATCGCGACCCGGATCCATGGTCGCGCAGTCGAGCACGTGCACCAGGACGCTGCAGCGCTCGACGTGACGCAGGAACTCCAGTCCCAGTCCGCGACCCTCGCTGGCCCCCGGGATGAGTCCGGGCACGTCGGCGACGGTGTAGACGACATCGCCCGCAGTGACCACGCCGAGGTTGGGCACGAGCGTGGTGAAGGGGTAGTCGGCGATCTTGGGGCGGGCTGCCGACATGGCGGCGACGACGCTGGACTTGCCCGCGCTCGGGAAGCCCACCAGCGCGACGTCCGCCACGGTCTTCAGTTCCAGGACGACGTCGCGACGATCGCCCGGCTCGCCGAGGAGCGCGAAGCCGGGGGCCTTGCGCCGGGGAGACGCGAGGGCGGCATTGCCCAGGCCGCCCCGACCGCCCCGGGCGATCACGTAGGTCGCACCCGGGCCGACGAGGTCGGCGAGGACCTCACCCTCGGGAGTGGCGACGACCGTGCCGCTGGGAACGCGCAGGACGATGTCCGCTGCCTCGGCACCGTTGCGGTGGCCACCCTGACCGGGACGGCCGTTGCCCGCCTTGCGATGGGGTCCGTGGTGGAACTCCAGCAGCGTCGTCACTCCAGGATCGACGACCGCGACGACGTCGCCCCCTCGACCGCCGTTGCCGCCGTCCGGACCGCCGAGCGGCTTGAACTTCTCACGCAGGACCGAGGCGCACCCATTGCCGCCGTCGCCACCCTGCGCGTGCAGGGTGACCCGGTCGACGAAGGTGGCCATCTGCGCATCCTCTCAGGCGGTGCGGACCGGTCCGCGGCAGACAGGGCGCTGCGCGGCCTGTCGATGGGGCGGACACGGCAGGAGGGCGGACCGAAGATCGGCCCGCCCTCCTGGTGCGATGTCTGCGGAATTACTCGGTGACGATGCTGACCACCCGGCGGCCGCGCATGGTCCCGAACTGGACCGCACCGGCAGCGAGGGCGAACAGGGTGTCATCGCCGCCACGGCCGACGTTGGCGCCCGGGTGGAAGTGCGTGCCGCGCTGGCGCACGAGGATCTCGCCGGCGTTGACCTGCTGGCCGCCGAACCGCTTGACCCCGAGCCGCTGGGCGTTCGAGTCGCGTCCGTTGCGGGTGCTGGAGGCGCCCTTCTTGTGTGCCATCTACGTCACTTCCCCGGGGTGATGCCGGTGACCTTGACCGCAGTGAGCTCCTGACGGTGCCCCTGGCGGCGGCGGTAGCCGGTCTTGTTCTTGTAGCGGAGGATGTCGATCTTGGGACCACGACGGTGGTCGACGATCTCGGCGGTGACCGAGGCCTTGGCGAGGGCCGTGGGGTCGGAGGTCACGGCCTCGCCGTCGACCAGCAGCAGGACGGGCAGGGCCAGCGTCGCGCCGGGCTCGCCGACCTGCCGGTCGAGCACCACGACGTCGCCGACCGCGACCTTCTCCTGCCGGCCGCCGGCACGAACGATGGCGTACACCGTGAACTCCTGTCGTCTGGGATGCGGTCAGGCGATGGCCTGAGGCACAAGGGGAAAGGATACGGAAGGCCTTCAGCGGGGGTCAAACCGACCCCGCCGGGACCTCCTCGGGGGTCTGGACTTCCTCAGGGGAGGCGTCTTCGGGGGACTCGAGGGACTCGACCGACTCCGCGGCCTCGCTGGCCGCGAGCGCCCGGGCCGCCGCCTCGGCGGGGTCCACGAAGCCGGCGGGCTTGCGGCCCTTGGGCGACTCGTGGTGGTGGTCCCCATGCAGGGACACGCGGATGCCCCGGCCGTTGCAGTGGTCGCAACTCGTGGAGAAGGACTCGAGCAGCCCCGAGCCGATCCGCTTGCGGGTCATCTGCACCAGCCCCAGCGACGTGACCTCGGCCACCTGGTGCTTGGTGCGGTCCCGGCCCAGGCACTCGACGAGTCTGCGCAGGACGAGATCGCGATTGCTCTCGAGCACCATGTCGATGAAGTCGACGACGATGATGCCGCCGATGTCGCGCAGCCTGAGCTGCCGGACGATCTCCTCAGCGGCCTCGAGGTTGTTGCGCGTGACGGTCTGCTCGAGGTTCCCGCCCTGACCGGTGAACTTGCCCGTGTTGACGTCGACCACCGTCATGGCCTCGGTGCGGTCGATGACCAACGAGCCGCCGGACGGCAGGTGCACCTTGCGATCGAGCGCCTTCATCAGCTGCTCGTCCACGCGGTACTCCGCGAAGACGTCCGAGGGGCCCGTCCAGTGCTGGAGGCGATCGGCGAGGTCCGGGGCGACGGCGCCGATGTAGGCGCTCAGGGCCGTCCACGCGCCATCCCCCGCGATGACGAGCTGGTTGACGTCCTCATTGAAGATGTCGCGCACGACCTTGATCGCGAGGTCGGGCTCGCTGTAGAGCAGGCTCGGGGGCGCAGCGGACTTCGCCGCCGCGGAGATGTCCTCCCACTGCGCGGCCAGCCGTGCGACATCGGCCTCGAGCGCCTCCTCGGGTGCGCCCTCAGCGGCCGTGCGCACGATGACGCCGGCCTCCTCGGGCATGACGCGCTTGAGGACCTTCTTGAGCCGGCTGCGCTCGCTGTCGGGCAGCTTGCGGCTGATGCCGGTCATCGCACCGTCCGGCACGTAGACGAGGAACCTGCCAGGCAGTGAGACCTGGCTGGTGAGCCGGGCACCCTTCTGACCCACGGGGTCCTTGGTGACCTGCACGAGCACCGGGTCGCCGGACTTCAGAGCGAACTCGATGCGCTTGGGCTGGCCCTCCAGGCCGGCGGCGTCCCAGTTCACCTCGCCGGCGTACAGCACGGCATTGCGACCGCGGCCGATGTCGACGAAGGCCGCCTCCATGCTGGGCAGCACGTTCTGCACTCGGCCGAGGTAGACATTGCCGACCATCGAGGATGACGACCCCCGGGTCACGTAGTGCTCGACGAGGACGCCGTCCTCCAGCACCGCGATCTGCGTGCGGTCCCCCTCCTGGCGCACGACCATGACGCGGGTCACCGACTCGCGGCGGGCGAGGAACTCGGCCTCGGTCAGGATCGGCGCACGTCGGCGGCCGGCTTCACGGCCCTCCCGACGACGCTGCTTCTTGGCCTCCAGTCGCGTCGAGCCCTTCAGGCCCGCGACGTCGTCACCGCCCTTGGAGCGCGGCTCGCGCACCCGCGTGACGGTGTTCGGCGGATCGTCCGGCGAGCCCTCGGCATCCTCTCCCGAGCCACGGCGGCGGCGACGACGCCGACGGCGCGTGGCACCCGACTCCTCGTCGCTGCCCTCGCCGGACTCGCGATCCTCATCGGTGTCGTCCTCGTCCGAGCCCGCTGCACCGTCCTCGTCGCCACCACGGCGACGGCGACGGCCACCGCGGCGACGGCGACGGCGACGGCTGTCGCCGGACTCCTCGTCGTCAGCGTCAGCGTCGGCCTCCTCGGACACCTCGGACACCTCGGCTGCGTCGTCGGCGGCGGGCACGTCCGCGGCCACGTCCTTCGCCGAGCGGCGACGGCCACGGGCGCGAGCCGGGCTCGCCTCCTCGGCAGACTCCGTCGCCTCGGTCGCCTCGGCGGGCGCCTGGAACAGGGGTGCGACGAATGCGGGGGCAGCCGTCGGGCTCGCGGACGCCTCGCCCGCGTCGGCGGCGGACGCACGGGGCGTCCGCGCGCGGGAGGCCCGCTTGGGCTTCGCCCCTGCCTCGTCCGCGGATGGGGAGGCCAGAGCGTCGGAAGCGGGTGCTTCGGTCGCGGGCGCGTCGGCGGCCGGGACCTTCAGCTTCTTGGCCCGCGACGCCCGCTTGGGCTTCTCCGGTACGGGCGCGTCGCCGTCGGGCTGCTCGGTCACCGCCGCATCAGGGCTCGGCGGACCGGCCGGTCGACTGGCCGCGCGCCGACGCGTGCGGGGTGCGGGCTTGGCGGCACTGTCTGCCGTGGAATCTGCCGCTGAATCCACGGCGGGGTCGAGGATCTGGTCGTCCACGAGGACGTACTCCTTAGTAGTGGGAGGCAATGCCTCATCCACCGGTTCCGGGAGGGGCGTGCCCCTCGTCAAGTCTGGTCAGGTGCGAAAGGACGGGCGCGCAGTGGCGCGGCCCCTCGGTTCCGCCGGCGAGGCCGCGTCCGTCAGGCCGGGTCCGCGGGAGCCCGATCAGGATCGAACGGGTCACGAACCGTCAGGCCGTCTGCGTCGAGCGGCCCCTGCGCCAGCCTGGTGATCCGTACCGGGATCGGCGGCACGAGGCCCGCCACCCCACGCAGGGCGGACAGGACATCGTCGGGTCGCACGGACGGTGTGCCGTGACGCACGACCAGCAGCAGTATCGCACAGCCCGATTCGGGCGACTCGCTGCACTCGGCCCGGAGCACGGCTCCCCGCGCGTCGAAGGTGCGCAGACCGTTCTTGGTCATGCGCTCGACCATCGCCTCGTCCACAGCCATAAGGGCGTCGACCGCCGCTGCGAGGGCGTCCTGGGGCACCTCGGGGAGTTCGAGCTGCCAGCACGAGGCCTCCAGCCGCTGGGCGAAGTCCGGGGTGGAGCCGACCACGACCTCCAGGACGTCCAGGCCCTCCGGCAGGGCCGCATCGAGGGCGGCCCGGACGGCCTCGGGGTCGCAGGGCGAGGTCACCCCCAATTCGACGTACTCCGCCTCGCTCGCAACGCCGGTCGCGGCGGAGTTGGCATACGAGATCCTCGGGTGGGGCGAGAAGCCGGCGCTGTAGGCCATCGGGATGCGCGCCCGGCGCACGGCACGCTCGAGGGCCCGCTGGAAGTCGCGATGGCTGGAGAAGCGCAGCCGGCCGCGCTTGGCATAGCGGACGCGAAGACGCTGGACGGTCGGCGCGAGGTCACGCGCCGGGGGTTGGGGGGGCACCCGTCAGGACCCCTGCCCCGCCAGGACACTCGAGGGGCGCAGCTCGGGCATGGGGAGCGAGACCACTCCCGTGGGGCCGACCTGGATCTGGGTGTCCATCTGGTCGCAGACCCCGCAGTCGAAGCACGGGGTCCACCGGCAGTCGTCGACCGCGATCTCGGACAGGGCGTCCTGCCAGTCGTCCCAGAGCCACTCGATGTCCAGGCCCGAGTCGAGGTGCTCCCATGGCAGCACCTCGCTGCGCTGGCGCTCGCGGGTGGTGAACCAGTCCACGTCGACAGGCTGCTCGGCGAGAGCGACGTCGGCGGCCGCCATCCAGCGGTCGAACGAGAAGTGCTCGCTCCATCCGTCGAACCGGGCGCCGTCGCGCCAGGCCTGCTCGATGACCGCACCGACACGTCGATCGCCGCGGGAGAGCAGTCCCTCGACGATGCCCGGCTTGCCGTCGTGGTAGCGCAGGCCGATGGCCTTGCCGTACTCGCGATCGTTGCGGATGGCGTCCTTGAGCTGGCGGAGACGTGCATCCGTCGACTCGTGGTCCAACTGCGCGGCCCACTGGAAGGGGGTGTGGGGCTTGGGGACGAACCCGCCGATCGAGACCGTGCATCGGATATCGCGGCGACCGCTCGCTTCACGACCGGCCCGGATCACGTCGCGTGCCAGCGTGGCGATCTGCATGACGTCGTCGTCAGTCTCGGTCGGCAGCCCGCACATGAAGTAGAGCTTGACCTGGCGCCAGCCGGCGGCGTAGGCGGTCGTCACCGTGCGGATGAGGTCGTCCTCGGTCACCTGCTTGTTGATGACCTTGCGCATCCGCTCGCTGCCCCCCTCGGGGGCGAAGGTCAGGCCGCTGCGCCGTCCATTGCGGGATAGCTCGTTCGCGAGGTCGACGTTGAACGCGTCCACGCGCGTGCTCGGGAGGGAGAGCGAGACCTGGCTCTCCTCGTAGCGGTCCGCGAGGTTGCGGGCGACGTCCGCGATCTCGGAGTGGTCGGCACTCGACAGCGAGAGCAGGCCCACCTCCTCGTAGCCGGTCCTGGCAAGGCCGTTCTCGACCATCTCGGCGATACCGGTGATGCTCCTCTCGCGCACCGGTCGCGTGATCATGCCCGCCTGGCAGAACCGGCAGCCGCGCGTGCATCCGCGGAAGATCTCCACGCTCATGCGCTCATGCACCGTCTCGGCCAGCGGGACGAGCGGGGCCTTCGGGTACGCCCAGTCGTCTAGGTCCATCAGGGTGTGCTTGCGCACGCGCCAGGGGACGTCCGGGTGCGAGGGTGCCACGCGCTGGATGCGGCCATCGGGCAGGTAGTCGACCTGGTAGAACCGCGGCACGTAGACCGCACCCGTGCGGGCCAGCTCCAGCAGCAGGCCTTCGCGACCGCCCGCACGTCCCGACGCCTTCCAGTCCCGGACGACGTCGGTGATGAGCAGGACAGCCTCCTCGCCGTCGCCCATGACCGCGGCATCGATGAAGTCGGCGATCGGCTCAGGATTGAAGGCCGCATGGCCGCCCGCCACGACGATCGGATGGCTCGCGTCGCGGTCCAGGGCGTGGAGCGGGATGCCGGCGAGGTCAAGAGCGGTGAGCATGTTGGTGTAGCCGAGTTCGGTCGCGAAGGACAGTCCCAGCAGGTCGAAGTCGCCCACCGGACGATGGCCGTCGACGGTGAACTGCGGCACGTCATGCGTCCGCATGAGGGCCTCGAGGTCGGGCCACACCGCGTACGTCCGCTCGGCCAGCACGTCCTCGCGCTCGTTCAGCACCTCGTACAGGATCTGGACACCCTGGTTGGGCGCACCGACCTCGTAGGCGTCCGGGTACATCAGAGCCCATCGCACGTTCGTGGTGTGCCAGTCCTTGGTCACCGCGTTGACCTCGCCGCCCACGTACTGGATCGGCTTGGTCACGAACGGCAGCAGCCGCTCGAGGCGGTCGAAGATGCTGGCTCCGTCGGTCGTCACGCCCCGAGGATACCCAGCGGTGGCGGTGCGGCCCTCACAGAAGCCGTCAGGCCCCTGCGCGGACCGCATGCAGTCGGACGTTCTGCAGCAGGCCGACGGCGATCCATGTCGCCATCATCGAGGTCCCGCCCGCCGACACGAGGGGCAGCGGGATCCCGGTGATCGGCATGATGCCGAGGGACATGCCGACGTTCTCGAACGCCTGGAAGGCCAGCCAGGCGATGACCCCGGTGGCGACCAGGCGGCCGTACATGTCGTCGGCACGGAACGCGATCACGACGGCGCGCCAGAGGATGATGCCGATGAGCAGGAGCAGGACGGCACTGCCGACGAATCCCAGCTCCTCGCCGACGACGGTGTAGATGAAGTCGCTCTCGTTGACCGGGACGAACCGGCCCTGGGTCTGCGGTCCCTCGAACAGGCCGTGACCGGACCAGCCGCCCCCGCCGATCGCGATACGCGCCTGGTTGGCGTTGTACGCGGCGTCGGTCACGTCCTCCGAGGGATTGATGAAGGACGTGAGCCGCTGGACCTGGTACTCCTTCAGCAGGCCGAGCTGGACTGCCACGAGGATGCCGACCACAGCGCCGCCGATAAGGCCCACGACCCATCGGGTGCGGGCACCGGAGACGGCGATGATCGACAGTGCAACCGTGCCGAGGATGAGGACCGTCCCGGTGTCGTTCTGCACGAGGATGATGAGCACGGGCAGGACCGCCACCGCCACGGCGAGCAGCACGTCCCGATCACTCGGCTCGTCGACGATGTCGCGCTTCTCGGACAGCAGCACCGCCATCATCAAGATGACGGCAACCTTGGCGAACTCCGACGGCTGAATCGTCATGCCTCCCGGCAGGTCGATCCACGCCCTCGCACCGGCGATCGTCGTGCCGATGCCGGGAATGAACGGCATCAGCAGAAGGATGATCGACGCGACGTAGATGAAGGGCGTGTAGGCGCGCAGCGAGCGGTAGTCGACCCGAGAGGCGAACCAGCCGAGCGCGAGTCCGATGCCGACGGTGACGAGGTGGCGCTTGAGGTAGGACTGCGGATCCCCGTCGGCGGCCATGTCGGCGCGACTGGCCGACCACACCAGCACCGATCCGAAGATCGTCGTCGCGAGGGCGGCGATCAGCAGGATCCAGTCCAGGTCGCGCCAGTAACCGCTCTGCCGCATGAGCGAGCGCACGGCCGGGTCGCGGGCCACCGTCTGGCTCATGATCGTGATCCTGCCGCACGGATGTCCGGGACGCCGGCGTCGCTCCCCCGCGGCACCACGGGGGTACCGTCACGTCGCACCGCCGGGAGGCGCTCCAGCGGGGCTCCACCGACGAGGACGCTGGCTCCCGGGTTCACCGACGAGCCGCGCACCCCGAAAAGCGCCTCCAAAATGGCGCGAACACTCGGCCCGGAGGTCTTGGAGCCGGTCCCGCCCTCGGTGACCATCATGACCACCGCGTACTTCGGGGCGTTGGCCGGCGCGTAGGCGGCGAACCACGAGGTCGCTGCCTTGTCGCCCGTCACCTGCGCCGAGCCGGTCTTCGAGGCGACCGGGAGGACATCAAGGGGGAAGCCCGCGAACGGGGTCTCGCCCGACCCGTCTGTCGTGACGCCCGGCAGCGAGTTACGCAGGAAGCGCAGTGTCCGCTTCGACGCGTCGACGCGCCGGGTGACGATCGGCTCGAACTCCTCGACCACCTCGCCGGTCGCCGAGATGATGCCCTTGGCCACCTGGGGCTGGTAGAGCGTCCCGCCGTTCGCGATCGCCGCGTAGACCATGGCCATCTGGAGCGGCGTGACGGTGGTGTCACCCTGGCCGATGACCGCGTTGAGCGCGTCACCCGCTCGCCACTGGAAGCCGTCCGTGCAGTTCTCGCGATCGAGGGCCGTGTAGTAGTCGGCCAGCTTCGGGTTGGTCTTCCGGGTCTCCGGGTAGCCCTCCTCGGCGTTGCGGCACCAGGCGTCCTTCTTGGCCTCCCAGTTCTCGTACTTGAACTGCCGGCTGGCGACCCGGCCCGAGGCCTCGCCCGGAAGGTCGATGCCGGTCGGCGACCCGAGCCCGAAGGTCCGGGCCGCCTCGGCGATGGGATCCGGTGCGTCGACGGCGGCATCGGGGCCGCCGGCCTCCTGCCACATGCGGCGGGCGATCTCATAGAAGACGGTGTTGCACGAGACCTCGAGGGCGCGCGTGAGCGAGATGGGCCCGTAGGCGTTGGACTCGAAGTTGCGGAAGGTCTGCGCACCGATCTTGACGCGGGACGGGCACGGGTAGATGCCGTAGAGGTCGAAGTTGTCGTTGCCGGCGGCGGCGGTGCTGATCGCCTTGAAGGTCGAGCCCGGCGCGAACTGCCCCTGGTAGGCATTGGACGAGAGCGAGGAGTCGTCCATCAGCTGCTCGTACTGCCGCTTGGTCACGCCGCCGATCCAGATATCCGGGTCGTACGTCGGGTAGCTCGCCATCGCGAGGACCCTGCCGGTGTCGACCTCGACGACGACGGCGGCACCCGACGTGCCGGCGAAGTCCTGCGACTGGGCGCGACGCACCGCGGCCACGAGCTGCTGCTCGACGACCGACTGGAGCCGGGCGTCGATGCTCGTCACCAGGTAGTCACCCGGCTTCGGCTCGCGCTGCTCGAGCGTGCCGGTGACGTTGCCCGCCGTGTCCACGGCGAGGGTCGTCACCCCGGGCTTGCCACGAAGGATGCCGTCGTACTGCCTCTCCAGCCCGGATCGGCCCACCACGTCGGTGCGGCGGAGCCGGTCGTAGGCCTCGGTCTGACCCTGCTCATCGAGCTGCTCCTCGGTGACCGGGCCGAGGTAGCCGAGCATGTGGGCGGCGTTCACGTTGAAGGGCGACGGGTACTGGCGCACGGCCTGCAGCTTCGCCGTGATGCCCGGGAACTCCCGGCGCCGCTCCATGATGCTGAGCGCGGTCTGCGTATCGACATCGGTGGCCACCGGCACCGGCTGGTAGGTCGACCCGTTCCAGCAGATCGGCGGCGGCTTGGCACCCTCGGCGCCGCAGGTGAGCAGTCGGTCGGCGATCTTGTCGCGCGGCATGTCGAGGATGCGGGCGAGCCGGGTGATCACGGCCGCACCGCCGTTCGGCTCCTGCGCCAGGGCCTGGCGGTCGACCGTGACCACGACCGTCGTGCGATTGGAGATCAGCGGGCGCCCCGCCTGATCGAGGACCAGGCCGCGGACCGCGGGCTCGGCGACCTCGCGCACCGTGTTGTCCGCCGCGGCCGCCCGGTACTCGGCCCCCTCCAGCACCTGCAGGTAGAACGACCTGGCGACGAGGGTCGCGAGCAGAGAGACCACGAGCACGGCGAGGACGAGCAGGCGCAGGTTAGAGCGCTGGCTCACCGGGTGCCTCCCGTCGCCATCGGTCGTGATGGACGGACCGTCTCGTCAACCGGTCCGGGAACGACGGTACGACGCGATCACCCCGAGAGCCGTTCCCGGCA
The DNA here is from genome assembly GCA_017856385.1 of Actinomycetota bacterium. Classification (GTDB taxonomy): domain Bacteria; phylum Actinomycetota; class Actinomycetes; order S36-B12; family S36-B12; genus UBA10649. The sequence continues at coordinate 30,297 of JAFMFD010000014.1, forward strand.
CCCGGTTATGCCCTATTCGTCTGGAAAATCCCCAACGGCATCCCGCTCGGCTCACGCCGTGACCAGAACCTCGGGCGTGGCCCGCCGCACGACCCATGTGGTGAGCAGGATCATGCCCGGCGCGAGGATCAGCCCGTACAGGGCCGCGGTCAGCACCAGCGACGGCATCTGCTCCCAGTCCACCCGGTCACTGCCCAGCAGCGTGTCGAGGCCCGCGGTCAGGAGTACCGCCGCCCCCGTCGAGAGCCCGACGATCCCCATGAGCAGCGGCACGGTCCGGTCGCGGGGATCGACCGCGAACCCGGTGATGACGCCGATCAGCACGTACACGATGGCGTTGACCCCCAGCAGCGTGTCCCCCGGCGGGGCGAGGTCGATGAGCACGCCCGCGGCGAATCCGGCAACGGCACCCTGCACCGGACCCATCGCGAGCGCCAGCGCCACCACCGTCACCACGACGAGATCGGGCGTGGCGCCCGGGATGCCCAGTCGGCTCAGCAGCGTGACCTCGACGAGCACCGCCGCGAGGGTGAACGTGAGGATGATCAGCGCCTGCCGCCAGATCACTGCTCAGCCTCGCTCCCGGCGACCTCGTCGACCGGCACCGCTGCGGTCTCCTCCGCGGGAGCGGACGAGGCGGTCGCATCGGGGGCCGGCTCCTCGTCGCCGGCCGCCGCGTCACCGTCCCCGCCTAGCGGCGCCGGGCTCGGGATGATGCTCACGTCGCCCCTGGCCGGCAGCACCGAGTCCCTTGGGTCCTCGCGCGGGGGCTTGGTGACGACTCCGACGATGCTCAGGGTCGACATGTCGGCGTACGGGCGCACGGTCGCGATGCGCGTGAGCATGCCGCCGGTCCCGCGCACCTTGACGACCTCGCCGATGGGCAGGCCCGGCGCATAGGGGCGACCACCCTTCGAGCCGAACGTCACCAGGGCGTCACCCACCCGGATGTCGGCCATCGGGTCCAGCAGCTCGAACTCCAGCGAGTCCTGGCTCCCGGTGCCTGCGACGATGCCGATCTCGTCGGTGCCCGCCACCCGACCGCCGACCGCGGAGCCCTGATCGACGAGCAGGACCACGGTGGACGTGCTCGCCGTCGTCTTCAGGACGCGACCGACGAGGCCCGCGCCATTGATCACCGACATGTCCTGCTCGATGCCGTCATTGCGTCCCGCGTCGATCGTCACCGTCCACGAGAAGTCCTGGGCCGGTCCGACCGCGATGACCTCCGCCGGCACGAATCGGTACTGCCCGACGCTGGCCACCCGGAGCAGGCCGTCCAGCGCCGCAGCACGGGCGCGGTCATTGGTCAGGATCTGCAGTTCGGTCTGCAGTCGCTCGTTCTCCGCCGAGAGCTCCTCGATCTGGCTCGACTGGTCGCGCAGGGTGGAGAACCACGACCCCGCACCGATGACTGGGGAGAACACTGTGGCAGCTGCACGCTCGAGGCCGCCGAGCACATTCGCGCCGGCTGAGCGCACGGTCGCGAACGGTCCCTCGCCTCCGCGCAGATCGAGGATCACGAAGGTGAGGGACGCCACGACGAGCACCGCGAGGAGGACGCGCGTCCGGCGGGAGAACATGCGTCAAGTGTGGCGTGCGGGCCCGTGGCGCGCGAGGACGCCCCGCGGCTACCGGCGCGGCTCGGAGATGAGCACCTGCTGGAGGGCGTCGAACTCCTCGACGCACTTCCCCGAGCCGAGCGCGACGCAGTCCAGGGGGCGCTCGGCGATGATGATCGGCATCCCGGTCTCGTGGCGCAGGCGCTCATCGAGGCCGCGGAGCAGCGCGCCACCGCCGGTGAGCACGATGCCCCGGTCCATGATGTCGCCGGACAGTTCCGGCGGTGTCCGGTCGAGGGTTGCCTTGACGGCGTCGACGATGGCATTGACCGGCTCGTCGATGGCGCGGCGGATCTCCTCGGCCGAGACCACGATGGTGCGGGGCAGGCCGGTGATGAGGTCACGGCCGCGGATCTCGGCGTGCGGCTCGTCGGGCATCGGGAATGCCGAGCCGATCGCGACCTTGATCTCCTCCGCCGTACGCTCGCCGAGCATCAGCGAGTACTCCTTCTTGACGTACTGGATGATCGCATTGTCGAGCTCGTCGCCGCCCACGCGGACCGACAGGCTGGTCACGATGCCACCGAGCGAGATGACGGCGACCTCGGAGGTGCCGCCGCCGATGTCGACGACCATGTTGCCCGTCGGCTCGTGCACCGGCAGGCCTGCGCCGATGGCCGCGGCCATGGGCTCCTCGATGATGAACACCTTGCGCGCCCCGGCGGCATAGCCGGCGTCCTTGACCGCACGCTGCTCAACCCCGGTGATGCCCGAGGGCACGCACACGATGAGCCGGGGCTTGGCCAGGTGCCGACGGCGGTGCACCTTCTGGATGAAGTAGCGGAGCATGCGCTCGGTCGTGTCGAAGTCGGCGATCACGCCGTCCTTGAGGGGTCGGATCGCGACGATGTTGCCGGGCGTCCGCCCGATCATCCGCTTTGCCTCGGACCCCACGGCGAGGATTCCGCCGGTCGTGCTGTTGATGGCGACGACCGAGGGCTCGTTGAGGACGATGCCGCGCCCGCGCACGTAGACAAGGGTGTTCGCCGTGCCGAGGTCGACGGCCATGTCGCGGCCGACGAACGACGAGCCACCGAAGGTGGATGAAGCAGCCATGGGGAACTGGCCCTTCCGCGCGGGGTCTGGACCCCCCATGGTAGCCGCCCCCGGCCCCCGGCCCCCTCGCGTGGGCGCGTCAGGCCGCGCCGAGGCGCTGCGCCCGCTCGACCTCGGTGCGTCGCAGGTACGCCTCGAGGCGCTCGGCGGTGGCGACATCGGCGGGCAGGTCGAAGGCCCGCGTGGCGACCGCTGCCAGGTCGGCGCGGTAGTCGTGCCCCCGGCTCTCGAACAGGCCCGGGCGCACGTGGGTCGCGAACATGGTGTCGACGAACGCCTCGGCGAACGTGATGCCCGGCTTCCAGATCATCCCTGCGGGGACATTGCGCCCGCGCGTGCCGTCGGTCGGCAGCCATGCAGGACGACGCAGCAGGAGCGCAGGCCGGAAGCGTACGACGGGGTCGCCGTCGTGCTCGAGGAACCACACGCGCACCGGGTGGGGCGTGGTCGCGGGCAGCTGCTCGGGCCGATCGACCGTCCAGGACTCCCCGGAGCACAGCGCGTGGAAGCCGTCCGAGCGCTCCCCGCCCGGCGTGCCCACCCACAGGGCGGCGGCAATGCCGTACCGGTCAAGGTCGGCGGGCCCGAGCGGGATCGCGGTCTGCTGGACCTCGGCGCCGAGGCTCTCGCCGTACAGCAGCAGGCGCGGACGCGTCGAGCGGTCGCGCAGCTCGGCGGCGATCGCATCGAGGAGCAGCCGCTGAGTGTGCGCACCTTCCTGGACCTTGGCCAGCGAGAGGAAGGACGGGAGGAGCCCGTAGCCGATAGCGACCGCCGCCGCATCGCCGCGCGTGAGCACCTCGAGCACGTCGACGGGAAAGGAGTTCGCGTAGCCGGTGCCGGCCGGCGCCTGGATCAGCAGGTTCGCGCGATCGAAGGCGCCCGTGCGCCGAAGCTCGCTCATCGCCAGGCCGACGCGCTGCTCCGCAGTGTCCGCGGCGTCAGCACCGACGAACACCCGCACCGGCGAGGAGACCGGATCAAGACCGGTCACCTCACGGATGGCGTCCGGCGTCGAGACGTAGTTGACGAATCGGGCACCCTCCCGCCCCAACTCGGTCACCGTGACGGTCGACGCCCCCGAACCGGAGACCTCGGGGTCGGCAGGCGGGGTGCGATACGCCTCGTCCAGGTCGCGTCCCTGCTCGACGAGGCCGCCGAGCACCCGACGGACCGCCGTCGTGCCGGCGATCGCGAGCCCGCCTGCCACCGCTGCGCCCACGACGACAGGGGTGATGGTCGTGATCGGCCCCGGACCGCGCCCGGTCGCGGCGCGCAGCAGGGACAGCGACATGCCCGTCTTCAGCCCGACGACTCCCCCCGCAAGGCCGCCGAGCACGAGCGGGAACCCCGTGCGCACCCGGGCCGGCCACTCGACGAGGGTCGGCCCGCGCGAGGCCGCGGCGACAGCGGCGCCGACGGCGAGTCCGACGCCGAGGCCGACCGCAGCAGGCTTCATGGTGAGCAGACGACCAGGGGCCTAGAGGCCGGGGAAGAAGAGCGCGACCTCGCGGGCCGCCGACTCCGGGGAGTCCGAGCCGTGGGTCACGTTGTTCTGCATCTCGGTGGCGAGGTCACCGCGGATCGTGCCCATCTCCGCCTTGGCGGGGTTGGTCGCACCCATCATGTTTCGCCACTGCACGATCGCGTCCGGACCCTCGATGACCGCGGCGACCAGCGGGCCACTGGTGATGAACTCGACGAGGTCGGCGAAGAAGGGCTTCTCGCGGTGCTCGCCGTAGTGCGACTCGGCGACCTCGCGCGTCAGGGTGCGCAGCTCCATCGCGACGATGCGGAAACCCTTGCGCTCGATGCGGCCGATCACCTCGCCGACGAGGCCACGGGCCACGCCGTCGGGCTTGATGAGGACGAGAGTGCGCTCGGACACGAAGGGCTCCTAGATGAGGGGGGTGCGACGGCCGTCATCCTACTGAGGGAGCCGGGGGTGCGAAGCGTGCGGAGCACCCCCATCACGAGGAGAGCCGGCGGATGCTTCCCGCCACCAAGATCGCCGCGATCTCGGGAACGTCGTCGATGCTCCCGTCAGCCACAGAGATGACGAGGTCGTATGCCTCGTCATTCGTGAGTGTCAGTACCCACCCGTTGAGTCCGAGGAAGGCGATAACGCTCGCGAGGCCGAGGCGCTTGTTGCCATCGACCAGGGCGTGGTTGTTCACGATGGAGTGCAGAAGCGCAGCAGCCTTCGCGTGCACGGTCGGATAGGCATCTTCACCGAACAACGATGTCTGCGGCCGCGCAGCGGCGGCCTCGAGCAGGCCGAGATCGCGGACACCCACGTCACCGTCGACCACTCGCGCGGCGATACGCAGGAGGTCCTCGACGCTGAGGAAGATCACTGGCCGAGCCGACGAAGAGCGTCCTCGTACCGCGGCAGGTGCTCGTCCAGGACTCGATCGAGCTCGTCACGCTGGGCATGGCGGACCAGGTACTCATCCACCGCGTCGCGAACGGTCTCCTGCATCGATCGGCCTTCGAGGGCGGCCCGGGCCCGCAGGGCCTCGTGGGTCGCCTCGTCCAGTCTCAGCGTCATGGCCATGGGGGGATGGTATCAGGGTGATACCACGATGCGGTATCACCCTGATACCACTCGGGGGTCAGGACGCCGCGCGCTCGGCCTTCATCCGGTCGACGCGAGAGCCGAGGTAGATGGCCGTCCACCACAGCGCCACGAAGATCGCGCCGATCACCAGCATCGCCCAGCCGACCACCACGGCGCTGGCAAGCACGACCACCTGCAGGATCCACCCCACCGTGAGCCCGCCGCGCCGGCCCACTAGTCCGGCGCCGAGGATAAGGAGCACCATCAGGCCGATCCCGATCCCCCACGCGAGCGCGGTGTTGCGTACCGCGCCGTCCGAAGTCGCCAGGGACGTGGCCAGCAGGACGACGATCACCTCGATGCCGAGGACCGAGCGGCACAGGACGTTCACGGGGCACCTCCAGCCAGCATCATCCGGGCCTCTCCGACCAGCACCACCGAGCCGGTGACGAGAACTCCGCCCGCATACTGCCCCGACTCCTCGGCGAGCGCGATCGCACGATCGAGCGCGTCGGCGAGCTCCGGCTCGACGAACACCCGGTCGGCGCTGAACACCTCGGCGGCGAGCGACCCGAGGGCGTCGGCGTCCAGGGCGCGCGGCGAGACCGGTGCGGTGACGACGACGCGGTCGAGCACCGGCTCCAGCGCCGTGAGGATGCCGAGCGCGTCCTTGTCGGCCAGCACGCCGACCACCCCCACCAGGTGGGTGAAGTCGAATGAGTCCTCGAGGGCCCGGGCGAGGGCCTGCGCGCCGTGCGGGTTGTGCGCGGCGTCGACCACGACGGTGGGCCCCCGCCGGACCACCTCGAGGCGGCCCGGGGAGGCCACGGTGGCGAAGCCCTCGCGCACGACATCCGCGTCAAGCGCGCCGACCCCGCCGAGGAAGGCCTCGACAGCGGCCAGCGCCACGGCGGCGTTGTGCGCCTGGTGCTCCCCGAACAGCGGCAGGAAGACCTCGTCGTACTCCGCGGCGAGGCCCTTCAGGACCAGCACCTGGCCACCGACCGCCATGCTGCGCGCCAGCACGCCGAACTCGATGCCCTCGCGCACCACGGAGGCATCCACCTCGACCGAGCGCGCCAGGAGCACCTCAGCCACCGAGACCTCCTGCTGCGCGAGCACCGCGATCGCGTCGAGCTTGATGATCCCCGCCTTCTCGCGGGCGATCAGCTCGATCGTGTCGCCGAGGTACTCGCGGTGGTCCAGGCCGATCGGCGTGATGACGCTCACGGTGCCGTGGGCCACGTTGGTCGAGTCCCAGCCCCCGCCCATACCCACCTCCACGACGGCGACGTCGACCGGCGCATCGGCGAACGCCGCGAAGGCCAGGGCGGTGAGGATCTCGAAGTACGACAGCGGCGCGCTGCCGTCGGCGAGGGAGTTGGCGTCCACGACGGCCACGTAGGGCTCGACCTCCGCCCACGTCGCCAGGAGGCGCTCCGCGGAGATGGGCTCACCTTCCAGGCAGATGCGCTCTCGGGCGTCGGCCAGGTGCGGCGACGTGAACAGCCCGGTGCGCAGCCCGTGGGCGCGCAGCAGGGACTCGATCATCCGGGCCGTCGACGTCTTGCCATTGGTGCCCGTGACGTGGATGACCGGGAACGAGGACTGGGGAGTGCCGAGCAGGTCGGTGAGCGCGGCGATACGCGCGAGGGTCGGCTCGATGACGTTCTCCGGCCACCGATTCTCGAGCGCGGCCCACAGCGCGGCGAGGTCGTCCTGCGCGGAGTCGGGCACGTCATCGAGTCTATTCATCCGCGAGCGGGCGGTTGGCGGGCCGCCAGACCGCCCGATCACCCCGATAAGCGCCCGCTCGCGGATGAATAGACTCGCGGCTCATGAGCACCCGCCGCCTGCCCGAGAAGCCGACCCTGGACGGCATCGAGGCAAGGTGGGCGAAGGCGTGGGAGGAGCAGGGCACCTACCGCTTCGACCGGACCAAGGTGCGCGAGCAGGTCTACTCGATCGACACCCCGCCGCCCACCGTCAGCGGATCCCTCCACGTCGGGCACGTGTTCTCCTACACGCACACCGACTGCATGGCCCGCTACAAGCGCATGCGCGGCCTCGAGGTGTTCTACCCGATGGGCTGGGACGACAACGGACTGCCGACCGAGCGCCGGGTGCAGAACTACTTCGGCGTGCGCTGCGACCCGAGCCTGCCCTACGACCCCTCGTTCACTCCCCCTGAGGCGCCCGACGAGAAGAACCAGGTGCCCATCTCGCGCCGCAACTTCGTCGAGCTGTGCGAGCGGCTCACCGTCGAGGACGAGGTGGC
>JAFMFD010000069.1 GCA_017856385.1 Actinomycetota bacterium
GAACGATGAGGAAGGCCGCGCCCTGCTTCGCCTTCTCGGATTCCCCTTCAAGGAGGCCTGAGCCCGATGGCGAAGAAAGCGCTGATCCAGAAGCAGCAGAAGACCCCCAAGTTCAAGGTCCGGGCCTACACCCGGTGCACGAAGTGCGGCCGCCCGCACTCGGTGTACCGCAAGTTCGGACTCTGCCGTGTCTGCGTGCGCGAGATGGCGCACGCAGGCGAGCTCCCCGGCGTCACCAAGAGCAGCTGGTAAACCACGACGCTGAAGGTCCGTGACCACGGAAACCGCAGCGAGGAAGGCCACAGGCCAGAACCATGACGATGACAGACCCCATCGCGGACATGCTTGCGCGGCTGCGCAACGCGAACTCCGCCTATCACGACAGCGTCACGATGCCCCACTCCAAGATCAAGACGAGCATCGCCGAGATCCTCCAGCGTGAGGGCTACATCGCCGGCTGGACCGTCGAGGACGCCGAGGTGGGCAAGAACCTCACGCTGAGCCTGAAGTACGGGCCCTCGCGCGAGCGCGCCATCGCCGGCCTGCGCCGGGTGTCCAAGCCCGGGCTGCGCGTGTACGCCAAGAGCACGGCGCTGCCGAAGGTGCTCGGCGGGCTCGGCATCGCGATCCTCTCGACGTCGTCCGGTCTGCTGACCGACCGACAGGCCGCGCAGAAGGGCGTGGGCGGGGAAGTCCTCGCCTACGTCTGGTAGGGGAGGCACGCACATGTCGCGCATCGGACGTCAGCCCGTCGCCATCCCGGCGGGCGTCACCGCAACCATCGACGGACGCAGCATCACCGTCACCGGCCCCAAGGGCTCGCTGAGCATGACCATCGCCGAGCCGATCATCGTCGAGCAGGAGGACGGCACCCTCGTCGTCACCCGGCCGAACGACGAGCGGGACGCCAAGTCCCGTCACGGCCTGACCCGCACCCTCGTCGCCAACATGGTGACCGGGGTGACCACGGGCTACGAGAAGGGCCTCGAGGTCGTGGGCACCGGCTACCGCGTGGCGGCCAAGGGCACCGACCTCGAGCTCCTGCTGGGCTTCAGCCACCCGGTGGTCGTCAAGGCACCGGAGGGCATCAGCTTCGTCGTCGAGAGCCCCGTGAAGTTCAAGGTCGTGGGCATCGACAAGCAGAAGGTCGGCGAGGTCGCCGCCAACATCCGCAAGATCCGCAAGCCGGAGCCGTACAAGGGCAAGGGCGTGCGGTACGAGGGCGAAGTGGTTCGCCGCAAGGCCGGAAAGGCGGGTAAGTGATGAGTTCCTTCGCCCCCAAGCTGGGTTCGGGCACCCGCACCAGCGTCGGTCGCGCCCGTCGTCACCTGCGTGTCCGCAAGAAGGTCACCGGCACGACCGAGCGTCCCCGCCTGGTCGTCACGCGGTCCGCGCGTCACATGGTCGTGCAGGTCGTCGACGACTCGCGCGGCGTCACCATCGCCTCGGCGTCCACCATGGAGGCCGGGCTGCGTGCGGCGGGCGACGACAAGACCGCCAAGGCGCGCAAGGTCGGCCAGCTGGTCGCCGAGCGGGCCCAGAAGGCGGGGGTCGAGGCCGTGGTCTTCGATCGCGGTGGCAACAAGTACCACGGTCGCGTCGCGGCCGTCGCTGACGGCGCTCGTGAAGCCGGCCTGTCCCTCTAACGACGTACGAACCTGCAGGAAGAGGTAGTCCACATGTCAGAAGCGTCGCGTCGCAACGGCGGCGGTGGCGATCGCCGGGAGCGCAAGGATCGGGCCCCGCGCGAGGAGAAGTCCGCGTACCTCGAGCGGGTGGTGGCCATCAACCGGGTCGCGAAGGTCGTCAAGGGCGGTCGTCGCTTCAGCTTCACCGCCCTGGTCATCGTCGGTGACGGCGAGGGCATGGTCGGCGTCGGCTATGGCAAGGCCAAGGAGGTCCCGGCGGCCATCGCCAAGGGCGTCGAGGAGGCGAAGAAGCACTTCTTCCGCGTCCCCCGCATCCAGGGCACCATTCCCCACCCGGTCACGGGTGAGGCGGCGGCCGGTGTGGTCATGCTGCGCCCGGCGTCGCCCGGTACCGGCGTCATCGCCGGCGGCCCGGTGCGCGCAGTCCTCGAGTGCGCCGGCATCCACGACATCCTGAGCAAGTCCATGGGCTCCGACAACGCCATCAACATCGTGCATGCCACGGTGGCGGCGCTGAAGGGCCTGGAGTCCCCCGAGGCGGTGGCCGCGCGTCGTGGCCTGCCGCTCGAGGACGTCGCCCCTGCAGCGCTGCTGCGGGCCCGCGCGGGGGTGGGTGCATGATGGCGCGCCTGAAGGTCACCCAGAAGAAGTCCGGGATCGGCGGGACGAGCAGCCAGCGCAACACGCTGCGCTCGCTCGGCCTCAAGCGCATCGGCGACACCGTCGTCAAGGAGGACCGTCCCGAGATCCGCGGCATGATCCACGCCGTGACGCATCTTGTCGTCGTCGAGGAGGTCGACTGACCATGGCACTGAAGGTCCATCACCTGCGCCCCGCTCCGGGCGCCAAGACGGAGAAGACCCGCAAGGGTCGCGGCGAGGCATCCAAGGGCAAGACCGCCGGCCGTGGCACCAAGGGCACCAAGGCCCGCTACCAGGTGCCCGCGAGCTTCGAGGGCGGCCAGATGCCGCTACACATGCGCCTGCCGAAGCTCAAGGGCTTCAAGAACCCGGCCAAGGTCGAGTTCCAGGTCGTCAATGTGGCCATGCTGGGCAAGCTCTTCCCCGAGGGGGGCGAGGTCTCGGTCGCCGAGATGGTGGCCCGTGGAGCCGTGCGCAAGGGACAGCCGGTGAAGGTGCTCGGTCAGGGCGACCTGTCCGTGGCGCTCACCGTCAGTGCCGATGCGTTCTCCACGTCCGCCCGTGACAAGATCGTCGCTGCAGGGGGTTCGGCCACGGTCCGATAGGACCGTCGGAATCCCCGGCGGAGATCTGACCGTTCGAACCACCGACCAGCAGGAGGCTCAGTGCACATCAGTGCGTTCGGCGCTGCCCTGCGGACACCGGACCTGCGCAAGAAGATCCTCTTCACGCTCGGGCTGCTCGCGGTGTACCGCCTCGGGTCGGTGCTGCCGACGCCCGGTGTCGACTACGCCGCGATCCAGCGCTGTATCGACGTCGTGCAGGACAACTCCGTCTATGCGCTGATCAACCTGTTCTCCGGCGGAGCACTGCTCCAGCTGTCGGTCTTCGCGCTCGGCATCATGCCGTACATCACCGCAAGCATCATCCTGCAGCTCCTCACGGTGGTCATCCCTCGCCTGGAGACGCTCAAGAAGGACGGCCAGTCGGGCCAGGCCAAGATCACGCAGTACACCCGCTACGTCACGATCGGCCTGGCGATCCTGCAGTCGACGGCGATCATCTCCCTCGCCCGCACCCCCGGCGCCCTGTTCAGCGGCTGCCAGGAGGTCGTGATCCCGAACGACTCTGTCTGGGTCATCATGGTCATGATCACGGTGATGACCGCGGGCACTGCGGTGGTCATGTGGTTCGGCGAGCTCATCACAGAGCGCGGCGTCGGCAACGGCATGTCAGTGCTGATCTTCACCTCGATCATCGCGACGATCCCTGCCCAGTTCGCCAGCATCTTCGGCAGCCAGGGGGCGTTCACCTTCGCGATGACCCTCCTGGTGGGCCTCGCCGTCATCGCCTTCGTCGTGTTCGTGGAGCAGGCGCAGCGCCGCATCCCCGTCCAGTACGCCAAGCGCATGGTGGGTCGACGCATGTACGGCGGCACATCGACCTACATCCCGCTCAAGGTCAACATGGCCGGCGTCATCCCGGTCATCTTCGCCTCGTCGCTGCTCTTCCTGCCGGTGCTGCTCGTCCAGCTCACCGGAAGCCAGGCCGAGTGGGCCCTGTGGGTCCAGCAGAACCTGAGCACGGGCACCGGCACCTGGTACCTGGCCCTGTACTTCGCCCTGATCGTCTTCTTCTGCTACTTCTACGTCTCGATCACCTTCAACCCGGTCGACGTCGCGGACAACATGAAGAAGTACGGCGGGTTCATCCCCGGGATCCGGGCTGGCCGGCCGACCGCGGAGTACCTCGACTACGTGCTCACCCGGCTCACCGCCCCGGGATCGCTGTACCTCGGCCTCATCGCCGTCCTGCCGGTCTTCGCGTTCGGCTTCCTCGGCGTGGGCACCAACTTCATCTTCGGCGGCACCAGCCTGCTGATCCTCGTCGGCGTCGGCCTCGACACGGTCAAGCAGATCGAGGCGCAGCTGCAGCAGCGCAACTACGAGGGATTCCTGCGGTGAGGCTCGTCATCATGGGCCCGCCGGGGGCGGGCAAGGGTACGCAGGCGGCGGTCATCGCCGAGCTGCTGGGCGTCCCGCACATCTCCACCGGAGACATCTTCCGCGCCAATGTGTCGCAGGGGACCCCGCTCGGCATCGAGGCCAGGAAGTACATGGACGCGGGCGAGTACGTGCCCGACGGGGTCACCAATGCCATGGTGCGCGACCGTCTCGCCGCCGACGACTGCGCGCCCGGGTTCCTGCTTGATGGGTACCCGCGCACGGTCGAGCAGGTCGGCGAGCTCACCGCGATGCTCGGCTCGTCGGCCCAGCGCCTCGACGCGGTGCTCGAGCTGACGGTCGACGTCGACGAGGTCGTCGCACGGCTCGTGCGGCGGGCCGCGGAGCAGGGGCGCAGCGACGACACCGAGGACGTCATCCGACGCCGTCTCGAGGTCTACTTTGAACAGACCGCGCCGCTCATCGAGCTCTACCGCACGCAGGGGCTGCTGGTCCAGGTGGATGGCCTCGGCGAGGTGTCGGACGTCACCGGCCGCATCGTCGCTGCCCTCGCCCTCGAGTCCTGAGCGTGTTCAAGCGCCGCAACGCGATCGAGATCAAGTCGCCCGACCAGCTCGCGGTGATGCGCGCGGCCGGCCTCGTGGTCGCCCGGGCGCTGCAGGCTATGAGCGACGCGGCCGTGCCCGGCGCGACCACGGCCGACCTCGACGTCCTTGCCCGTGACGTGCTCGCCGATCATGGCGCGACCTCGTCTTTCCTGGGCTACAAGGCGCATGGAGCGGTCCCGTACCCGGGCGTGATCTGCGCCTCGGTCAACGACGAGGTGGTCCATGGGATCCCGGGCCCGCGGGTGCTGCGGGAGGGCGACCTGCTGTCGATCGACTTCGGGGCGATCGTCGACGGCTGGAACGGCGACGCTGCGGTGACGGTGCTCATCGGCGACGTGGCACCGGAGCGACGTGCCCTGAGCGCGGTGACCGAGGCGTCGCTGTGGGCCGGGCTGGCCCAGGCCCGGGTCGGCGCCCACCTGACGGACATCAGCCATGCGATCGAGTCCGCCATCGTGGCGGGTGGCCGGGAGGCCGGCGTCGAGTACGGCATCGTGGCCGAGTACGGCGGTCACGGGATCGGCTCCCGCATGCACATGGAGCCGCACATCCTGAACTACGGCGCCCCGGGCCGCGGACCGGTGCTGCGGGCGGGCATGGCGCTGGCCATCGAGCCGATGGTCACCCTCGGCGACCCGGAGGTCATGCTGCTCGCGGACGCCTGGACGGTGTCCACGGCCGACGGCGGCTGCGCGGCCCACTGGGAGCACACGGTGGCGGTCACCGACGACGGCCCGTGGGTGCTCACCGCACTGGACGACGTACGGCTGTAGGGCGGCGTCGGTGAGCGCTCTCGATATGCTCGCCGGGATGTCTGATCCCGTCACGCCGATCATGGCCGGTGGCACCGGCCGCAGCGGCACCACCGTCATCGCGGGCCTGCTCCATCGCCACCCCCAGGTGCGCGCGAGCTGGCCCCGGGAGGTGAAGTTCGTCAACAAGGACGGCGGACTCCTCGACCTCGTCCTCGGGGTGACCGGACGCAAGCGCCTGCGTCGTGGCGTCAGCTCCCCGCGGGCCCGCCTGGCGGCCTTCGAGGAGGGGATGCGCGGCCCGTGGTGGCTGCGGACCAATCGCCTCGGCCGCGCGAGCGGCCTCCACCTGAGCATGGACGAGGCGGAGCGCGAGCGCCTGCTCGCCGATCTCGATGCCGGCCTCGACGCGGACCCCATCGCCGCCGGCCGGGCCTTCCTGACCGGGATGATCCGCGCCCAGCGGGGCGATGCGGGGGAGCCGTGGTGGATCGACACCTCGCCGCCGAACATCGCCAATGCGGCTCGAATCCACCAGTTCTGGCCGCAGGCCCGCTTCATCTGGATGGTGCGCGACGGGCGCAGCACCGCGGCCTCCGTCATCGCCGAGCGGTGGGGGCCGGACGACCCGATCGAGGCGATCGACTGGTGGCAGACCCGGGTGCGGCGGGCCCACGAGGGACTTGCCGGGGTGCCGTCCGAGGCCGTCCTCGTCCTCTCGCTCGAGGACCTCGTCGTCCTGGACCGCGAGGCGAGCTACCAGCGGGTGCTGGACTTCCTCGGCCTGTCGGACGACCCCGCGATGCGGGAGTTCTTCACCGAGCAGATGCCGGCCGAGCGGGTCGGCCTGGACAAGTGGCGCAGCAGGGTGCCGGATTCGGCCGCCTTCGAGTCCGCATATCGGACGGCCGAGGAGCGGCTGCTGGCGGACGGCATCGACCCGTACCCCCGCCCCGCCCCCTCCTGAACTCGCGAGCGGGCGGTTAGCGGGCCGAATCGAGGCCTCGACGGCCCGCTAACCGCCCGCTCGCGAGGAGGGGGAGGGTGCCGGGCTGCCGCGCCGGGCGCTCCGTGCGCTGGCCACCCCCCGGATTTTGCGGCCGGGGACCATGCCCCTATGCTCGGGGGGTTGGTTTCAGGCTTCCCCGCCTCCACACCTGCACTCACCGCGCGAGCGGTGCCTGCTCGTGCGCGCGGAGGAGTCGGCCAGCAGCACCCGAACGTGGCACGGTCACCTTGGCCATGTCGAACGACCGAGAGTTGAGGGCATGGGCAAAAAGGACGGTGCGATCGAGCTCGAGGGCACGATCACCGAGTCCCTGCCCAACGCCATGTTCCGGGTGGAGCTCGACAACGGGCACAAGGTGCTCGCGCACATCAGCGGCAAGATGCGGATGCACTACATCCGGATCCTTCCGGACGACCGGGTCGTCGTGGAGCTCTCGCCCTACGACCTCACGCGCGGCCGGATCGTCTACCGCTACAAGTAGGCCGAACCACCAGCACGACCCACGTCCGACCCGAACGACTGACAAAGAGAGCCATCATGAAGGTGCAGCCGAGCGTCAAGAAGATCTGCGACAAGTGCAAGGTCATCCGTCGCCACGGCCGCGTCATGGTGATCTGCGACAACCCTCGCCACAAGCAGCGCCAGGGCTGATGCCCTGACGCGGTCACCGGGGAGACAACCCGTCGACCGAACCCATAGCGGTACCCGACCCCCGTCGCGGCGCGTGCGCCCGGCGGGACGACACCCCCGGACACGAGGCCGGGGACCTGCCTAGGCGGGCAGGGCTGGTACCGCTCCCAGACCCCGTGATCGAGAAGAAGAGAGAACGCCCCATGGCACGACTCGTCGGTGTCGACCTGCCGCGCGACAAGCGCATGGCCGTCGCACTCACGTACATCTACGGCATCGGCCGCTCGCAGGCGGCCAAGGCCCTCGCCGCCACCGGGATCGACCCGGACATGCGGTCCAAGGACCTCACGGACGACCACCTCGTCGCGCTCCGCGACTGGATCGACGAGAACCTCAAGGTCGAGGGCGACCTCCGCCGCGAGGTTGCCGCGGACATCCGCCGCAAGGTCGAGATCGGCTGCTACCAGGGTCTGCGCCACCGCAAGGGGCTGCCGGTCCGGGGCCAGCGCACCCACACCAATGCGCGCACCCGCAAGGGCCCGCGCAAGACCGTCGCTGGCAAGAAGAAGTAGCCCGACCCCGAGACTTGGAGAACTGACGTAATGGCACCCACAGGCAAGGGCGGCGCGGCCAAGAAGGTCCGCCGCAAGGAGAAGAAGAACGTGGCCCACGGCCACGCCCACATCAAGAGCACGTTCAACAACACCATCGTCTCGATCACCGATCCCACCGGTGCGGTCATCTCGTGGGCCAGCGCGGGTCAGGTCGGCTTCAAGGGCAGCCGCAAGTCGACGCCCTTCGCCGCCCAGCTCGCGGCAGAGGCCGCGGCCCGTCGCGCAATGGAGCACGGCATGCGCAAGGTCGACGTGTTCGTGAAGGGTCCGGGCTCCGGCCGCGAGACCGCCATCCGCTCGCTGCAGGCAACCGGGCTCGAGGTCGGCACGATCGCCGACGTGACGCCCGCGCCGCACAACGGCACCCGTCCCCCCAAGCGTCGTCGCGTCTGAGCGCGAACACCAGAATCTAGGAGATACCAGACATGGCGCGTTACACAGACGCCGACTGCAAGCGGTGCCGCCGCGAGAAGGTCAAGCTCTTCCTCAAGGGCTCCAAGTGCGAGTCGCCCAAGTGCCCGTTCGAGAAGCGGCCCTACCCGCCCGGCCAGCACGGCCGCGGGCGCTCGAAGGACAGCGAGTACCTGCTGCAGCTGCGTGAGAAGCAGAAGGCCACCCGGATGTACGGGGTGCTCGAGAAGCAGTTCTCGAACTACTTCCGCGAGGCGCAGCGCCAGTCCGGCAAGACGGGCGAGAACCTGCTCCAGATCCTGGAGTCGCGTCTCGACAACGTGGTCTTCCGTGCCGGCTTCGCCAAGTCCCGCGACATGGCCCGCCAGCTCGTCACCCACGGGCACTTCCTGGTGAACGGCAAGAAGGTCAACATCCCGTCATACCGCGTGTCGCCCAACGACATCGTGGAGGTCCGCCCGACCTCCCGTGAGTTGACTCCGTTCATCGTGGCCCACGCCGAGATCGGCGAGCGCCCGGTGCCCGCGTGGCTGGAGGTCATCCCCTCGCAGATGCGCATCCTCGTCCACTCGCTCCCGGCCCGCGAGGTCATCGACACGCAGGTCAACGAGCAGCTGATCGTCGAGCTCTACTCCAAGTAGTCCGTCCTGGCCCCTCGGGGCCGATATTCGCGACGTCAAATAGCGGTCGTCGCGGGAAGGAAGTCCATCGTGCTCATCAGCCAGCGCCCGATCCTCACCGAGGAGCCCGTCAGCGAGCTGCGCTCGCGGTTCGTCCTCGAGCCCCTGGAGCCCGGCTTCGGCTACACCCTCGGCAACTCCCTGCGTCGCACGCTGCTGTCCTCGATCCCGGGCGCAGCGGTGACCAGCATCCGCATCGACGGCGTGCTCCACGAGTTCACCACGGTGCCGGGTGTCAAGGAGGACGTCACCGAGCTCATCCTCAACATCAAGCAGCTCGTCGTCTCGTCCGAGCATGACGAGCCCGTCGTGATGTACCTGCGCAAGCAGGGTCCCGGCAACGTCACCGCGGCCGACATCCAGCCGCCGGCCGGTGTCGAGGTCCACAACCCCGACCTGCACCTGGCCACCCTCAACGACAAGGGCAAGCTGGAGATCGAGCTCGTGGTCGAGCGCGGCCGCGGCTACGTCTCGGCCGTGCTGAACAAGCAGGCGGGCCAGGAGATCGGCCGCATCCCGGTCGACTCGATCTACAGCCCGGTGCTCAAGGTGACCTACAAGGTCGAGGCGACCCGTGTCGAGCAGCGCACGGACTTCGACAAGCTCATCCTCGACGTCGAGACCAAGCCCTCGATGCTCCCGCGCGACGCGGTGGCCTCGGCCGGCAAGACGCTCGTCGAGCTCTTCGGCCTGGCCCGTGAGCTGAATGTCGACGCTGAGGGCATCGACATCGGCCCGTCGCCGACCGACGCCTTCGTGGCCGAGCAGCTCTCGACTCCCATCGAGCAGCTCGACATGACCGTGCGCTCGTACAACTGCCTCAAGCGCGAGGGCATCCACACCGTGGGCGAGCTCATCACCCGCAGCGAGGCCGACCTGCTCGACATCCGCAACTTCGGTGCGAAGTCGATCGACGAGGTCAAGGTCAAGCTCGCCGGCCTCGGCCTGGCCCTCAAGGACAGCCCGCCCGGGTTCGATCCGGGTGCGGCCGTCTACTACAGCGATGACGACGACGACCTGGCCTACGCCGAGGACGAGCAGCTCTAGGGCTGCAGGACGCAACAAGGAGAATCATGCCCACGCCAACCAAGGGTGCCCGCCTCGGCGGCGGTCCCGCGCACGAGCGGCTCATGCTGGCCAACCTGGCCACCGCGCTGTTCGAGCACGGCCGCATCACCACGACCGAGGCCAAGGCCAAGCGGCTGCGTCCGCTCGCCGAGCGCCTCATCACCTTCGCCAAGCGCGGTGACCTGCACGCGCGTCGTCGCGTGATGACGGTGGTGCGCGACAAGTCCGTCGTGCACACGCTCTTCACGGAGATCGGGCCGCAGTACGCCGGTCGTCCCGGCGGCTACACCCGCATCACCAAGATCGGCCCCCGCAAGGGCGACAATGCCCCCATGGCCGTGATCGAGTTGGTCGAGCCGATGCTCGAGCAGGTCGTGGCCGAGGCGACGGGTGCTGCCAAGCGCGCCGCCAAGGAGAAGGCCAAGGCCGCTGGCGAGCCCGTGGTCGTCGAGACCGTCGTCGATGAGGTCATCGAGGACGCGGACGGCAACGTGGTCGAGGAGATCATCGTCGACGACGTCGCCGTGGTCGACGAGGACGGCACCGCGCTCGAGGAGGAGGTCGAGGTCGTCGACATCGTCGCCGATGATGCGGCCGAGACCGACGAGAAGAAGGACGAGTCCTGACCGACTCGCATGACATCGATCAGCCCGCCACCGACACCGGTGGCGGGCTGATCCGTCTGCGGCTCGGGATCGCCTACGACGGTCGGGACTTCCATGGCTGGGCTGCCCAGCCCGAGCCCATGGGCCTGCGCACGGTGCAGGGGGAGATGCAGCGAGTCCTGGGCCACCTGTTCGGCCAGTCGGTGGAGCTCCAGTGCGCCGGCCGCACCGACGCCGGGGTGCACGCCCGCGGTCAGGTCGCGCATCTGGACGTCACGGCCTGGCCCGACGACGTCGATGCCGGCCGCGTCAACCGCGCCCTGCCCGACGACGTCCGTGTCACCAGCATCGAGCGCACGACGATGGACTTCGACGCGAGGTTCTGCGCGATCTGGCGTCG
Source organism: Actinomycetota bacterium (assembly GCA_017856385.1). Lineage (GTDB taxonomy): Bacteria > Actinomycetota > Actinomycetes > S36-B12 > S36-B12 > UBA10649. The sequence goes on from JAFMFD010000069.1 coordinate 11,032, forward strand.
CTACACCTACCGTGTCAACGACGATCCCCGAGGCCCGGACCCGCTGCAGCGCCATCTCGTCCTGCCGCACCACAAGGCCCTGGACATCGATGCGATGAACGAGGCGGCGACGGCCCTGCTCGGCGAGCACGACTTCGCGCCGTTCTGCAAGCAGCGCGAGTTCGCGAGCACGATCCGCACTCTGCAGCGACTGGACTGGACGAGGGACGATGACGGGGCTGCGGTCATGACAGTGCAGGCCGACGCCTTCTGCCACTCGATGGTCCGTGCTCTGGTCGGCGTCATGCTGCC
>JAFMFD010000070.1 GCA_017856385.1 Actinomycetota bacterium
TCTCGCCCGGACCGGTCTACTTCGACGACGGCGACTGGGGCAAGATCAAGGCCGGCCGCCCCGAGGTGTACGAGAAGGTGCTCGCCTCGATCAAGCTGGGCCGCATGGGCAAGCCCGAGGAGGTCGCCGCGGTGATCGTCAGCCTCGCCAGCCCGGCCTTCGGCTACTGCGTCGGCACCAACGTGGTGTGCGACGGCGGTATGACGGTCCGCACGCAGTACTGATCGACACACGTCACCGACGATGGCCACCCCCGCGCGCTGCAGCAGCACGCGCGTGGAGGTGGCCATCGTCGTCGGCGGCCGCTGGCACGACCTCGACTTCGCACGCCGTGAGCTGCTGAACCTGCTGGGGGAGCACGACGCGGTGCGGTGCAGCGTCCATACCGACTTCTCTGACGTCGCTCGGCTGTCCCAGGTCGACGCGATCGTGGCGTACACCTGCGACGTGCGGCCGACAGCGGCGGAGTCAGACGTACTACGCGCGATGGTCGCCGAAGGCGGGCGTCTGCTTGCCCTGCACGCGACGAACTCCGCGATCGACGCCCCCGATCCGGACGGGCCCCGGATCTTCCGCACTCCGGATGCCATGCCGGAGTTCACGGCCCTCCTCGGTAATCGCTTCCTCGCCCACCCGAGGATCGGGCCCTACCTCATCGAGCCCACCGCGCGCGAGCACCCGCTGACGAGCGGTGTCCCGGCCTTCACCACCGTCGACGAGATCTACGTGACCGAGACCGGCGACGGGCTGGATGTCCTGATGGACGTCGAGTACTCCGGCCCGTGCCCCGGGTTCGAGACCGACCACGGTGAGGGCCGGCATCCGGTGCTGTTCATGCGCCGCGAGAGCCAGGGTGCGGTCGTCTCCTTCACCCTTGGCCACTGTCGAGGGCGGTTCGACGTGCAGGATCTCGGGGTGGAGGATCTCGGTGTGCTCGATCGCGTGGCCTGGGACTCCCCGGAGTTTCGCATCGTGCTGCGCCGATGCGTGGCGTGGGCGGTGCACGGCGATGACTTCACACACTGTCTGAGCAAGGGAGAGGCATGAGCAGCGGAACAGCAGTCGTCACGGGCGCGGCCCAGGGCATCGGACGGGCGGTGAGCGAGCGCCTGCAGGCCGCCGGGTACGAGGTGCTCGCGCTCGACGTCAACGCGGAGGCTCTCGCGGGGCTGGCGGGCGACCTCGGCTGCCGCACCGCCGTGATCGACGTGTCGGACGCCGATGCCGTGGCCGCCGTCGCCGACCTCGCACCCGACGCCAGCGTGCTCGTCAACAACGCTGCGATCCAGGTCTACAAGGACCTGCTCTCGTCGACCGTCGCCGAGATGCGAGCGCTGTGCGACATCAACATCATCGGGCCGGTGCTCATGGCCCAGGCCCTGGTGCCGGTGATGGCCGAGCGGGGTGGCGGCTCCATCGTCAACCTCTCGTCGATCACCTCGGTCGCGCACGCGGCGTCGACATCTCTCTACCCGACGACGAAGGCGGCCATCAACCTGCTCACCCAGGCCATGGCGGTCGAGTTCGCCGATCGGGGGATCCGCTGCAATGCCGTCGCCCCGGGCACCGTCCTGACGGAGGGAACCGCGGGCCACTACGGGACTCCGGCGGCGCAGCAGGCGATCGCCAGCACGCTGCTGGCCGGCCGCATGGGCCGGCCCACCGACATCGCCGACGCGATCTGCTTCCTGTGCTCGGACGAGGCGTCGTGGATCACCGGCCAGGTGCTGTTCGTCGACGGTGGCTTCACGGCATCGCAGGGCCAGTACTTCCGGGCCGCGCGCAAGATGGCGATGCCGTCATGACGCGCCCGTTCCGCTTCGCGGTCCAGGCGTTCAGCTCGCCGACGAAGAAGGAGTGGGTCGATCTCGCCCGCAAGGTCGAGGACTCCGGCTTCTCCACGCTGCATGTGGCCGATCACTACCTGGGCCCCGGCAGTCGCATCGAGGGCACCGGGCACCGCGTCCAGGCGATGGCGCTCATCCCTGCCCTCACGGCGGCGGCCATGTCGACGACAACCCTGCGCATCGGATCCCGCATGGCATGCACGAGCTACCACCTGCCCACGATCCTGACCAAGGAGATGGCGACGATCGACGTCCTCTCCGAGGGCCGGCTCGAGATCGGCCTGGGAGCCGGGTGGCTCGTCAACGAGTACGAGGGGATGGGCATCCCGTTCGAGTCGGCGGGTCGGCGCATCCAGCTCATGCGCGAGACCGCCGAGTTCATGCTGATGGCCTATTCGAGCGACGCAGAGGTCGACTACCACGGTGAGTTCATCCAGTCGTCCGGGTACGTCGCCGTTCCCCGCCCGGTGCAGCGTCCGCACCCGCCGCTGATGATCGGGGGCGGCGCCCCGAAGGTCCTCGGGATCGCGGGGGAGCTCGCCGACATCGCCAGCGTCAACTTCAACAACAGCAGCGGTGTCGTGGGGGCGGGCAGCATCTCGTCGTCCACTCAGGACGAGACACGCAAGAAGATCCAGTGGATCAGGGACGGTGCCGGCGAGCGCTTCGACCAGATCGAACTGGAGATCGCCACCTACTTCATCGCCATCGAGGGACGCTCGCAGATCACCGCCGAGGCGGTGTCGAAGCGAACCGGCCTGGAGGGTGACGACCTGACGACGTTCCCGCACTCGGCCGTCGGCAGCGTCGACCAGGTCTGCGAGGAGCTGATCCGTCGTCGCGAGGAGTACGGCTTCAGCTACATCACGTTCGGCGACGCCCACCTCGATGCCGTGCTGCCGATCGTCGAACGACTGGCCGGCACCTGACATGGCCCGGGAGTACTCACTCGCCCACCTGTCGATGATCGCCGTGCCGCCGGCACGGCTGGCCGACGTCGCTGCCGGCGCAGGCTTCGAGTGGTTCAGCCTGCGGTTGACGCCGAGCCCGTCGACCGGTGTCGACCACGGCACACTCGGGGACGATGCCGCCCTGGAGCGACTGCGCAGTGAGATCGACGGCAGCGGAGCGCGCCTGCTCGACCTCGAGGTGATTCGGATGACCGGTCCGGAGTCGGTTGCGGCGGCGACGCCGCTGCTCGAGGCGGCGCAGGCCCTCGGAGCCAGGTACGTCATCGCGACCGTCGAGGACGCCGACCCGGTGCGCCGGGTCGACACGCTCGCCGCCATGGCGCAGGCCGCAGCGGCGCACGGCACGGCCCTCGCGCTGGAGTTCATGGTGTTCACCGCGTGCCCGGCCCTCGTCGACGCCGTCGACATCGTCCGGGCTGCCGAGGCGCCGAACGTCGTGGTGCTCCCCGACGTTCTCCACCTCACCCGCTCCGGCGGGACGACGGATCAGCTCGCGGCGACCGACGCTGGCCTGCTGCCCTATGCCCAGGTCTGCGGGGCGCAGGGCGCCGGCCCCGTCATCGACCCCTCCGCCGCGCGGGCCGAGGCGGCGCGTGCGCGCCTGCTGCCCGACGAGGGCGACTTGCCGGTCCGCGCATTCGTGCAGGCACTGCCCGCAACGACCATCCTGGCGGTGGAGGCCCCTCTCGCGGGCCAGGCGGATCCGCAGGATCCGCAGGCGCTGGCGCACGCAATGATGGCCGCGTCGAGGGCGGTCAGCGCGTGAGCGACCGTCACCCGCGCGAGGTCTCCATCGACGGACTCGTCAACATCCGCGACATCGGCGGCCTCGTCGTGGCGGACGGCCGCATCGTCCGGTCCGGGCGCGTGTTCCGCAGCGACAACCCCAAGTCCCTGACCGTGAGCGGGCGCGGGCAGTTCCGCGAGGTCGTCAAGCCAAGGACGGTCATCGACCTTCGGATGTCACTGGAGGTCGATCGCGAGGGGTATGAGCTCGACGACCACGTCAACGTCATCAGCTGCCCGATGACTCCGCAGTCCGGCGTGAATGAGAGGCAGATCCTCGCTGGCATGTGCGACAACCTCGTCGATGATTACATGAAGCAGATCGACGTCAACGCGCGGTTCGTCGCGCAGGCCCTTGGCCTGATCGCGGAGAGGACGAATCAGCCCGTCGTCATCCACTGCACCGCGGGCAAGGATCGCACCGGCATCATCATCGCGATGCTGCTCGACATCCTCGGAGTGCCGCACGACGAGATCGTCGCGGACTACCACCTGACCACGAAGAACATGGCTCCCGTGCTCGAGCGCATCCGGAACTCGCCGGTGTTCCAGGAGAACGGCCTGGCCGATGCGCCGGACTGGATCTTCGCATCGGACCCGCAGACCATGGCGGGCTTCCTCGCCCGCATGACTGCCACGTACGGCGGCGCTGAGGCCTGGGCGCTTGGCCAGGGCATGACGCACCGGCAGGTGGAGCAGCTGCGGACCGACCTGCTCGTCAGCTGACTCCTGCAGTTCGCGTCACAAGGGACGTCCCGGAATGACGCGAACTGCAGGAATTGGCGCTACGACAGTGCGCGCTGCAGGGCGGCGATGCGGTTCGCCCAGATCTGCTGGCTGAGCGCCGCAGTCGGCGCGAACACCTCCGACGCGTGGTACGCACCCGGGTAGACATGGAACTCCGTCGGCACGCCGGCGGCGGCCAGCCGGTCCGCGAAGGCTACGTCCTCGTCGTGGAACATGTCGCGATCGCCGACGTCGATGAAGTGCGGCGGCAGCCCCGCGAGGTTCTCGGCGCGCGCGGGGGCGGCGTAGGCGTCCGCCTCCTTGCCCCCGAGGTACCAGGCCCACGCCTCGATGTTGCCGGCGCGGTCCCAGATGCCGATGTCGACGATCTCGCGGCTGGACGCCGTCTCGTTGCGGTCGTCGATCATGGGGTACGGGGCCATGACGAAGCAGATCGCCGGACCACCGGCGTCGCGGGCGCGCAGTGCCGTCGCGATCGCGAGACCGCCTCCCGCGCTGCCGCCGTAGAGGGCCAGGCGGGACGGGTCGAAGCCGACCTCGTCCGCGTGAGCGGCCATCCACTGCAGGCCGGCGAAGCAGTCGTCGGGGCCGGCGGGGTAGGGGTGCTCCGGTGCGAGCCGGTAGTCGACCGACACCACTGCTGCGCCGAGCGTCTCGCACAGCATGACGGCGGTCAGGTGGTCGGTGTCGAGGTTGCCGAGCACCATGCCGCCGCCGTGGATGAAGTAGATGCCCGGCCGCGACGCGGCGGGGTTGACGGGCCGGTAGATACGCAGGGCGAGATCCCCCGCGGGCCCGGCAATCGTGATGTCCTCAAGTCCGACGTTCGGGTTCGGCGGGATGTCCGCCGTCATCTGCGCCAGCATCCCGTACAGCGTCGCCCGGCGGGCCTCGATGTCCGGGATGGCGTTGAACCCGCCCGGCAGCGCCTCGTAGAGCGCGGCGAGCGGAACCAGGGACTCCTCGTCAATGCGGTCGTGCTGCGGCATGGCCTTCTCCCAGGGTAGGTAGACCGCGAGTGTGCCACCGACAGCCGCTCGTCGGCCGGGAAATTCAGGAGACGGTCAGGAGATCGTCTCGCCGCCGTCGACCACCAGCGTCTGGCCCGTGATGAAGGAGGCGTCGTCGCTGAGGAAGAAGCAGATGGCTGCGGCGAGCTCCTCCGGCCGTCCCATGCGCTTCATCGGGATGGGCGCCCCGAAGATCTCCTCACCCCTCTCCATGTCGCCGCCGCGCTGCACCATGAGCGGGGCCGTCATACCGGTGATCGTGCGGCCGGGGGCGATGCAGTTGACGCGCACCTCGGGCAGGGCCTCGAGGCTGAACTGCCGGGTCAGGCCGGTGATGCCGGCCTTGGCGGCGCCGTAGGGGACGTTCTTGTTGTTCGCCATGACGGCTGCCGTCGACGCGATCGTGACGATCGAGCCCCGACCCCGCGACTTCATGACGGGCGTGACGTACTTGCACACCCAGAAGGTGCCGCCGAGGTGGACCTCGACCATTTTCATGAACCGCGCGTGGTCCCACTCCGCGATGTCGCCGAACTCGGCGTGACCTCCGGCAGCCAGCGCGAGGTCGATGCCGCCGAGCTGCTCGACGGTCGCGTCGACGGCCGCCTTCACCTGCATCTCGTCGGCGACGTTGGCAGACAGGCCGATGCATCCGTGGCCGATCTCGGCCGCGACCGCGCGGGCCCGGTCACCGTCGAGGTCGACAAGGGCCGCGCGTCCACCCTCCGCCACGACGCGCTCAGCGGTGGCCCGGCCGATGCCGCTCGCTCCGCCGGTGACGAACAGGACCTGGTTGTCGAAGCGCATGGAACTCCTCGCTGGTGGGTGCTGCTGGCGGGTCGGCCGCTAGTGGCTCTGGGGCCCGGACGGGGAGTCCGACGGGCGTGCCGCCTCGGACGCGGCCCACATCTTCGCGCTGTTGAAGCCCACCCGGACCTTCGGGATCAACTCGAAGACAACGCGGCCGGGGGAGTCGAGCATCTCCAGGAACGCCTGCGCCTTCTCGGGCTCGCCCGGCCGCATTGCGCCGGCGAACTCGGGGAGGATCCGGTCGAGCGTCTCGCGGTCGGTGTGGACGACCGCCTCGCACTTGTAGGTCAGCGACTGCCGCTCGATGATGCTCGAGCCCTTGGACGAGATGGCGATGCAGACGCGCGGGTCCTGGCGGATCTGGTTTACCCGTGGGCGCTCCTCGCTCGCGGTGAGCCAGAACCGGCCATCACGGTGGATGTAGTTGACGATGACGCCCATCGGCCAGCCGTCCTTGCTGGCCCAGATGAGCGTGCACTCGATCTGCGCGTCGAAGAGGGCGAGCTCGTCCTCCTGGTCGAGGGAGTAGGACTTGACGTCCTCCCAGTTCTTCGCCTGCTCGGCCACAGCTGCTCCAGGGTCGGGGATATCGGGGAATCCTTGCAATAACCGGAGTCTGTGTCTAGTTTCTCGCCCGTGGCCCTCACCCTGCAGCAGATCAGCGACCGGATCGAGATCGACGAGCTCCTCGCGCGGTACGCCCGCGCCCTGGACTACCGGGACTTCGGGGCCCTGGACCTGATCTTCACCCCCGATGCGATCTTCGACGCCGGAGGGCTGGGCGCGCCCGAGGGGCCCACGGCCATCAGGGCGATGATCGAGGGCACGATCGGGCATCTCGATGCCACGCAGCACCTGGTTGGCAAGAGCGTCATGGACTTCGCGGACGACGGTGACAGCGCAGAAGTGCGCACGTACCTGATCTCCCAGCACATCCGCGAGTCAGCGCCCGGCCCCGTCAAGCATTACTTCCTTGGCGGGGAGTACTACGACCGCGTCGTCAGGACCGACGATGGATGGCGCATCGCGTACCGGCGCCTGGACCGGCTCTGGAAGCAGGGAGACCGGGCGGTCATCTCCGGCTGAGACCGATAGCGTTCCTGTCGGACGTCCTGCAAGGAGGAGAGCCATGGACACCTGGATCACCGACACCGAGCCCAGCGAGCGCTTCCCGCTCTACACGCGCGCCAACGCCGACGAGGTCGGCCCCGATCCGTTCACGCCGCTGAACTGGACCCTGACGTGGGAGCAGGGCATCGTGCCCGGCACCGCGGATGCGTGGATCGCCCTCGGCACGTTCACGCCCGACGAGTTCCTCTGGGACAAGCCCGAGACGTACGGCTGCTGGGGCGGCTACTTCTTCAATCAGGTGTCGCTGGGCCGTGTCTTCGGCTACCGCATGCCGGGGGCCACGCCGGATGCGATCGACATCTCCTTCTTCGGGCAGAACCCGACCGTCCCGCCGTACAAGCACGACCCGCGCGACGATAACGAGGCGTGCTCGGCGAAGCTCGGGGAGTCCTTCGGGGCGATCCTCGGCGGCTCTCAGCAGAAGCTCTCGGACGACTACATCGCGCAGGCCCGTGCATGGGTCGCGTCGCGGCCCGACCTCGCGTCGATCAGCGACGCCGAACTCGTGGAGTACGGACGCACGTCGGCTCGGTGGCAGCGTCCGGGCTGGGATGCCTACGCGCAGGTCGTGATCGGTGCGACCGTGGGTCCCCAGATCGTCCAGGGCATCGCCGACGCCGTCGGCAAGCCCGACCTCGCCATCCAGATCTTCGCGGCGCTCGGAGACGTGGCGTCGGCCGGGCTGCCGGAGCGGGTGTGGGACCTCAGCCGGCTCGTGGCGGCCTCACCCGCACTGACGGCCGAGTTCGACGCGGGTGTCGCCGGCCTTGCCGATCGGCTTGCGGGCAATCCGGAGGCGGCCGGGTTCAACGCGGATTTCGCGGCACTGCTCCGGGACTTCGGGCATCGCGGCGTCAACGAGTGGGAGATCAGCGCCGACACCTGGCTGATCAATCCGGTGCTCGGGTACCAGATGGTCGACCGCGTGCGTCGACAGAACGACGCGATGTCGCCGCGGGCCCGCGCGGCCGAGGCTGCCGCCCGCCGGGAGGCCGCGGTCGCCGAACTCACCGCGGCCGTTGCGGGCGACGAGTCCACCTCGGGCCTGCTCGCCGCCGGCATCGCCTCCGGGCAGATGTCGTACCGGCTCCGCGAGGGCGGCAAGAATGCGACCGTCATGCTGATGCAGGAGCCCAAGCTCGCCTTCCGCGAGCTCGGCCGGCGCATGCACGAGCGCGGTCACCTGAGTGACCCGATGCACGTCTTCCATCTGCTGGAGAGCGAGCTCGACGACTTCATCGCGAACCCGTCGTCGTACACCGGCACGTTGGCCGATCGCCATGCGCAGTGGCTGACGCTCGCTGACCTGCAGCCGCCGTACCTGGTGATGCGCGGTGAGCCCATCCCGCCGATCAGCGAGTGGTCACGGCGCCAGCGCGAGGCGCAGGGGGAGGCGGCTCCCGTGGGCACGCAGATGAAGGCGATCGGCGGTTCGCCGGGCACCGTGACGGCGAAGACCCGCGTCATCCTCGACCTCGCCGACGCGGACTCGCTCGAGCCGGGCGAGATCCTCGTGTGCACGACGACGGACCCGTCGTGGGTGCCGCTGTTCATGATCGCCAGCGCAGTGATCTGCGAGATCGGTGCGCAGGCGAGCCACGCCGTCATCGTCAGCCGCGAGCTCGGCGTCCCGTGCGTGGTGTCGCTGGCCAATGCCAGCAAGACCCTGCCGACGGGCACGACGGTCGAGCTCGACGGCTCGGCGGGCACGGTGCGGGTGGTCGATACGGCGTGACCGCGAACCGGCCGCCGGTTCCGCCGGAGCCGCCGTTTTCGGTGCGCCGTCCGTTCCTGCTGCTCGAGGAGGGCGTGACACGCCTGACGATCACGCGCCACGCGCAGCAGGACTATCCGACCGGTGATGTGTTCGACTTCTCGCAGTGGGAGGACCCGCCGCTGAGCGGCCTCGGTCGCACGCAGGCCATGGCCCTCGCTGCGGTGCTCGGCGAGCAGGACGTCGACGTGGTCGCCTGCAGCACCATGCGCCGTGCCATCGAGACGGCGCGGATCGTGGGGTCGCCGCACGACCTGGAGCCCAACATCCGGCCTGAACTGGTCGAGATCCAGTCCTACCGCGACCTCGAGCCGGGCATCGACCCGCAGTCGGTGGTCGACCCGGAGGAGTGGAGGGCGCGGGAGGCGGCCTTCACCGAGGAGGTCCGCTGGGACCACATGTTCTTCACCGAAAGCTCGGCGGAGTTCCGGGCGCGGGCGGTGGCGGCGGTCGATGCGCTCGTCGCTGACCACGAGGGCCAGCACATCGTGCTCGTCAGCCACGGCGGCGTGATCAACGCCTACCTCGCGGACATCCTGCAGATCCGCCCCGACATGTTCTTCCTGCCCAACCACTGCTCGATCACCGAGGTGCTGGTCAAGGGTGACCGCAAGCGCATCCAGTCGGTCAACGAGCGCCAGCACCTGCACACCGGGATCCTCACCAACTGACTCACGGCACTTTCTCGTTTCTCCCGCGACGCGGGACAACTGAGCCAAAGTCGGGCTGTTCGGGCCCCATTGCCTCATCTCTCCCAGTGCTGTGGTGGTGGGCTGCCGGGAGCAGTGGTGGGAGAAGTGAGCCAAGATCGCGGAATTCCCGTCGGTTTGTCTCGTTTCTCCCGCGTCGCGGGAGAAACGAGATGGGGGATGACAGGGGGAGGTGGCGTCGCCTAGAGTCGTATGGAGTCGTCTAGATGACTTGGGCCGGCGGAGCCGACGATCCGCCCCCGCGGAGGAGCCAGCCATGACCGACACCGTCCCCCAGTACCTGGCCGGAGCCCACACGGCGATGAGCCGCGACGAGGCCCTGGCCATCCTCGACCGGCTGGCCGACCACCTGCGCAACGGCACGACCGACATGGCCCCCGAGCAGATGCGCGTCCCGATCGCGGAGTACCTCGACCCCGCTCAGTGGGACGAGGAGATCCGCCGGGTGTTCCGCCGCATCCCCCTCCCGGTGTGCACGTCGGCGGAGCTCGCGAACGTCGGCGACTTCAAGGCACTTAGGGTCGTCGGCACCGAGGTCGTTCTCGTGCGGGGCAAGGACGGCCACATGCGCGCGATGCTCAACGTGTGCCGGCATCGCGCGATGAAGCTCGTCCCCGAGGGGTGCGGGACCACGCGCCACGGCTTCGTCTGCTCGTACCATGCGTGGGCCTACGACACCGCAGGACGTCTCACCGGCGTCACGGAGGAGTCCACGTTCGGTGACGTCGACCGCGAGTCCCACGGCCTGGTGCAGCTGCCGTGCGCCGAGCGGGCGGGCATCGTCTTCATCGGCCTGACCCCGGGTGGGGAGTTCGACATCGACGCCTGGCTCGGCCCGGTGCTGCCCTGCCTCGAGGCGCTCGAGCTCGACAAGTGCACGCACTTCACCACCAAGGAGCTTGCGGGACCCAACTGGAAGGTGACGCTCGACGGCTACCTCGAGGGCTACCACTTCGCGACACTCCACCCGAACACGGTCGCGCTGACCAACCACTCGAACCGCATGACCTTCGATGCGTTCGGCCCCCACCTGCGCAATGTCTTCGCGCTCAAGGCGCTCGACGCGATGCTCGACCGGCCGCGCGAGGAGTGGGACCCGGCGGCGGCGATGGGGCTCGTGTACTGGATCTTTCCGGGCATGTCGATCGCGGGCGGCTGGCGCGAGCGCACCGTCATCTCGATCATGC
>JAFMFD010000071.1 GCA_017856385.1 Actinomycetota bacterium
TGGGTGCCGACTGGATTTTGGCGCGCACCGGCCGTTTGACCCTCAACGTGCTGACCCACTGCAATGCCGGTGCGCTGGCGACCACTGGATGGGGAACGGCGCTGGGCATCGTGCGCGAACTCCATGTGCGCGGGGCCCTCGGGCGCGTTTATGTCGACGAGACTCGACCGCTGCTCCAGGGGTCAAGGCTGACCGCCTGGGAGCTCGAACAAGAAGGGATCGACTGCGTTGTGCAGGTCGACGGCGCCGCTGCCAGCACTATCCTCCGGGGACTGGTCGATGTCGCTGTCATCGGCGCCGACCGGATCGCCCGCAATGGCGACACTGCGAACAAGATCGGCTCGGTCGGAGTAGCTCTGGCCTGCGCCGATGCGGCGATCCCTTTCGTCGTGGCTGCCCCCTGGTCGACCGTTGATCTCGACACAGCCTCAGGCGCGCAGATTCCGATCGAACTGCGTGATGAATCCGAGGTCGTCTGCTTCACCGGAACGGCGACGGCGCCGGCCAATGTCCTTGGATTCAACCCGGCCTTCGACGTGACGCCGGCACGGCTGATCTCTGCCATTGTCACCGAGAGGGGTCTCGTCGAACCTCCATCCATGATGACTGTTGTCGCGTCGGAGGAGATGTCATGACCAGTCCGGCAAGGCAGCTGGTGGATGCGCTGCAGGCCCTTGATGCGTGGGGGTTCAATGCCGGCACGTCCGGGAATCTATCCGTGCGCTCGAGTGATGGCCTCCTCATCACGCCCTCGGCCGTACCATCGCAAATGGTGCGGGTCGACGACATCGTCGCGCTCGACATGGACGGCAAGGTGCGATCCGCGGGCGTGCCGTCGAGCGAGTGGCGCATTCACCGCGACATCTACCTGCGGATCCCGGAGGCCTTCGCTGTGGTCCACACGCACTCGGTTTATGCGACGGCGCTGGCTTCCCTGCGCGAGGAGCTCCCCGCTTTCCACTACGTCGTGGCCAAAGGCGGTGGCTCCACCATCCGATGCGCGGACTATGCGCCCTACGGCACGCAGGAGCTCTCTGACGCCGTCTCCGTCGCTCTAGTCGACCGTCGTGCCTGCCTGATGGCCAATCACGGCATGTTGGCCTACGGCCCCGACCTCGAGGCTGCCCTGTCACTCACCATGGAGATTGAGCACCTGTGCCGCCAATACCTAATCGCACGATCGGCGGGCACGCCGGTACTCCTGACCGATGAGCAGATCGAAGTCGTTCGCGAGAGGTTCCGGGGGTACGGGCTTCCCGAGGAGTAGGCCCCGCGGTCAGCGCGGCTGGCAGTACTGTCGCTCCATGGTCGACGACGCGACGTGGGAGCGGCTGCGTTCCGCGGCTCGTGCGGCCCGTGAACTCGCCTACGCGCCCTACTCCCGGCACCCGGTCGGGGCTGCGGCCCTCGTCGACGATGGCCGGATCGTCACCGGCAGCAACGTGGAGAACGCCTCGCTCGGCGTGACGCTGTGCGCGGAGTGCGCCCTTGTCGGGGATCTCGTGCGAACCGGGCGCCCGGGTGACCGGGGCAGGCTCATCGCCTTCGCGTGCGTCGGCCCCAACCCCGGCCCGCTGCTGCCCTGCGGCCGCTGCCGCCAGCTGCTCTTCGAGCATGGCGGCGACGACCTGCTGATCGACCGCGAGGGCGGGCCGGTGCCGCTGTCGCTGCTGTTCCCCGACGGCTTCAGTGCCGACCACCTGCCATGACGCCACGGGACGGCGAGGATCGTGACCATGCGTGCTGACCTGCTGATCGACTCCGCCCGAGGCATCCTCGTGTGCGACGACGCCTCAACCGTCCTGATGGATGCCTCCGCAGCGGTCGCGGACGGGCGCATCATCGCCGTGGGCCCGGCGGACGACGTGCGGTCCCAGGTGAGCGCGGACCGGGTGCTCGACGCCCGCGGCATGCTGCTGATGCCCGGGCTGGTGAACCTGCACACGCACCTGCCCATGACCCTGCTGCGCGGTGTTGCCGAGGACGTCGATCTCCAGGGGTTCCTGGAGATGGTGTGGGCCGAGGAGGCCCGGGTCATGGATCCCTCCGGGGTCGAACTCGGCGCGCGGCTCGGTGCGGTCGAGGCGCTGCTCTGCGGGACGACGACGGCCCTGGACATGTACTTCCACCCGGAGGCATGCCACGTCGGAGCCGCCTCGGCCGGCCTGCGGCACGTGACCGGCCCGGTGTTCTTCTCCTTCCCCGGACCCGACGGGCTGTCCTGGGAGCAGCGCATGGACCTGGCGCGGCGCTGGCCGGACGCCCTGCGGAGCATCGGTGGGCCCCACGTGCCCCTCGCCCTCATGCCCCATGCGGCCTACACGGTCGACCTGGCGGGCCTGGCGGAGATCGCGAGGCTGGCTGACGAGCTGGGGGCCATGGTGACGACGCATGCGGCGGAGAACGACACGGAGACGGCCGACACCCTCGCCTCGCGAGGCATGCGGCCGATTGCCTGCTTCGCCGAGTCCGGGATCCTCAGGCAGCGCCCGGTGCTGGCCCACGCGGTGCGCATGGACGACGACGATGTCAGCGCTGTGGCGGGGGCGGGGGCAAGCGTGGCGCACTGCCCGGGGTCCAACCTGAAGCTGGCCAGCGGGGCGGCGGATGTCGTGGGGTACCGCCAGCGCGGTATACCGGTCGGCCTCGGCACCGATGGCTGCTCGTCGAGCAATGACCTCGACATGTTCGTCGTCATGCGGCTGGCCGCTGACCTCGCGCGCCTGCTGCGGTCCGACCCCGCGGCCATCAGCGCGGCCGATGTGGTCCGTATGGCCACCCTTGACGGAGCCCGTGCCCTGGGCATGGGCGAGCGCATCGGCTCGGTCGAGGTGGGCAAGGAGGCCGACCTCATCCTGCTCGACACCCGGGTGCCGCACCTGACGCCCCTGCGCAACCCGCACACGGCAGTCGTCTTCTCCGCGGGGCGGTCCGACGTTCGTCATGTGCTGGTTGCCGGCGAGCTGGTCGTCGAGGACCGTCGTCCGACACGGGTGGACGTCCCTGCGCTGCTGGCCGCTGCCGACGCACGGGTCGCAACGGCGGCCAGTTGACGCTCGGCCCGCCCTACGATGGGCGTCCATGCGGCCGAACGGCCGACGAGGACGAGGGGATCGCACGTGGAGCCTTTGCGCATCGGCGTACTGGGAGCGGCCCGGATCAGCGAGGCCGCCATCGTGCGCCCGGCCCACGAGACCGGCGCACGCCTCGTCGCCGTCGCAGCGCGCGACCCCGAGCGGGCACGGGAGTTCGCGCGGGACGCGGGGGTCGAGCGGCTGCTCGCGGACTACCAGGCGGTGCTGGACGACCCCGAGGTCGAGGTTGTCTACAACCCGCTGCCCAACGGCCTCCACGGGCCATGGAACCTGCGCGCCATCGCGGCAGGCAAGCACGTGCTGACGGAGAAGCCCTACGCGAGCAATGTGGACGAGGCCCGGCAGGTGCGCGACGCCGCGGCCGCCGCGGGCATCCACGTGATCGAGGCCTTCCACTACCGCTACCACCCGGTGATGAATCGCGTCCTTGAGCTCGCGGCCAGCGGTGAGATCGGCGATGTCGAGTACGTCGAGGCGCGCATGCTGATGCCGCCGCCGCCGGCGGGTGACCCAAGGTGGGTCGCCGCCCTCGCCGGCGGGAGCCTCATGGATGTCGGCTGCTATGCGGTGCACGGGATCCGTGACTTCGCCGACCTGCTCGGCGGGGAGCCGGTGCCCGTCACGGCGCGCGCGGGCGAGCTGCCCGCGCACCCCGGGGTCGACGCCTGGCTCGCGGGAGACCTGGAGTACCCGAACGGGGTGATGGCGCACCTCGAGACCTCGATGACGCACGGCCGATGGGACTTCTCGCTGCGCGTCGTCGGAGCACGGGGTGAGGTATTCGCCCCCGCCTACGTCCTCCCGCACACCGACGATCGCGTCATCGTCACGATCGGCACGCAGCAGCGCACGGAGGAGCTCGGCCGAAAGTCGACCTACACCTACCAGCTCGAGGCGATGGCCCGCCTGGTCCGCGAAGGCGCCCCCATGCCCACCGACAGCGACGACGCGGTCACCACGATGGAGGTCATCGATGAGCTGTACGCACTCGCCGGCCGGTCTCCCCACATGACGTTCGAGGATTCCGATGCCTGAGCTCATCCCCGGGCCGGCGCTCGTACCGGTGCCCGGCGGCAAGGTGATCGAGGAGTACGTCGGCCATGCCTCCAGCGGCGACGACGTGGTGTCGGTCGCGCAGATGCTCGCCCCGGCAGGCTGGGAGGAGCCGGCCCAGGAGCCGGAGTTCGACGAGTTCACGATCGTGCTCGAGGGGTCGATCGACGTCGAGTACGACGACGGGGTCCTGCACGTGCGGTCTGGTCAGGCGGTCATCACTCGCGCGGGCGAGCGGATCCGCTACTCGACCAGCGAGGGCGCCCGCTACATCGCCGTCTGCCTGCCCGCGTTCCACGGGGGGCTGGTGCACCGCGAGGGCGAGCACGACGACTGGAGCCTGGACGACGAGTGACGCGGCGTGGGGTCAGTTCACCCAGGTGAGACCGGTCACGGCCAGCACGAGGATGACGACCCCGGTGATCTGCAGGCGGCCCAGGCGCTCCCGGAAGAGCACGTAGGCCATCACGGCGGCGATCGGCGCGAACTGCGAGGCCACCACCGAGGTCACCCCGATCTGCTCCTTGGCGCCGAAGGAGAACAGCGTCAGGCCCACGACCTCCAGTGCGCCCATGGCGATCACCATCGGCAGGGCACGCCGGGTGATGTGGAGCCGTCGCAGGAGCAGGAGCGGGATCGCGAGCGCCGCGACCCCGACGAGGCGGGCCGGCAGTAGAACCCAGGCCAACGGAAGCTCGCCGCTGACCGCCCCTGATGAGTACAGGGAGATGCCGAAGCAGAAGGCCGCGCACGTGGCGACCAGGACGGCGAAGACGGGACGCTCGTTCTCCAGGGGCTCCGGATCGGGGGCGATGGCGGAGATCACGATGCCGACGACGATCACGAGGAGGGAGAAGGCGATGATCGGCGCGATGCTCTCACCCAGCAGGGCGGCGATGACCGCGGCGATCGCGCCCTCGGTAGCCATGATCGGCGCCACCACGCCGACCTTGCCCACGCGGAAGGCCGTGGCGGCGAGCAGGATGCCGATCACGTTGCCGGCGCCGGCGGCGATGAGCCACCCGGCGTTGGCACCGAGGTCGGACGGTATCCCTGCGGGGAGGATCATCGGCAGGACGAGGGCAAGGCCGAAGAGCATCGTCCAGGCGGTCACCGACCACGGCCCGATGATGCGGACGGCACGGGAGCTGAGCAGCGAGCTGGCGGCGAAGCACACGGCAGTGCCCAGGCCGAACAGGATGCTGATCACCACGGGACTCTAGCGGGCCCTGGGCCCAGCGCAGCGACGGCGAACGAGGGTTAGATCGTGGCGCATCCGGGGGTAGGGTGATGAGAAAGCACGGTGCGACGAGTGAGCGGAGGCAGTCCATGGCGATCCTGGAGGCCGTCGAGACCGGCCATGAGCACGTCACCGACCTGCGTCATGAGCTCGGTCGCGTGCGCGACGTCCTCGATCGCACTGATGCCTTCCTCGGCGTTACCGACGAGGCCCTCGAGCGCGCGGAGTACGCCCTGGAGTCCTCCCGCCGCGTGGCGCCCTACCTCGTGGCGGCCGCGGGCGTCGCAGCGATCGCCGTGACGGCGGCGCTGGTGTGGCGGGCCCGCCGGCGTCGGGCTGAGTAGTTCGTCGGCGACCATGACCGACGTGATCGTCCGCGCTCGTGAGCTGGTGGACTCCGAGCTCGGGTCGGCACCCGACGTGACCCGCCCGACCGCGCTTCGCGAGGCCACGTCCCTCGCCGGCCGCATCGACCACACGCTGCTTGCCGCCGCCACCACCGCTGAACAGGTTCGCCAGCTGTGCCACGAGGCGCGCCAGCACGGATTCGCGTCCGTCTGCGTCAACTCGCGGTGGGTACCTCTGGCGTGCGCCGAGCTCGCGGACTCGCCGGTGATGACGTGCTGCGTCGTGGGCTTCCCGCTGGGGGCGATGAGCCGCGAGGCCAAGGCGGCCGAGGCGTTCATGGCGATCGACGCCGGCGCTGACGAGCTCGACATGGTGATCAGCGTGGGCGACCTGAAGGGGGGCAGCCTGCGTGCGGTGCTGGACGACATCCGCGGGGTCATCGTGGCGGCACGGGGTCGGCCGGTGAAGGTGATCATCGAGACCTGCCTGCTCGACGACGTCGAGAAGGCTGTCGCCTGCCTGCTCGCCGTGCGCGCGGGCGCTGCCTACGTCAAGACCTCGACCGGCATGTCGACCGGTGGCGCGACTGCTGCTGATGTTGCGCTCATGCGTGCTGTCGTGGGCGACGAGCTGGGGGTAAAGGCCTCCGGTGGGATCCGCTCGACGGCCGATGCACTGGCCATGCTCGAGGCCGGCGCGGACCGGATCGGCGCCTCGGCGTCGATCGCCATCGCGTCCGGCGGCAGCGAGGGCACAACGGGCTACTAGGCCAGCAGCCGCCTCATGTCGAACGCCAGGTCGTCCAGTCGCCGCGCGGCCCGATCGCGAGCGGCGTCGAGGTCACCGTCGACAACGGCCTCGCGCACCTGCAGGTAGGACTTGATCTTCGGCTCGGTGCCGCTGGGGCGGACGATCACGCGGGTGTCGTCGGCCAGTCGGAGGAGCAGCCCGTCCGTGGCGGGCAGTCCGGAGGTGGGCTGCTCGAGGTCGTCGAGGCCTTCGACGACGCAGCCGCCGATCGACTTCGGCGGGGCGGTGCGCAGGCGGCCCATCAGCGCGGTGATGTAGGCGGGATCTTCGTGCCGCACCGACACCTGTGCGGTCGCGTGGACGCCATGGCGTCGGGCGAGTTCGTCGAGCACCTGCAGGACGGTCCCACCTCGCTGGGCCAGCCGGCCCACCAGCTCCGCCACCATCAGCCCGGCCGAGATGCCGTCCTTGTCGGCGACGGCCTCGGGATCGACGCAGTAGCCGAGGGCCTCCTCGTAGCCGAACGCGAGATCCGGCACGCGGGCAATCCACTTGAAGCCGGTCAGCGTCATCGCATAGGGCATGCCGGCATCGTCGGCGATGGCCTCGAGCATGCTGCCGGACACGAGTGACTGCGCGAGCACGTTGCGCCCGTGGCGACGTCGATTGCCCGTGGCGATCCACCAGCCCAGCAGCCAGCCGACCTCGTCGCCGCTGAGCACCCGCCAGCCCTCGGCGGTGGGCACGGCGACGGCGCATCGGTCGGCATCGGGGTCGTTCGCGATCGCGACGTCGCATCCGTGGGTGCCCGCGATCCGCAGCACCTCGTCCATGACCCCGGGCTCCTCGGGATTCGGGAAGGGCATGCCGCCGAAGCCCGGATCCGGCTCGAACTCGGACTCCACGACGACGGGGACGGGCAGGCCGGCCTGCTCCATGACGCGCAGGAACACCCGGCCGCCGACCCCGTGCACCGGCGTGTAGGCCACGCGCACCTCCAGCGGGGGCCCGGGCTCGACGAGCCCCGCCGTCCGCATCACGTAGGCGTCGAGGAGCTCCTCGCCGATGCGCGTCCAGGAGTCACTGCGCGGCAGGTCGCTCGCGGGCCCCCTCGCGGTGACGTCGGCGATGCAGTCGCTGATCTCCCGGTCGGCCGGGGGAACGATCTGGATGCCATCACCGAGGTAGACCTTGTACCCGTTGTCCTGCGGGGGATTGTGACTCGCCGTGACCATCACGCCCGCCGCGCACCCGAGGTGACGGACAGCGAACGCGAGCACCGGCGTGGGCAGTCCTGCCGGGAGCATCAGCACCGTGACGCCCGCACCGGCGAGGACCTCGGCGGACACGTGCGCGAACCGCTCCGAGCCACGGCGGGCATCGTGGCCGATCACCACCGAGCCGCCCCCATGGGCGCGCAGGTACTCCGCGAGGCCGGCGGCGGCCCGGGCGACGACCACCTCGTTCATCCGCCGTGGGCCGGGGCCCATGCGCCCGCGCAGCCCCGCGGTGCCGAACTCCAGGGGGCCCAGGAAGGCGTCCGCGAGCTCCGCCTGCGCGTCCGCGTCGCCGTCCTGGGCGGCCTCGAGCAGTACCGACAGCTCCGCGCGCGTCTGCGGATCGGGGTCATGGACGAGCCAGTCCCGCGCGCGGGTGAGCGTCTCTGGGTCCATCGTCACGCTCTCCTGACCACCTCGGCCAGGAGGAGTCCCATCCGCTGGCCTGCCGCCTCGCCCGCGGCAAGGACCGCCTCATGGTCCAGCGGCGCGCCTGTCATGCCTGCGGCCAGGTTCGTGACGAGGGACAGGCCGAGGATCTCCATGCCGCAGGCGCGGGCGACGATCGCCTCGAGTGCGGTGCTCATGCCGACCAGCGATCCCCCGATCGCGCGGACCATGCCGATCTCTGCGGGTGTCTCGAACATCGGGCCGCGGAACTGCACGTAGACGCCCTCGGGCAGGCCGGGCTCGATCGCGCGGCAGGCCTCACGCAGTCGCGGGGAGTACAGGTCGGTGACGTCGACGAAGTGCGCGCCGTGCAGCGGGCTTGCACCGGTGAGGTTGATCTGGTCGCGGATGAGGACGGCAGTGCCGGGACTCCAGGACGGGTCCAGGCCTCCGCAGCCATTGGTCAGGATCATGATGCGGCAGCCGGCCGCGGCGGCCGTGCGCACCGCGAAGGTGACGGCGTCGACGCCCCGCTCCTCGTAGAGGTGGGTGCGACCCAGGAAGGCGAGGACGGGCACGCCGTCGGCGTCGATGCTGCGCACCCGACCCCCGTGGCCCGGGACGGCCGGTGCCGTGAAGTGCGGGAGGTCCGTGACGGGCAGGTCCGAGATCGTGGTGCCCAGCAGGTCGGCGGCCGGGCCCCATCCCGAGCCGAGGACGACGGCGATCTCGTGCTGGTCCCGTCCGGTCAGTCGGCCGAGGGCGTCGGCCGCCTGGTGGGCCTGCTCCTGCAGCGCCATGGTGGTCGGGTGCTCGGTCACCCGTCGACCCTAGCCCTCCGAGGGGGCTGATTCCGCGGCGATGTGCAGGCGCCGGGCGGCCTCGGCGATGGTGCCCGACAGGCTCGGGTAGACGGTGAAGGTGGAGGCCAGCTGGTCCACGGTGAGGCGCTGCTCGAGGGCGATGGTGAGCGGATGGATGAGCTCGCTGGCGTGCGGTCCGACGATCACCGCACCGGCCACGAGTCGCGAGCCGCGCCGGCACAGCAGCTTGACGAATCCGTCGCGCTGCTCCTCCATCTTGGCGCGCGCGTTGGGTGCGAGGGGGACCGTCACGACGTCGC
This sequence comes from Actinomycetota bacterium, assembly GCA_017856385.1. Taxonomy (GTDB): domain Bacteria; phylum Actinomycetota; class Actinomycetes; order S36-B12; family S36-B12; genus UBA10649. The sequence goes on from JAFMFD010000071.1 coordinate 9,277, forward strand.
CGCGGAAGCGGCCCTCGTCGAGGTCGAGCTGCGTGAGACCCACGGTCGCGATCTCCGGATTGGTGAAGATCGTGCTCGACACGGTGGTCAGCTCCAGTGGCGTGACGGCATCGCCGAGGGCGTGCCACATCGCGATGCGCCCCTGCATCGCGGCGACGGAGGCGAGCATCATCACGCCGGTGCAGTCGCCTGCGGCGTAGATGCCGCGACGGGACGTCCGGCTGACGCGGTCGACCCTGATGAAGCCCGCGTCGTTGATCTCGACACCGGCGTCCGCCAGTCCGAGATCCTCGGTGTTGGGCAGCGACCCGACGGCCATGAGGACGTGGCTTCCGCTGATCACCGCGCCCGAGCTCAGCGTCACCTCGACGCCCTCTGCTGTTCGTCGCGCAGCAACCGCGCGCGAGGAGGGGTGCACCTTCAGTCCGCGCCTGCGGTAGACGTCCTCCAGCAGCGCTGCCGCATCGGGATCCTCGCCGGGCAGGACGCGATCGCGCGAGGAGATGAGCACGACGTCGCTGCCGAGCGCGTGGTAGGCACCGGCGAACTCGGCACCCGTGACGCCGGAGCCGACGACGATCAGGCGCTCGGGGACCTCGTGCAGCGCGTAGACCTGCTCCCACGTCAGGATGCGCTCCCCGTCCGGCAGGGCATCGGGAAGCATGCGAGGACGGGTACCGGTAGCGAGCAGGACGGTCTCGGCGTCGATGACCTCCCGGCCCCCGCCGTCCGCGTCGACGATGACGTGGCCCTCGGCGGACAGCCGCCCGCGGCCGAGCACGACCTGAACTCCGACCCGCTCGAGCTGGCTGCGGATGTCGTCGGACTGGCGGTGCGCGAGCTCGAGGATGCGCGTGTTGACGGCACCGAGGTCGACGCTGAAGAGCGAGGGCTCGGCCGGCCGGCCGTCCAGGAGGATGCCGAGGCGTCCACCGGACTCCGCCGACGTGATGGCGTTGGACGTGGCGATCAGGGCCTTGCTGGGCACGCAGTCGGTGAGCACGGCCGACCCGCCGAGTCCGTCGGTGGCGACGAGGACGACGTCGGCGCCGAGCTGGCGGGCGACGAGCGCGGCCTCGTACCCGCCGGGACCGCCGCCGATGATGGCGACCGACGTCATGGCCTGGTTCCGGATGCTGGCGCGGGCACGCGCTCATCCTTCCTTACCGGGTGCCTGATCCCTACTCTGGTCATGTGACGCTCTATGCCGCCTATGGGTCCAATCTGGACCCTCGGCGCATGGCGCACCGCGCGCCGGCGTCGCCGGTGCAGGGCACCGGCTGGCTGCGCGGCTGGCGGCTGACGTTCGCGGGGGAGGACGTCGGGTGGGATGGCGCCCTCGCGACCGTCGTGGAGGACGCGCACTCGTCGGTCTTCGTGATGCTCTACGACATCACGGTGCACGACGAGCGGGCCCTTGACGCGTGGGAGGGCACCGACCTGGGCATCTGGACCAAGATCCGGGTGCGCGTGCACACGATGGGCCGACTGGAGCTGGCGTGGCTCTACGTTGTCGACGCCTACGAGGGCGGACTTCCGTCGGCTCGGTACCTGGGCACGATCGCGGACGCGGCGGAGGCGGGCGGCGCTCCGGAGGACTAC
>JAFMFD010000072.1 GCA_017856385.1 Actinomycetota bacterium
GCCTCTGCAGGTGCGCGATCTGCCTCTCGGCTGGGCGACGGACCTGGCGATCCTGGAGCTGACGGGCTCGACGGTCGAGGACCACGACGATCACCTGCTCGTGCGCACTCCCGACAACCCCGACTACCACTGGGGCAACTGCCTGCTGGTGACCGACGCATCCCGCGTCGATGATGCCGATGCCTGGGTGACGCGCTTCGAGGCTGCGTTCCCCGATGCCCGCTGGTTCGCCGTGGGCCTGCCGGTGATGCCCGCCGAGGTCGATGCCTGGGCTCGTCACGGGATCGAGCTCGAGCAACTGGACGTCCTGGCCACCTCCACCATCCCGCACGCCGCTCCGCTCGCGGAGGGCTATGTGGTACGCGCGCTGCACGACGAGGACTGGTCGGCGGTGATCGAGCGCGACATCGCCGAGAACATCCGCACGGGCGAGTACGACCCCGTCACCCATGCGCCGTTCGTTCGGGCCAGGATCGCGGCCCAGCGCCGGCTCTGTGAGGAGGGAGCGGCGCAGTGGTTCGGAGCATTCTGGGGAGATGACCTCGTCGCCGACCTTGGGATCGTGCGCTGCGGGTCGATCGGCCGGTACCAGGCGGTGGGCACCGATGCGGGTCACCGACGCCGCGGCCTTGCGTCGCACCTGCTGGGTGTGGCAGCCGCCTGGTCGGCAGATCATGGCTGCTCGACGTGGGTGATCGTGACGGAGTCGACCAACGATGCCGGCCGGGTCTACCGTCGCGCCGGCTTCGTCCTGGACCAGGCCGAGGTCAACGCCTACCGTCGTCCACGGCTGACGACCTGAGGGCACCTGGGCGTCCCCGGCGGAGGGAACGGCCCTATCGAGGGCATTGACCGGGAGTGGCCACGCCATCGGGGATTCCGGCCTAGTCTGCGGCCATGTTCCCTGACTGGTCCCACCATGTGTTCGGCACCGTCGGCGCAGTCGGCGTGCTTCTGGCCTACTTCCTCGTCTCGGCGGGGAAGGTCAAGAGCTCGTCGGTGCCCTTCCAGCTGATCAACCTCATCGGCGCCGTCTGCCTGACGACCTCCGCCCTCATCCTCTCGGCGTGGTCATTCGTGGCGCTGAACGGCGTCTGGGCGATCATCGCCGTCGTCGCCCTCTACCGGATCGTCAGCCGGCGCAACGCCGCTGCCGGCGTCGGCAGCTGACGCAGCCTCCTGCTCGGCCGCGATGGTGCGCTTGGCGGCCACGTTCGCGCGGTAGAGCACGATGAATCCAGCGACGAAGAACGCGGCTCCCAGGGCCGCCCACCACGGGTTGTTGCTCATGTCGCTGCCCTCGGCGACGCCGATGCCCTGGAAGAACCACACGCCGCCGACCAGGATCAGCACGACGCCGATCGCGCGGTGCATAGCATTCATGCGGAACCACGGGTTGGTGGACGTCGAGCGCTGGGGTGCAGCCATGGCACGACCGTACCTGCCGATCGGCGTTCGAGCCCGTACGGTGAGGACGTGACCCCCACGCCGCGGCCTGCGGACTATCCCGGATGCCCGGTCACGGTCACCGATGCGCTCGCGAACGGTGCCGTGCTGCGCCCGCCCCGATGGGGCCTGTGGGACGTGCTGATCGGGCTCGGGGGCGCCCTCGTCGTCGGCATCGGCGTCGGGGCGGTGCTGTGGTTCATGGATGCGCCGGCGGCGGTCCAGGTGCTCCTCGGGACGACGGCGCCGTGGGTGATCCTCGCCGGCTGGCCGTTGCTCATCACCCGGCTGCGGGGCAACGGCCCGCGCATCGACCTTGGCCTGCGACTGACCTGGCGCGACACCGGCTGGGGACTCGTCGGCGGCCTCGTCGCGCTCATCCTCGCCGGGCTGGCGGCTCTTGCCAGTCAGGCGCTCTTCCCCGACCTCACGTCGGCCGCCGCCGAGGCGGCCACGCTGCTGCAGGAGTCCGCGGGTCGCGGGTCGCTCATCGTCTTCGCGCTGCTCGTGATGGTGGGCGCGCCCGTGGTCGAGGAGCTGTTCTTCCGCGGGCTGGCCTTCTCGGCCCTGCGCAAGAGGGGCGTCGGGGCGGTGCTGACGATCGCGATCACAGCCGTGGTGTTCGCAGGCTTCCACCTCGAGCCGCTGCGGATGCTGGTTCTGCTGCCCACCGGGATCGTGCTCGGCTGGGTGCGCTGGCGGACCGGTTCCACGGGGGCATCGATGGTCGCCCACGGCATGGTCAACACCCCGGGAGCGCTGGCCTTCCTCCTCGACGTGCCCGTCGTGTCACCATAGGCGCATGACCGGGGCGCCAGGAGCGGGCAGGCGAGGCTGCGTCCTCGTCGTCGACGACGATGCGGCGCTGTCCGAGATGCTCGGGATCGTCCTGCGCGGCGAGGGATTCGACCCCGTGTTCTGCGCTGACGGGGCCGAGGCCCTCGATGCCTTCAGGTCCGCTCAGCCGGACCTCGTCCTGCTCGACCTGATGCTGCCCGGCCGCGACGGTGTCGATGTCTGCCGGGCGATCCGCGCCGAGTCCGGTACGCCGATCGTCATGCTGACGGCCAAGAGCGACACCGTCGACGTCGTGGTCGGCCTCGAGTCGGGCGCAGACGATTACATCATCAAGCCCTTCAAGCCCAAGGAGCTTGTCGCACGGATCCGGGCCCGGATCCGGCGCAGGGAGGATGCGCCGGCGCAGGTGCTCGTGGTGGGCGACCTGCAGATCGACGTGGCCGGCCATGTCGTCCGGCGCGGGGACGAGGCCCTCCCTCTCACGCCGCTCGAGTTCGACCTGCTCGCCTGCCTCGCGCGGAAGCCGGGCCAGGTGTTCACCCGCGAGGTCCTCCTGCAGGAGGTCTGGGGGTACCGGCACTCGGCCGACACCCGTCTGGTCAACGTGCATGTGCAGCGGCTGCGCGCGAAGGTCGAGCGCGATCCCGAGCGGCCCGAGATCGTGCTCACGGTGCGCGGCGTGGGGTACAAGGCCGGACCGGCATAGCCCGGCCCTCTCGCCATGTCACGCGTGCTGCTGTTCGTTCCGCGCTTTCTGCTTGCCGTGCCGCGCGCGATCGGGCGGCTGTGGCAACGATCGCTGTGGCTGCGCGTCACCCTGACCACCCTTGTGCTGTCTGTCATCGTCGTGGGCGTTCTCGGCCTGCTCCTGCTGACCCGAGTGACCTCTGGCCTGCTCGACGCCAAGGAGCGAATCTCGGTGGGTGAGGCCACCGCGGGCCTGGGGGAGGCGCGACGGATCCTCGACGCCGCCGACACCGGTGCCTCCACTCCCGCGCCGGAGCGCATCGTCGACAGCGTGGTCAGTGCGCTCGCTGCACGCGCCGGCTCGCCGGCCACCTTCGACGTGCTGCTGCTGACGTCCGAGCCTGGGGCGAACACGCCCGAGCGCGGCACGAACCTCGTGGCGGAGTCGTCCGTTCCCGACGCGCTCCGAGAGGCGATCGTGACCTCGGGACGCCAGTCGTGGACGTACACGCAGATCGCCTTCCTCGATGGTCGTACTACACCCGGCCTGATCATCGGCGCGCCACTGCTCGTCCCGACGGTGGGTCCGTACGAGTTGTACTACCTGTTCCCGCTGGCGCAGGAGCAGGGCACCTTGGATCTGGTGCGCTCGGCCGTCATTGTCACGGGCCTGCTGCTCGTGCTGCTGCTGGCCATGGTGGCTTGGCTCGTCACGCGCCAGGTCGTCGTGCCCGTGCGCGCCGCGTCACGAACGGCTGCGCGCCTCGCGGACGGCAATCTCGCCGAGCGCATGCCCGTGCGGGGGACGGACGACCTTGCGCGGCTGGCGACGTCGTTCAATGCCATGGCGGAGAGCCTGGCGAGCCAGATCCGCCAGCTGGAGGATCTCTCGCGCGTCCAGCAGCGGTTTGTCTCGGATGTCTCGCACGAGCTGCGGACACCGCTGACGACGATCCGGATGGCCGCCGACGTGGTCTACGAGGATCGCGAGCAGCTCGATGCGCCGACGGAGCGCGCGGTCGAACTGCTGCAGAACCAGCTCGACCGGTTCGAGGCCCTGCTGGCCGACCTGCTTGAGATCTCGCGGTTCGACGCCGGCGCTGCCGTGCTCGACGACGAGCGGGTGGACCTCGTCGGCGTGGTCCGCCGGGCGATCCACGCGGCGACCCCGCTGGCCGAGCGGGCCGGTCTCGACGTGCGGTTGGTGACTCTGGACCGTGAGTGCCTCGTCCAGTGCGACCAGCGCCGCGTCGACCGCATCGTGCGCAATCTCATCGAGAACGCCATCGAGCACGGGGACTTCCGCGGGGTGGACGTGCGGGTGGCGCACAACGAGCTGGCCGCCGCCGTATCGGTGCGCGACTTCGGCGTGGGACTGCGGCCGGGGGAGTCGAGCCTCGTCTTCAACCGCTTCTGGCGGGCAGACCCGGCGAGGGCGCGCACGACCGGGGGCACCGGGCTGGGCCTGGCCATCGCCCTGGAGGATGCTCGGTTGCACGGCGGCTGGCTGGAGGCGTGGGGCGAGCCGGGCAAGGGCGCCTGCTTCCGGCTCACCCTGCCGCGTGAGCGCACCCGCGGGTTCGAGGAGTCCCCGCTCCCGCTGGAGCCTGAGGCCTCCGACTACAGCCCGCCGACGGAGGAGCCTTCGCGCCGGACGACGGAGCCGACGGAGACGGCGAGTCCGGCGGCCCGCTTCGCGATCGGGGGCGTGGACCGATGAGCACCGCGATCCGACGCGCTGCGCACGGCGTGCGCCCGGCGGTGCTGGGCGCGCTGCTGGTCACGCTGTCCCTCGCGGTGTCGTCGTGCGCCTCTCTGCCGATGTCGATGACGGCGCAGGTCCCGACGACGGGGCCGATCCAGCAGGGGGCGCAGGTCGACGTCGATCCCGAGGACCAGTTCATCCGCGTGATCGCCCGCAAGCCCCGCCCCGGCATGAGCCCGGGCGAGGTCGTCTCGGGCTTCCTGGACGCGTCGGCGTCGTTCGAGGACGACCACGCGGTGGCGCGCTCGTACCTCACACCTGCGGCGAGTGCGGCGTGGAACACCAACGCCGGAGTCACGGTCTACACGGGCCTGCCAGCTGTCGCCGTGCAGGGCTCGGCAGTGTCGTTCACCGCGCCGCATGCGGGGACGATCTCGCGCCAGGGCGCCTACACGGTCGCCGATCCGGGTGCCGAGGTGCGCACGACATTCTTCCTGGAGGAGGTCGACGGCGAGTGGCGCATCAGCACCCTGCCGGAGGGCCTGGTGCTGTCGGAGGCCGACGTGGACCGTGCCTTCCGCAGCTTCAACGTCTACTTCTTCAATCCGGAGTACTCGCGGCTGGTGCCCGACCCGCGGATGATCCCCGTCGTCGGTCCAGGGCTTGCGACCGCGCTGGTGCGTCGCCTTCTCGCCGGACCCAACGAGTGGCTGCAGCCCGCGGTGCGCACCGGCTTCCCGTCGGGCGTGGGCCTGAACATCGATGCCGTGCCGATCGAGGCGGGTGTCGCGAAGGTCGACCTGACTGTGAATGCCCTCGACGTTGACGACGTCGCCCGCGTGGCGCTGTCCAAGCAGCTGATCTGGACGCTCAAGCAGCTGCCTGACATCGTGTCCGTCGACGTCACCGCGGCCGGGCAGCCCCTCGTGGTGCCGGGTGTCGCGAGCCCGCAGCCCCGCGATGCGTGGATCTTCGCCGACCCCAATGCGATGCCGCTGAACACGCGCGGCTACGCGACGCGCCCCGAGGGCGTCGTCTCCGTCGGCAGCGGCGCGACCCTCGACCTCCGGCCGGTCCCGGGAGGTGCGGGCACGGGCGAGGTCGTGCTCATCGACATCGCGGTCGCCGACGACTCCGGCTCGCTCGCCGGCATCGATCCGGAGGGGGCGGTCTGGCGGGCCCGCCTGGCCGAGGGCGCGACGATGATCAAGGTGCGCGATGAGCGGCAGGCGGTCTCCGTCGCCTTCGATCCCTCCGGCTCGGTGTGGGTCGTCGAGGACGACCAGGGGCTGGTCTCGGTCAGCCCGGCGGCGGTCTCGCGGGAGATCCTCGTGGACGGTCTCGTCGGCCGGCCCGAGCTCCGGGCCGCGGTCCCCTCGCGGGACGGCACGCGCGCCGCGCTCGTCGTGCGCCGGGGCCCACGCACCGAACTGCTCGTGGCGCGCATCGTCTCGTCGTCGACGAGTCCTTCGGGCCTGGTGCTGCAGGCGCCGATGCGGGTGGAGTCCAGGCTGGCCGAGGTGCTCGACGTTGCGTGGTCGGGAGCCGACACCCTGGCCGTCGTCGGCAGCGAGAGCGCGGGCAGCCTGCAGGTCTTCGAGGTCGACCTCGCCCGGGGCACCGTGACCCCACGTGGCGCACCGGAGGCACCGGTCAGCATCGCCGCTGCGCCGGGGCTGCCGACCCTGGCCGGGGGCGCCGATGGGATGGTCTACGAGCTCGGGTCCGGCAGGTGGACCGAGCGCCTGCGTGGATCGGCACCCACGTACCCCTGACCACTGCACCGGCCTGCGCTACACCCGCGCTGCAGCGCCGGCCTCGCGGTGGCACACCGCGGCGGCATCGTGCACGTCGAGGCCTGCCCGGCGCAGTGCGCGCACTGCCTCCAGCACGGTCGCTCCGGTCGTGACGACGTCGTCGACGACGATGACCCTGGCCCGCGCGAGGCGACGCACGGCGCTCGGGTCGACATCGAAGGCATGCCGCACCGTGCGCCACCTCTCGAGGCGCCCGCGTCCCTTGAGCGGGGCGTGGTCCCGGTGCATCGACACGGCGGGTGCCACGAGCGTGCGTGCTCCGCGAGCAGCGAGCTCGAGGTGGGCCAGGCGCAGCAGGTCGGGCAGGGCGGGAAAGCCGCGTCGGGGTCGGGCATGCCCCGGAACGGGCACCAGCATCTCCGCGGTTGACGCGTCGTCGGCGATGCAGGACTCGATGGCGTCCGCGAGCAGCACTCCGAGCGGACGGCGCAGGGAGCGGTCCCCGTGCTCCTTGTAGTCGAGCAGCAGTCGCTGACCGACCCCGCTGTAGGGCAGCCGGTAGTGCACCGTGACCGTGTCGCCGGGCGGGTGGCCGATCACCACAGGCTCGGGCGGCGGGCGGCGGCGCAGGGCGTCGAGGCACGACGGGCACAGTGACGGCCCCGGTGCCTGGCACAGGCCGCACGCGCGACCGAGGACGAGGTCCGCGAGATCGGTGATCCACGGCATGGGCATGGCGTGAGCGTGGCTGGCGTCCGGGGAGCGCGCCGTGCCGTGCCGACCGCCTGGGGAGGGATGGCCGACGTGGACGAGGGCTCGGGACGCAGATGCGGCAGGGCTCGGGACGTCAGGAGTTCACGAGGGCAGGTCGACGATGCCGAGCCGCAGTGCGGTGACCACCGCCTCGGAGCGCGACGTGGCCTGCAGCTTCTCCAGGATGCTCCGCACGTGGTTCTTGACGGTGTTCTCGCTGATGCCGAGGCCGATCGCGATCGTGCGGTTGGCCTGGCCGCGGGCCAGCAGGCCCAGGACATCGAGCTCGCGGCGCGTCAGCTCAGGGCCGAGGTACTGGCGGCGCCCCTCTGCCGAGCGCACGGCCGCCGCTAGGTCCTCGGGCGCCAGGGTCCCGATCCAGCAGTCCGCACGCTCGCCGCGGTGGACGAGGTAGCGGGGGAACGCGTGCGAGGGGACCTGGAACCCGGCCCGACGTGCCGCGTGGAGGGACGCATCGTTGCCGACGACGGCGCGCCAGGTGATGACCTGCAGGCCGAGGGCGGAGAAGCCCCACGCGCTCACGAGCCGGATGGCGCGCACCATGTGGCCGGCCCGCCGGGCGTGCGCGGCGAGCAGGTAGCCGATGTCGGCCCCGCGGCTGCCATCCGGTCGCAGGTCGATCGTGCCGACCCAGGTGTCCTCGGGCACCACCGTGATCGCCCACGTGGGCAGGTGCGCCTGGGATCCGCCGCTGGAGCGCTCGCGGAGGAAGTGCTCGGCGTCCGCACGCGCGTAGGGGGACGGCACCTCCGTCCAGGTGGCGACCTGCGGGTCCTGGCAGCCGGCCACGATCTCGGGGATGTCGCGCTCGGCCAGCGGCCGCAGACTCACGATCCCGTCGCTGAGCACCGGAACCGGCGGAGTCGGGGCCGTGGACATGGTGGCCAGTGTCCCACCCACGCGCCCCGGGGAGCGGCGCAGCCGTCGACCGGCCCCGAACACCGAGGGCGGCAGCCATCTACGATGGGTCCGGTGCTCGTCCGAGGCGCACCGTCATGCGCGCGGGCGCCCCTGCCCAGCTGAGCGAAAGGTCGCACCACTGTGGGAGTGCTCGACAAGATCCTCCGCGCCGGCGAGGGCAAGACCCTGCGGCGCCTAGAGGGCATCGTGAGGGCCGTCAACGCCATCGAGGACGACTTCGTCAACCTGACCGACGAGGAGCTGCGCGCCCTGACCACCGAGTTCCGCGAGCGGTTCGAGGCCGGCGAGACCCTCGACGACCTGCTCCCGGAAGCGTTCGCGACGGTCCGCGAGGCGGCGAAGCGCACCCTCGGCCAGCGCCACTACGACGTCCAGATCATGGGCGGCGCCGCCCTCCACCTGGGCAACATCGCCGAGATGCGCACGGGTGAGGGCAAGACCCTCGTCGCGACCCTGCCGGCCTACCTGAATGCGCTCGCGGGCCAGGGCGTGCACGTCGTCACGGTCAACGACTACCTCGCCGAGCGCGATGCGGAGTGGATGGGCCGCATCCACCGCTTCCTCGGCCTCGAGGTCGGCGTGATCCTCTCGGGAATGACCCCGAGCCAGCGTCGTGTCGCGTACGCGGCCGACATCACCTACGGCACGAACAACGAGTTCGGGTTCGACTACCTGCGCGACAACATGGCGTGGTCGCGCGAGGAGATGGTCCAGCGCGGCCACCACTTCGCGATCGTCGACGAGGTCGACTCGATCCTCATCGACGAGGCGCGCACGCCGCTGATCATCAGCGGTCCGGCCGACCAGCCGACCACGTGGTACGCGGAGTTCGCGCGCATCGCGAACCTGCTGCGTCGTGACGAGGACTACGAGGTCGATGAGAAGAAGCGCACGGTGGGCGTCCTGGAGCAGGCGATCGATCGCGTCGAGGACCAGATCGGCATCGACAACCTGTACGACACCGTCAACACCCCGCTCGTGGGATTCCTGAACAACGCGCTGCGCGCCAAGGAGCTGTTCAAAAAGGATCGCGACTACGTCGTGATCGACGGCGACGTCATCATCGTCGACGAGCACACCGGCCGCATCCTCGCCGGCCGCCGCTACAACGAGGGCCTGCACCAGGCGATCGAGGCCAAGGAGGGGGTGGAGATCAAGGCGGAGAACCAGACCCTCGCCACCGTCACGCTCCAGAACTTCTTCCGCCTCTACGACAAGCTCGGCGGGATGACCGGCACGGCCATGACGGAGGCCGCGGAGTTCAACCAGATCTACAACCTCGGCGTCGTGCCGATCCCGACGAACCGCGCGATGGTGCGCATCGACCAGCCGGACCTCGTCTTCCGCACGGAGGAGGCGAAGTACGCGGCGGTCATCGAGGACATCGTCGAGCGGCACGCGACGGGGCAGCCGATCCTCGTCGGCACGACCAGCGTCGAGAAGTCCGAGCTGCTGTCCCGGCTGCTGAAGCAGAACGGGGTCCCGCACGAGGTGCTCAACGCCAAGCACCACGAGCGCGAGGCCGCCATCGTCGCGCAGGCCGGCCGTCGCGGGGCGGTGACGGTCGCCACGAACATGGCCGGTCGCGGCACCGACATCATCCTGGGCGGCAATCCCGAGTTCATGGCCGCGGCCGCCCTGTCCCAGCAGGGCCTGTCACCGGTCGAGGACCCGGAGGCCTATGAGGCAGCATGGCCGGCGGCGCTGGAGAAGGCGAAGGCCTCGGTCGCGGCCGAGCATGAGGAGGTCACCGGGCTCGGCGGCCTGTACGTGCTCGCCACTGAGCGCCATGAGTCCCGGCGCATCGACAACCAGCTGCGCGGCCGGTCCGGTCGCCAGGGTGATCCGGGTGAGTCGCAGTTCTACCTGTCGCTGCAGGACGACCTCATGCGCCGGTTCAAGTCCGACATGGTCGACTCGTTCCTGCGTCGCTTCAACGTTCCCGACGACGTTCCGATCGAGGCCAAGATGGTGACCAACGCCATCAAGTCGGCGCAGTCCCAGGTGGAGGCGCAGAACTTCGAGATCCGCAAGGACGTGCTGAAGTACGACGACGTCCTCAACCGCCAGCGCCTCGTGGTGTACGGCGAGCGCCGGCGGGTGCTCGACGGTGAGGACATCGAGGAGCAGGTGCGGGACTTCATCCGCGACACGGTCGCGGGCTATGTGGGGTCCGCGACATCCGAGGGATACCCGGAGTCGTGGGACCTCGACCGGCTGTGGACGGCCCTGCGCCAGCTCTACCCGGTGGGCGTGAGCGTTGAGGATGTCGAGGACAGCGCGGGTGGATCACGTGGGGCCCTCACATCGGACTTCCTCGTCAGCGAGCTGGTCGAGGACGCCGAGCGCGCCTACGACGTGCGCGAGGAGACTCTCGGCGAGGAGGTGACGCGTGAGCTCGAGCGGCGCGTCATCCTCTCGGTGCTCGACCGCAAGTGGCGCGAGCACCTGTACGAGATGGACTACCTGCGCGACGGCATCGGCCTGCGGGCCATGGCCCAGCGAGACCCGCTCATCGAGTACCAGCGCGAGGGCTACGACCTCTTCAACGCCATGATGGACGGCATCAAGGAGGAGACGGTCGG
>JAFMFD010000073.1 GCA_017856385.1 Actinomycetota bacterium
TGCGGTCGACGCGGACGGCGACGAGATCCTTCTTGTCGATCTCGAACTCCAGCCATGCGCCGCGGCTGGGGATGATCTTGGCCAGGTAGACGTCCTTGTCGGTGGTCTTGTCGACCGACCGCTCGAAGTAGACGCCCGGCGAGCGAACGAGCTGGGACACCACGACGCGCTCGGTGCCGTTGATGATGAAGGTGCCCTTGTCGGTCATCAGCGGGAAGTCGCCCATGAACACGGTCTGCGACTTGATCTCGCCGGTCTCGTTGTTCATGAACTCAGCGGTGACGAACAGGGGAGCCGAGTAGGTGAAGTCCTTCTCACGGCACTGGTCGACGGTGTACTTGGGCGGCTCGAACCGGTGGTCGCGGAACGACAGCGACATCGACCCGGCGAAGTCCTCGATGGGGCTGATCTCCTCGAAGATCTCCGTCAGGCCGGAGGCCTGGGGCACCTCGGTCTTGCCTGCGGCGAGGGCCGCCTCGACGCGGGCCCGCCACTCCGCCCCACCCAGCAGCCAGTCGAAGCTGGCGGTCTGGAGGGCCAGCAGATCCGGGACCGCGAGCGGCTCCCGGATCTTGGCGAAGGAGACCCGGGTGAGGGCCGGGGAGAGGGGCGTGGCGTCCGAACGCGTGGGGGCCAAGATCCGTTCCTTCCGCATGAAGCGCTGCTCGACGCGCCGCGCCCACGCCGGATCGCCCCCACCTGTCAAGTGCACACAGCATTGAGGGCAGGGGTCAGCGGAGTGGAAGGCAGCGCAAAGCGGCAGTCTACCCGTGCGGGCAACCGCTGTCCAGCCCGGGGTCGGCTGTCCGATCGTCCTCGACGCACCCGCCGGACCTGCGCGGCGACAGCGGCCGCGGGGCCGGACAGTGCGTCCTCGTCGATCGGGCCGATGCCCTGGACGCGCGCACCGGGGTGCGCAGGGAAATGGTGACCGTCGGGGGCCGAAAGGTCAAGCACCGCAGGCGAAATGCCCGATTCCCCTGCACATTGTGACCTCTCCGTGACCGACTGCCGGGGCCCGGCATGCGCGAAGGGGGCCGATCGTTGATCGGCCCCCTTCGGCGTGCAGTGCGCGGGTGACTACTTGAGGGTCACCGTGGCGCCAGCGCCCTCGAGGGCGGCCTTGGCCTTGTCGGCGGTCTCCTTGTTGACCTTCTCCAGCACGGCCTTGGGAGCCGCCTCGACGAGGTCCTTGGCCTCCTTCAGGCCAAGGTTCGTCAGCGCACGGACCTCCTTGATGACGGCGATCTTGTTGCCGCCATCGGCCTCGAGGACGACGTCGAACTCGTCCTTCTCGGCGTCGCCGCCGGCATCCCCGCCGCCTGCGGCCGGGGCCGCGACAGCCGCCACGGCGACCGGGGCGGCAGCGGTGACCTCGAAGGTCTCCTCGAACATCTTCACGAACTCGGAGAGCTCCAGCAGCGTCATCTCCTTGAACGCGTCCAGCAGCTCGTCGGTGCTCATCTTCGCCATGGTGGCGTCCTTTCGGTCATTCCGGCCGAGGGCCGGGTCGGGTGGTCGGGAGTGCTCGGCGCTCCCCCGGTGGGCCTCAGCCCTCGGTGGTCTCCTCGACCTCGGCGGCAGCCGGGGCCTCGGGAGTCTCTTCTGCGGGCGCCTCGGCGGATGCCTCGGCGGTGTCCTCGACGACTGCGTCAGCAGGCGCCTCGGCGGGGATCTCCTCGGGGGCCGCGGGTGCAGCCTCCTCAGCGGGAGCAGCCACAGCAGCGGCCGACGGATCGGCCTCGAGCTTGCGCTGCAGGGCGCCCAGGGCACGGGCGGTGCCGGCCAGCGGAGCAGCGAACAGGGCGGCTGCCTGCGACTGCTTCGCCTTCATCACGCCGGCGAGCTTGGACAGCAGCACCTCGCGAGACTCGAGGTCGGCGATCTTGTTGACCTCGTCCGCCGTGAGCGGCTTGCCATCCATGTAGCCGCCCTTGATGACGAGGGCGGGGTTGTCCTTGGCGAAGGCGCGCAGCGCCTTCGCGGCGTCGACCGCATCGCCCCTGACGAAGGCGATGGCGCTCGGGCCGGCAAGGAGGTCGTCGACACCGGCGACGCCGGCGTCCTTGGCCGCGATCTTGGTCAAGGTGTTCTTGACGACCGCGTAGGTGACCGTCGAGCCGAGGGTGCGACGCAGCGACTTCAGCTGCGCGACGCTCAGCCCGCGGTACTCGGTGAGCACTGCCGCATTGGACGCGCGGAAGTGGTCGGCGAGCTCGGCGACATCACTCGCCTTGTTCGGCCGGGCCATGGGGCTCCTTTCTGGCGCCCCACATGGAAAACGCCCCGGCGCAGGCGCACGGGGCTCACCCCCAGAAGGGGCTCGGACCAGCTCACCTGCGCGGGCCGCCCGCCAGTGCGGGGCCTTCGACTGGATCGGGTGATCCAGTGACCTGCGGTCTTCGGTGCCCCGAAGCGTACGGGGTGGCCGGCACCTCGGTCAAAGCGGGGTCCGGCGGGCGCATCATCCGGATGCGGACATGCCGAGGGCGGCGGGTGCTGGGCACCCGCCGCCCTCGGTCGTACCTGACTAGGGCAGCAGCTTCCTCGTCGGTGCGGGCGGACGGAACGTGCCGACCTTCACCTTCGAGCTCAGCGCGTTGCCCGCGATGTACACCTCGTTCGGCTTGCCCAGGCGAACGAGCGTGCCCGCCGAGTCATAGCGGCCGATCCAGTAGCCGGTGAGACCCTGGTGCGAGGTCGCCGTGATGTTCATCGGCACCGATGCGGGCGACTTGAAGTTGCGCGACTGCGTCTGGAGGGCGTTGATCAGGCCCTTGCGGGTCAGGTTCGGCCCGGCAGCCTTGATCGCCTGCGACGTGACGTAGGCGAGCGTGACCCCGTAGTAGGTGTAGAAGTTCCACTGCAGGCCCGCGGCCTCGACCAGCGTCTTCATCTGCGACACATACGGGTTCCCGACATCGGTGATGGGTGTCAGGAAGCTCGGCGCCAACATGCCGTCCATCGCCGCCTTGGCCGTCGCGGAGCTGCCGAGGATGCCGGCGATGACGGTCGGCTCGGAGCCGACGGAGGTCACCATCCAGGTCGGCTTGAACTGCAACGCCGCCGCCGTCTTCAGGAGCACAGCGGTAGCCGAGGTGACGCCGAAGAAGACGACGAGCTGGCAGCCCGCGGCCTTCATCTTGGTGACCTGAGCGCCGAAGCCCTGCGCGATCTGGGTCGGCAGGTACGAGGCCTGCGCCGACCAGTCGGTCATGCCCGCGGCATTGAAGCCCGCACCGGCGTTCTCGCCGAACTCACCCTCCTGGTACATGAAGCAGCGCTTCTTGCTCGCCAGGTCGGGGGTGTTCTTGATGTAGTAGGACATGACCTTCGCCTCGAGCTGGTAGCTCGGGAAGAACGGGAAGGTGGTCGGGTACTTCTTTGCGTTGTCGAAGACCGAGGCGCCCGTGTTGATGAACACGTCGGGCATGCCCTGCTTGTTGATCTCGTCGACGACGGCGAGGTGGTTCGCGGTGCCCAGGGCGCCCATCAGCATGAAGGCCTTGTCGATCAAGATGAGCTCATTGGTCTTGGTGACCGTCTCAGCCGGGCTGTACTTGTCGTCCTTCACCACGAACTTGATCTGGCGTCCGTTGATGCCGCCGCTCTTGTTCACGTAGTCGAAGTAGACCTGGGCCGCCGCGGGGACGTCCTTGTAGCCCGGGGATGCGGGGCCGGTCAGCGGGGTCGTGGTGCCGATGACGATCTCCGTCTTGGACACTCCCGGATCGGCCGCCTGGGCCGCGCCGGCGGCGCCCACGGCCACGACAGCGACCGATGTGGTCACCGCAAGGCTGCGCACGACGAGGGTTCTGATCACGAGCTCTCCTCACTCGATTCGGATGGGGGTGCTGTACAGGCGGGGCCTCCCCCGTGTGACGCGCACCACGTTGTTGGCAGGCTACGGCGAAAGCGACTTCCGCGCGAACGTAACGGGAATTTCCGGCGCCATCGATGCCGTGGCTAGCGCGTCTCACGAGCCCGCTGGGGCCTCACCCGCGCCCAGCCTCCGCTCACCGCGCCCATGATCCCGCCCGGTGCCAGGAGGACGACAACCACCACGAGCAGGCCGTAGAGCAGGTTGGGCGCGTTGTTGGTGATCTGATCGGGCCACCCGCGGTCGCCGCTGACGGTGTCGACCAGCTCGGGAAGCCACACAAGGAGGACCGCGCCGATGGCGGCACCGGCCAGCGACATCCGACCGCCGAGGACCACCCCGACGAGCAGGGAGAGGGACAGGCCCAGGCCAAATGCGCCGGCGCCCACGAAGGTGAGGATCTGGGCGAGGACGGCTCCGGCGAGGGCCGCGAACAGACTGCTGACGACGAATGCGGAGACCTTCGCCCCGGCGGGGGCGATGCCGACGACTGCGGCCGCGACCGGATCGTCTCGCACGGCCTGCCAGACCCGACCCTGGCGGCCGCTGACGAGGTTGATGGCCAGGAAGCCGACGATGCAGGCCACCGCGATCGCCACGGAGGCCTGCCACTGCTGGAGCACGAAGTCACTGCCCACGGCCGCGGCCGCATCCACGCCATCGGCCGGCACATCCACCACCAAGGCGGTGTCCGTGGCGGCGTCCGTCGGCGCGTCGGTCGGGACCCCCGACACCGCCTCCTCCGGCGTCAGCAGATCCCCCGACTCCACCCCCGACACCGCCTCCTCCGGCGTCAGCAGATCCCCCGAGTCGGCTGGGGCAGAGGTCGCGGAGTCCGCTGGCAGTTCCTCCACGAGGAACTCGTCGAGGAACGCATCGTCCGCAGGCACCTGCTCCGCGGCCTCCTGCTGGCTGATCGCCTCGGGGTAGCCGCCCTCGGGGTAGGGGACGATCAGCTTGAGCCCCTCGTCACCGCCGAGGAGCGCCGGGAAGCGGTTGACGATGGTAGGGATGCCCACCGCAATGCCCAGGGTGAGGCCGGCCAGGTAGGGCCCACGCAACCGCGCGCCGAGCGCACCGATGAGAACTCCCGCGATCACGCCGCCAAGTCCGGCGAACACCATCGACCAGACGGCGTTCCAGGGCACGCCGATGATCGGAACCGTCGACCATTTCATGCTCGTCAGGGCGAAGACATAGCCGCCGACCGCCATGAGTGCGCCATTGCCGAGGGACACCTGGCCCGACAGCCCGACAAGGATGGTCATCCCGAACATCGCCGTCGCGTACATGGCCGCGAGGGCCAGGTAGTAGCTCAGCTGCGGCTCGATCGAGCCGTTGAGCCACGTGAGCACCGCCCAGATCGCAACCGTGACCGCGGCATGGATGGCGAAGCGACTCCCGGGGGCACGCAGCATGAGGTCGCGCATCAGACCGACCTCGCCTTGTGGTGGTTGAAGGCGCCCTCGGGCTTGAACCACAGGTTGAGCGCGAGCAGGATCAGCGCGACGAGTGCGGCGTTGCTGGCATCGCTGTAGCCGGTGACGAGCGACAGCAGCAGGCCCGTGCCGATGCCGAAGGTCACGGCACCCACCAGGGAGTCGAGGCCGCCGATGACGGCGGCCGTGAATGCGAACACCAGGAAGATGTCGAAGCTGTTCGGCGAGAGCGTCGCCGTCGGCGCGACCAGCACGCCTGCTACGGCGCCCACCATGCCCGCGATGATCCAGCCGGCCGCGAGCATGCGACTCACGCGCACTCCGGACAGTCGCGCTACCTCGGGATTGAAGGCCGACGCGCGCATCGACAGGCCCAGCTTCGTCCGGGTCAGGACGATGGTGAGGATCAGGACGAGGATGACCATCGCCACAATGACGAAGATGTCGTACGGCGTGATCGCGATGACGCGTCCGAAGACGGTGATGCCGCTGTAGGACACGGGCGTCGGATACGCGCGCGGATCGCCGCCCCAGATCATGGCCGCCAGCGCCTGCAGCGCGATGAGGACGCCGAACGTCGCGATGATCGCGCCTGAGGAGTCTGCGCGCCGCACAGGGCGCATGACCAGGAAGTGGATGATCAGGCCCAGCACGGCGCCGGCCGCGATCGCGATGACCAGGCCGAGGATCCACGACCCGGTCAGGTCCACCACCGTGAGCCCGACGAACGACGTGAACATCGCCTGCCCCACCTGGGCGAAGTTGACCACCCGCGACGAACGCCAGACGAGAACGAGTGCGAGGGCCATAAGCGCGATGACGGCGCCGTTGGCGAATCCGCCCAGGAAGAAGTTGACGAACGTGTCCATCACCGCTCCTCGTCCGACCTAGTAGCCCAGGTACGCATGTCGCAGCTGCTCGTCTGACGCGATGTCGGCGGCCCGGCCCGACATCACGATCTGGCCCAGGTTCAACACGATGCCGGTCTTCGCCACGCGCAGGGCGGTGGCCGCGTTCTGCTCCACGAGCAGGACGGCCATGCCGCTCTCGCGGGCCAGCCGCTCGACCAGCTCGAGGATCTGCGTGACGATGAGCGGTGCGAGGCCCAGGGACGGCTCGTCCAGGAGCAGGGCCTGCGGCCCGCACATCAGCGCCCGGCCGATCGCCAGCTGCTGCCGCTCGCCGCCGCTGAGGGTGTCGGCGCGCATCGAGCGCCGCTCGGCGAGGATCGGGAACAGAGCGAAGACACGACTCTCGGACGCATTGCGCTGCGCGGACGTGCGCCAGAGCCCCCCGAGCCGCAGGTTCTCCCCGACGGTGAGGTCCGGAATCGTCGACCGGCCCTCGGGCACGAGGGCAACGCCGCGCCGCACGATGTCCTCCGGACTCATGCCGGTGATGTCCTCGCCGTTCATGTGCACGGTGCCGCTCCGGGGCCGGACGAGGCCGGCGAGGGTCCGCATCAGCGTCGACTTGCCTGCTCCGTTGGCACCGATCACCGCCGTGACCCGGCCCGGGGGGACGGTCAGCGACACGTCGCGCAGCGCCTGGACGCTGCCGTAGCTGACGCTGAGGTTCTCGATGGTGAGCATCAGTGCGCGTCCTCCTCGCCGAGATATGCGGCGATGACGGCGGGGTCGTTGCGCACAAGCTCTGGGCTGCCGCCCGCGATCACCTTGCCCGCATCGAGCACCCAGATCAGGTCGCACACGTTCATGACCAGCTCCATGTGATGCTCGACGAGCAGCACGGTGCGCTGGGGCACCCACGAACTGATGATCCGCGCGAGGTCGGCCATGTCACCGGAGTCGATGCCGCCGGCGGGCTCATCGAGGAGGATCACCTTGGGGTCGCTGACCAGTGCCCGTGCCAGCGCCACGCGCTTCTGGACGGGATAGGGCAGCTCGCTGGGCCGTCGCTGAGCGTCCTCGAGGACGCCGAACTCCTCCATGACCTCGCGGGCGCGCTCGCGCAGGCGGCGCTGGCCCGCGTCCGCCCACGGCATTGCGAGGGCATCGGCGACGATCCCGCTGCGCACATGCGACGAGCCGCCCAGCATGACGTTCTCCTCCACCGTCAGCGCGGGGAACAGGCCCACCCCCTGCAGGGTCCGCGCGATGCCCATCGAGGTCAGGCGGTGGGTGCGCACGTGCTTGAGGCGGCGCCCCTCGTACCGCACCATGCCCTCGTCGGGGGCGAGGAAGCCGGTCATGACGTTGAACACCGTCGTCTTGCCCGCGCCGTTGGGGCCGATCAGGCCAGTGACGGAGCCGCGGGGAACACCGATGCTGACATCGTCCAGGATCGTCAGGCCGGAGAGCCGGACGGTGACGCCGACAGTCTCGAGGACAGGGTGCGTCAACGGGAGGACGTAGGGCACGCACCCTCCCGCTCCGTGACGACCGTCGATGGACCCCAGCCACGGCCGATCCACCCCGCGGCAGCGGATGATCCTCGAGTGTTGCCCGGCGGGCCGCGTCGGTCAACCGAATCGACAGAAAAGCGAGGGGCACCCTGGCCGTGGCCGGGGTGCCCCTCGTCGGGTCAGGCGCTGCCGCCCTTCAGACCTCGTCCTCGCTGAGCAGGTCGCGCGTGCGGTTGGGGTCCAGCGGGATGCCCGGGCCCATCGTCGAGGACATCGTCGCCTTGCGCACGTAACGACCCTTGGACGCGCTTGGCTTGGCGCGCAGGATCTCGTCGAGAGCGGCCGCGTAGTTCTCGACCAGCGCCTGCTCGGTGAACGAGCCCTTGCCGATCGGGAAGTGCAGGTTGGAGTGCTTGTCGACCCGGAACTCGATCTTGCCGCCCTTGATGTCACCGACCGCCTTGGCCACGTCCATCGTCACAGTGCCGGTCTTGGGGTTCGGCATGAGTCCACGGGGGCCCAGCACCTTGCCGAGCGTGCCGACCTTGCCCATCAGGTCGGGCGTCGCGACGGCCGCGTCGAAGTCCGTCCAGCCGCCCTTGACCTTCTCGATCATGTCGTCGCCGCCGACGAAGTCCGCACCCGCGGCGCGGGCCTCCTCCGCCTTCTCGCCATTGGCGAAGACCAGGACCCGAGCGGTCTTGCCGGTGCCGTGGGGGAGGTTGACGGTGCCCCGGACCATCTGGTCCGCCTTGCGGGGGTCGACGCCCAGCCGCATGGACACCTCGACGGTGGGGTCGAACTTCGTGCTGACGGTCCCCTTGACCAGCCGCACCGCCGCGAGCGGCGAGTAGACGGCGTTCGGGTCGATCTTCTCTGCTGCGGCCCGGTAGGCCTTGCTGCGCTTCATGCTCTGCTCCTTCGCAGGTCGTGGTGCGAGCCGCGCCGGCTCTCCCACTGGTGGTGGTCCTCCCCGCGGATGCGCGGAGGAGTCTGCTGGGTCCGGCTACGCCGAGACCGTGATGCCCATCTGGCGGGCGGTGCCCTCGATGATCTTCATCGCGGCCTCGACGTCGTTGGCGTTGAGGTCGGGCATCTTGGTCTCGGCGATCTCGCGCACCTGGGCCTTGGTGATCGATCCGGCCTTGACCTTGTGCGGCTCGCCCGAGCCCTTGTCCAGGCCCGCGGCCTTGAGGATCAGGCGCGAGGCGGGCGGGGTCTTGAGCACGAAGTCGAACGAGCGATCCTCGTAGACGGTGATCTCGACGGGGATGATGTTGCCCCGCTGGTTCTCCGTCGCAGCGTTGTACGCCTTGCAGAAGTCCATGATGTTGACGCCGTGCTGGCCCAGGGCAGGGCCGACCGGCGGAGCCGGGTTCGCTGCACCGGCCTGGATCTGCAGCTTGATCAGGCCGGCGACCTTCTTCTTCGGTGCCATGGTGTGTCGGGTCCTTCGTCGTCGTGGCCCACCGGGCGGGAGCCCGTGGGGTGGTGCGGTCGTGCTAGTTCTTGACGATCTGGCTGAAGGCCAGCTCGACGGGGGTCTCACGTCCGAAGATCTCGACCAGGCCGGTGACCTTCTGGCCCTCGATGTTGATCTCCGAGACCGTGGCGTGCAGCGTGGCGAACGGACCGTCGACGACGGTGACCGAGTCGCCCACAGCGAAGTCCACCTCGATGACCGGGCCGGCTGCGGCGCCGGCCGCGGCGCCGAAGTCCGACGTGCCCGCAGCGGCCGACTTCTTCTCCGGCGCGGGGGCAAGGATCGCGACGACCTCGTCGAGCGACAGGGGTGCGGGCTGGTGGCCGTGGCCGACGAATCCGGTGACCCCGGGCGTGTGCCGGATCGCGCCCCAGGACTCGTCGGTCAGGTCCATGCGAACCAGGACGTAGCCGGGGAACTTGTTGCGCCGCACGAGCTTGCGCACGCCGCCCTTGATCTCGGTGACCTCCTCCATCGGCACCTCAACCTGGAAGACGTAGTCCTCCATGTTCATGGTGCTGATGCGGGTCTCGATGTTCGTCTTGACCTTGTTCTCGTATCCGGCGTAAGAGTGGATGACATACCAATCGCCGGGTGCGATCCGCATCTGCTCGCGGAAGGACGCGACCGGGTCCTCGTCCTCCTCGGCATCCGCCGCGATGTCGGCGATCAGCTCTGCCTCGTCGACGACCTCGGCCTCGGCCTCGGCCTCGACGATGGCCTCCGCCTGCTCGAGGGCCTCCTCCGCCTCGATGATCGCCTCCGCGACCTCCTCGGGCGTGGCGTCCTCGGGGACGTCGACCCGGACCTCCTCGCCGACGACGGCGAAGGGGTCGAGCGAGGGCGACGTGGGGTCCTGCTCGGACACGGCTGTCAGTCTCCTTGAGTCGGGGGTGGGAGGTGGGTGCGGATCATCCGAAGACGAACAGCACCGCCTGCGTGAACACGTAGTCGTAGCCGGCGACGATCCCCGCCATGATCAGGACGAAGATCACCACGACGGTCGTGTAGGCGATGAGCTCCTTGCGCGTCGGCCAGATGACCTTGCGCAGCTCGGCCACGACCTGGCGGATGAACAGGGCCAGACGGGAGAACACATTGCCCGTGTCCTTGCGCGCGCGATCGCTCGACCCGCGCTCAGACACGGCACCGGTGTCCGTCATCGTCCTGCTCCTCGTCCTTGACCTGAATCGCTCCGGCGAGTCCTCGCCGGTCCGTGCTTCGCAGGGCCGGAGGGACTTGAACCCCCAACCGCCGGTTTTGGAGACCGGTGCTCTACCAATTGAGC
>JAFMFD010000015.1 GCA_017856385.1 Actinomycetota bacterium
AGATCCGCATCGATGCGAACGGCGCATGGTCCGTGGACGAGGCGACGAGTGTGCTGCAGGCGCTGGCACCACTCGGGTTGGAGTACGTCGAGCAGCCGTGCCGATCCGCATCAGAGCTGCGCGAGCTGCGATCCCGCATCGAGGTGCCGATCGCGGTCGACGAGACCATCCGGCAGTCGGCCGGCCCAGTCGCATCCGTCGCGGACTTCGCCGACGTCGCGATCCTCAAGCCCGCGCCGCTCGGCGGTGTGGCTGCGACGCTGGCCCAGGCCGAGTTGCTCGACGTTCCCGTCGTGGTCAGCGGATCGCTGGACTCATCGGTCGGCCTGGCGACCGCTCTGGCCGCCGCCGCGGCGCTGCCCGGACTTGACCGGGCCTGCGGGCTGGGCACCGGGGCACTCCTGGCAGCCGACGTGTGCGCACCCCTGGAGCCGAGCGAGGGGACGCTGCCCGTCGTGCGTCGATTGCCGGACGTCGCGATGCTCGACGCGGCCCGTGATCGGGTCGGCCCCGAGCGTCGGGAAGCCTGGCGGGAACGACTGGTCGCCTCATGGCACGCGCTGGAACGTGAAAGGGTGCTGCCGTGAACCCGTCCACGGCGATGGCTACCGTGATCGTCGACGAGCTGCTGCGTTGCGGTGTTGCCGACGCCGTTCTCGCTCCCGGCTCTCGCTCGACAGCCATCGCGCTGGCCCTTGCCGCGGTCGAGGCGCGCGGCGACATCACCCTGCACGTGCGACTCGATGAGCGGTCGGCGGCCTACACCGCCCTCGGCATCGCAAAGGCCACCGGCATGCCGGCGGTCGTGGTGACCACCTCGGGCACGGCGGCGGTCAACCTGCACCCGGCGATCGTCGAGGCCGACGAGTCGTCCCTGCCGTTGCTCGCGATCACCGCGGACCGCCCTCCTCGGCTCAGGGATGTCGGTGCGAACCAGGCCATCCGGCAGCCGGGGATCATGGGGGACGCGGTGCGTCTGTCGATCGACATGGGCGTGCCCACTGGCGTCGACGGTGCCGTGCGCTACTGGCGATCGACCGTTGCGCGGGCGGTGGCGATGGCCACGGATGCGCTGCGCCCCGGGCCGGTCCACCTGAACGTCCCGTTCGAGGAGCCGCTGGTCCCCGATGACGATGCCGCGTGGCGCGAGGAGCTCGACGGCCGTCCCGATGGGCGCCCGTGGACGGCCGATGCGCGACTGGTCGCCGGGATGAGCACGCCGCTCGACGACGTGCTCGGCGCGCTCGTCGACGGCGAGGTCGTGCCGGCCCGGGGTGTCATCGTGGTGGGCGACCAGCAGTACGACGAGGCGATCGAGCTGATCGACGACCTCGCCGACTCCCTCGCCTGGCCGGTGATCTCCGAGCCGAGCGGCAACGGTGCCGGCTGCAGCACCGCGCTCAGCCACGCACCCCTTCTGCTGGCTGACGAGTCCTTCGCGGATGCGCACGTGCCGGACCTCGTCCTTACGGTGGGTCGCGTCGGGCTCTACCGCTCCGTGCTGAGGATGATCGGCCGCGCCAGTCTGCACATCGCGGTCGACACGCGGCCCCAGTGGAGCGACCCCACCAGGTCGGCGGACATCGTCGTCGCGTCGGTGCCTCTGCCACCGGTCGAGGCGGAGATCGACGAGGACTGGCTGCAGTCCTGGCAGCGCGCCGACGTGCTCGCCGCCGCGGCGATCGAGACGGCGATGTCGTCGACGGACGACCTGCTGACGGGCATGCATGTCGCTCGGCGCACTGCTGCGCAGGTGCCGGACGGCGGGATGCTCTTCGTCGGCGCATCGTGGCCGGCGCGTCATATGGGCTCGTTCGCCGCGAACACCGTCCAGGACGCCGTCGTGCTCGCGAATCGCGGCACGTCCGGGATCGACGGATGCGTGTCGACGGCCTGGGGGGCGGCCGGTGCGCTGCAGCGTGGGGGTGGAGCCGGTGCGATCGCGCTGCTCGGCGACCAGACGTTCCTCTACGACAGCAACGGCCTGCTCGTCCCGGGGGAGGAGGAGCGCCCCGACCTCGTCATCGTCGTCGTCGACAACGACGGGGGCGGCATCTTCTCCTCGCTCGAGCCTGCGCAGGTCGTTCCTGCATCGGTCTTCGAGCGCGTCTTCGGCAATCCGCTCGGCATCGACATCGCGGCGGTCGCGCACGCTGCAGGGCTGCCGGCGGTGGTCGTCGAGACCGCAGACGCTCTCGACGCCGCGCTTGAGGACGCCCTCGGCACGGGCGGGGTGCGGATCATCGTCGCGCGCACGTGCTCGCGCGAGCGCGAGGCGCAGGTGCTGGCCGACGTCCAGCGTGCCGTGGGCTCGGCGCTCGAGTACGCCTGACCTGCCGGAAGTCGCGTCCGCTCAGCCCTGCAGCGAGGCGACGACCTTGCCCGTCAGGCTCCGCCGCTCCATCGCTTCGAGTTCGGCGGGGATGTCATCCAGCGGGACCACGCGAGGCGGTACCGGCGTGATGCCTGCGGCCGCGAACGACGCCATGAGGTCCTGCCACTGCTGGCGCATGTACCCGGGACGCGGGTAGGCGTAGGCGCCCCACCCCACGCCCACGACGTCGAGGTTGTTCAGCAGCAGGCGATTGGTCCGCACCTCGGCGATCTCGCCGGACGTGAAGCCGAGCACGAGCAGTCGCCCGCACGCGCGCAGGGAGCGCAGCGAGTCGGTCATCCGATCGCCGCCCACCGGATCGACGACGATGTCAACCCCGTGGCCCCCGGTCGCCTCCTGGACGGCATCGCGGAAGCCCTCGGCCGGGATCGCCGCGTCGGCCCCTGCCTCGAGCGCTGCCGCGCGCTTGTCCTCGGAGGAGGCGACGGCGATGACCCTGGCCCCGCCGGCGCGCGCCACCTGGATCGCCGCAAGCCCGAGCCCGCCGCCGGCGCCATGGACGAGCACGCTCTCGCCCTCGGCCAGGCGCCCTCGCACGGTCAGCCCGAACTGCATCGTCAGGTAGTTGATCGGCATGCCCGCGGCGGTCGCGAGGTCCAAGTCGTCGGGGATCGGGAGCACGCGGTCCGCGTCCACGCGCACCTGCTCGGCGAAGCCGCCGAGCTGCGGGTACGCGGCCACCCGCTGGCCGACGTCGAGCCCGCTGCCGTCGGGCGCGTCGAGGACGATGCCGGCGACCTCGCACCCGGGGATGAACGGCGGCTCGGGCCGCAGTTGGTAACGGCCCCGGCTCAGCAGCAGGTCGGGGAAGGCCAGCCCTGCCGCGCTGGTCCCGATGAGCACCGTGCCGGGCGCAGGCGTGGGCTCAGGGACCTCCTCGACGGCCATGGCCGAAGGTCCGTCGAGACGGGGGAGTACGAGTGCTCGCATCGACGGTGATCCTCGTCTTCCGGTGGGTGGGGCAGCGCTCAACGAACGGCGCTGCGGATCGGCTCGAGTTTGGCGGACGACTCGGCGAGTTCGTCGTCAGGGTCCGATCCCGCGACGATGCCGCATCCGGCGAAGGCGCGGAGCATGCCCGCGTCCGCGTCGATCTCCGCACAGCGCAGGGCGATGCCGAACTCTCCGTCGCCGTGACGGTCGAACCACCCCACCGGGCCGGCGTAGCGACCGCGGTCCAGGCCCTCGAGCTCGCGGATCATGGTGAACGCGCGCTCGGTCGGCGTGCCGCAGACAGCTGCGGTGGGATGCAGCGAGGCCGCGAGCGCGAGCACCGGCGCCTCGTCAGCGAGGCGACCGGTCACGTCGGTCGCCAGGTGCTGCACATTGGCCAGTTCCAGGACCCGTGGACGGTCGGGCACCTCGAGGTCGGTGCAGTGCGCGGCCAGGGCCTTGGCGACGGAGCGCACGGCGTACTCGTGCTCGATGGAGTCCTTGTCACTGGCGAGAAGGGCGCGGGCCAGGCCGGCATCGTCGGTGCTCCCGCGGCGGCGCACGGTCCCGGCGAGGACCCGGCTGGTGACGAGGTCGCCGGTGCGCCGCACGAGCAGTTCGGGCGTGGCGCCGATCAGGTGGTCGACGCAGAAGGTCCACGTGGACGGGTAGTCCTCGGCCAGCCGCGTCAGCAGGTAACGCGGGTCCAGCGGCTCGTCGAACTCTCCGACGATGTCGCGCGCGAGGACCACCTTGTCGAGCTCGCCGGCGTTGATGCGCCGGACCGCCTCGCTCACCACGGACTTCCACTCCTGTGCGCTGCGCGCGCCCTCGTGCCAGCGCACGTCCGACGGCGCCTGCGGCACCGAGGCTGGGGGAAGGGTCGTGGCGACGGCGTCCGACTCCGCGATCGACGTGATCCACGCCTGCCCCGCGCGTCGGCCCACGACGACCTTCGGCAGGACCACCACCGAGGTCGCCCGCTCGTCGTCGAACGAGAAGGACGCGAACGCGACCGGACCTGTCCCCGGCATGCTCACCGTGTCGTCCACGTCGAACGACGAGCACAGGGTCGACCACCAGCGCTGCGTGCGGCTGAACCGCTCCGGCCCGCGTACCTCCAGCCGCGCGGCCACCCCCCAGCCGATGAGCCCCTCGCCGTTGCGGACCCAGGCGACGGGGTCGGTGAGCGGCAGGTGGGCGAGCAGGTTCGCCGGATCTGCGATGGGTCGCGTGACCACGGCCAGGCGGCCGGCGACAGAGGGGGAGGGAAAGCCCCCGCGCGACGGAGCGTCCGCAGCGGGAGAGGTCACGGGTCAAGGGTAGGGGCACCGTGCGGGTGCGGCATGTCCGAAGCGCGGCGCGCGGGATGTCCGAAGCGCAGCGCGCGGGATGTCCGAAGCGCGGCGCGCGGGGCTCGACGACGAGTGGTTGGATCGGCGTGTGGTTCGAGCCGATCTGGAGAAGTCCCCGGGCGACGTCGCCGCGATGTTCGACGAGGTGGCCGAGCGCTACGACGTCACCAATGACGTGCTCGCGCTGGGCCAGACGCGCCGCTGGCGTGCCGCTGTGGTGCGGGCGGTCGATCCGCAGCCGGGGGAGCGGGTGCTGGATCTTGCGGCGGGCACGGGGACGTCGAGCGTCCCCTTCGCCGCTGCGGGCGCGACCGTCGTGCCTGTGGACTTCTCGCTCGGCATGCTCCGCGTGGGGCGGCGTCGCCATCCCGGGCTGCCGTTCGTGGCGGGCGACGGCATGCGGCTGCCATTCGCCGACGGGGTGTTCGACGCGGCCACGATCTCCTTCGGGCTGCGCAACATCCATGACCGCACCCGAGGCCTTGCCGAGCTGCACCGGGTGCTGCGCCCGGGCGGACGGCTCGTGGTGTGCGAGTTCTCGCACCCGAGCTGGGCGCCGTTCCGCACGGTGTACACCGAGTACCTGATGGGTGCCCTGCCGGCGATCGCGCGACGGGTGTCGTCGAACCCGGACGCCTACGTGTACCTCGCCGAGTCGATCCGCGCGTGGCCCGATCAGCGGGCCCTGGCGGCCGAGCTCGGCCGGGCGGGATTCGAGGGAGTGCGGTGGCGCGACCTCACCGGCGGCATCGTCGCGCTGCATGCCGGGCGGCGTGCGGCCTGACCGGCGCGCAGGGGGGCGGGCGGGTCCTGACCCGGACGGACCCCCACTATGCTGTGACCGGTCGTGAAGAGTTTCACAAGTGCGCAATTCGTGAGGAGATCCGGGCTTGAACGTCTACACCCCGATCCTCGTGCTCGGCCTGCTGGCCTTCGGATTCGCCGCCTTCTCCGTCGTCGCTGCGACGTTCAGCGGACCCAAGCGATATAACCGCGCGAAGTACGACGCGTACGAGTGCGGTATCGAGCCGACGCCCCAGCCGATCGGCGGCGGTCGCTTCCCCGTCAAGTACTACCTGACCGCGATGCTGTTCATCGTCTTCGACATCGAGATCGTGTTCCTGTACCCGTGGGCGGTCGCGTTCGACCAGCTCGCGCT
Source organism: Actinomycetota bacterium (assembly GCA_017856385.1). Classification (GTDB taxonomy): domain Bacteria; phylum Actinomycetota; class Actinomycetes; order S36-B12; family S36-B12; genus UBA10649. The sequence goes on from JAFMFD010000015.1 coordinate 5,843, forward strand.
GTTCGGGCTCATCGAGATGTTCCTGTTCATCATCACCGTCCTCGTCGTCTACGTCTACGTGTGGCGTCGGCGCGGACTCGAGTGGGAGTAGGGGAGCCGTGGGCCTTGAGGAGGCACTGCCGTCGGGCGTCCTGCTGACGACGGTCGAGAAGTTCGCCGGGTACGCCCGCAAGGGATCCCTGTGGCCCGCGACCTTCGGACTGGCGTGCTGCGCGATCGAGATGATGGCAGCGGGTGGACCCCGCTTCGACATTGCGCGCTACGGCATGGAGGTCTTCCGCGCCTCGCCGCGCCAGGCGGACCTGATGATCGTCGCTGGCCGCGTGAGCCAGAAGATGGCGCCGGTGCTGCGCCAGATCTACGACCAGATGCCGAATCCCAAGTGGGTCATCGCCATGGGCGTGTGTGCATCGAGCGGCGGCATGTTCAACAACTACGCGATCGTCCAGGGCGTCGACCACGTCGTACCGGTCGACATCTACCTGCCCGGCTGCCCGCCCCGGCCGGAGATGCTCTTCGACGCGATCCTGAAGCTGCACGACAAGATCCAGGACACCAAGCTCGGCGTGAACCGCCGCGACGAGGTCATCGAGCTCGAGGCGGTTGCCCTCACCGCGCCGTCGACCCTGGAGTTGAAAGGCCTCATGCGATGAGCGAGCCCACCGCCTCGGTTGTGCCGCAGGGTGTCGAGCAGCTCGACATCATCGGTGTCCGCCACGGAGCATTCGGCGCGACGGGTGCGGGCGACACCAGCGGATTCGGTGGCCTTGTCGAGCCGATCGTCCTGCCCGGTCCGGCACACCGGCCCTTCGGCGGCTGGTTCGACGAGGTGTCCGACGAGCTCGAGCTGGCGCTGAGGGCCCATGGCCTGCCGGCCGGCGAGGTGATCGAGAAGGTCGTCATCCACCGCGACGAGATCACGTACCACGTGGGCCGCGAGCACCTGGTCCCGTTCGCCACGCTGCTGCGCGACGAGCCCGGGCTCCGGTTCGAGATGTGCCTCGGAGTCGACGGCGTGCACTACCCCGGCGAGGCGGGCCGTGAACTGCACGCGATCTACCACTTCCTGTCGATCACCCACAACCGTCGGGTGCGGGTCGAGGTAGCGGTACCTGACGGCGATGCGGTCATCCCGTCCCTCGTCGCGGTCTATCCGACCTGCGACTGGCACGAGCGCGAGACCTGGGACTTCTTCGGCATCGTGTTCGAGGGCCATCCCGCCCTCACGCGGATCATGATGCCCGACGACTGGCCTGGCCATCCGCAGCGCAAGGACTACCCGCTCGGCGGCATCCCCGTGGAGTTCAAGGGCGGCACCATTCCACCACCGGATCAGCGGAGGTCGTACCACTGATGTCGACCGACAACGTCACCTTCACCAGCGCCGATGCTCCCGAGGCCGACAGCTACGCCGGCTCGTACGAGACGACCGAGGGGCGCATCTACACCGTCTCAGGCGGTGACTGGGACTCGGTGCTGCCGGCGGCCGAGGGCGAGCACGACCGCATCGTCGTCAACATGGGCCCGCAGCATCCCTCCACGCACGGTGTCCTCCGGCTGATCCTCGAGATCGACGGCGAGACCGTCACGGAGGCCCGCGCCGGCATCGGCTACCTGCACACGGGCATCGAGAAGAACATGGAGTTCCGGTCGTGGGTCCAGGGCGTCACCTTCGTGACCCGCATGGACTACCTGACCCCGATGTTCAACGAGACGGCGTACTGCCTCGCCGTCGAGAAGGCGCTCGGCATCACGGATCAGATCCCTGAGCGCGCGAACGTCATCCGCGTGATGATGATGGAGCTCAACCGGATCTCCTCCCACCTCGTGGCTCTTGCGACCGGCGGCATGGAGCTCGGCGCGCTGACGGCCATGGAGTTCGGCTTCCGCGAGCGCGAGCTGGTCCTCGACATCTTCGAGATGGTGACCGGCCTGCGCATGAACAGCGCCTACGTGCGTCCGGGCGGTGTCTCCCAGGACCTCCCCGCCGACGGTGCGCAGAAGATCCGCGAGACCATCCCCCTGCTGCGCAAGCGCCTCAAGGACACCGCGGACCTGCTCGTCGACAACTCCATCTGGATGGGTCGCACCGTCGGTGTGGGATACCTCGACCTCGCCGGCTGCATGGCCCTCGGCATCACCGGGCCGTGCCTGCGCTCGACCGGCCTCCCTCACGACCTGCGCAAGTCGCAGCCCTACTGCGGCTACGAGAACTACGAGTTCGACGTCATCACGAAGACCACCGCCGACGTCTACGGCCGCTTCCTCATCCGCATCGAGGAGATGGAGCAGTCGCTGCGCATCGTCGAGCAGGCGCTCGACCGGCTCGCACCGGGCCCGGTCATGGTCGAGGACAAGAAGATCGCGTGGCCCGCGCAGCTGTCGATCGGCAGCGACGGGCAGGGCAACTCCCTCGAGCACATCAAGGAGATCATGTCGGAGTCGATGGAGGCCCTGATCCATCACTTCAAGCTGGTCACCGAGGGATTCCGCGTCCCGGCGGGCCAGGTCTACGCGGCTGTCGAGTCGCCCAAGGGCGAGCTCGGCTGCCACATCGTCAGCGATGGCGGCACGCGGCCCTACCGGGTGCACTTCCGCGACCCGTCCTTCACCAACCTGCAGTCGATGGCCGCGATGTGCGAGGGCAGCATGATCTCCGACGTGATCGCCGCGGTCGCGAGCATCGATCCCGTCATGGGCGGCGTGGACCGGTAGGGCGAGGAGCGACATGTCGATCAGCGAGACCACGCGCGCGCAGCTCGAGGAGCTTGTGGCCAGGTACCCCCGGCCCCGCTCGGCACTGATGCCGATGCTCCACCTCATGCAGAGCCTCGACGGCGAGGTGACCCCCGACGGCATCGATGCCTGCGCAGAGCTGGCGGGCGTGAGCCCTGCCGAGGCGACGGCTGTCGCGTCCTTCTACACGATGTACCGGCGCTCACCCGGCGGCGCCCACCACATCGGCGTGTGCATCAACACGCTCTGCGGCCTGCTGGGCGGCGACGCCGTGTACGAGGCGCTGAGCGAGCGGCTCGGCGTGGGCCACGACCAGACGACCCCGGACGGCCGGTTCACGCTCGAGCGGATCGAGTGCCAGGCCGCCTGCACGCACGCACCCGTGATGACCGTCGACTGGGAGTTCATGGACGACGTCACCCCCACGTCGGCCGTCGACGTGGTCGACCGGCTCGAGCGCGGCGAGACGGTCCGATCCACGCGCGGCCCCGTCATCCGCACCTGGCGCGACACGGAGCGCTCGCTGGCCTTCCCGGACGACGGCCTTGCCGCCGAGGGGACCCCGGTCGATGCCAAGATGCTCGCCGGGCTGAGCCTGGCCAAGGAGCGCGGCATGGCCGCACCGACCACTGCACAGGAGGGCCGATGACTCCGCTGACCCCGGTCATCACCGAGCACTGGGACGACCCCGAGCTGTTCACCCTTGCGGGCTACCGCCGGCACGGCGGATACACCGCCCTCGCCTCGGCGCTGAAGCAGGATCCCGACGCGCTCATCGGCATGGTCAAGGACTCCGGCCTGCGCGGCCGGGGCGGCGCAGGGTTCCCCACCGGCCTGAAGTGGAGCTTCGTGCCGCAGAACGACGGCAAGCCCCACTACCTCGTCGTGAACGCCGACGAGTCCGAGCCGGGTGCCTGCAAGGACATCCCGATCATGATCGCCAACCCCCACTCCCTCATCGAGGGGGTCATCATCACGTCGTACGCGATCCGCGCGAACCACGCGTTCATCTACATCCGCGGAGAGGTGCCGGAGGCCATCCGCCGGGTCGCCCTCGCCATCCGCGAGGCCCGCGAGGCTGGGCTGATCGGCCGCGACATCGCGGGCAGTGGCTTCGACCTCGACGTCGTCGTGCATGCCGGCGCCGGCGCTTACATCTGCGGCGAGGAGACGGCCCTACTGGACTCCCTCGAGGGGTTCCGCGGGCAGCCGCGACTGAAGCCGCCCTTCCCGGCGGTGGCGGGCCTGTACGCATCGCCCACCGTCATCAACAACGTCGAGACCATCTGCAACATCCCCTACATCGTCGGCCGCGGCGTCGAGTGGTTCCGGCAGTTCGGCACAGAGAAGTCGCCCGGCTTCAAGGTGTTCGCGGTGTCCGGCCACGTCAACCGGCCCGGGATCTACGAGGCTCCGCTCGGCATCACGATGCGCGAGCTGCTCGACTACGCGGGCGGCATGCTCGACGGGCGCGATGTCAAGTTCTGGCTTCCGGGCGGCTCGTCCGTGCCGCTGCTGACGGCCGACCATCTCGATGTCCCGATGACGTATGAAGCCATGGCCGAAGCGGGGACGATGCTGGGGACGGGCACCCCCATGGTGTTCAACGACACCGTGAGCGTCGTGAAGGCGGTGACCCGCTGGCTGGAGTTCTACAAGCACGAGTCGTGCGGCAAGTGCACCCCGTGCCGCGAGGGCACGTACTTCATCACCGGCACGCTCGAGCGCTTCGAGCACGGCCACGGCAGCGAGCGTGAGATGGAGACGCTGGTCGACCTGTGCGACCAGATCGCGGGCCGTTCGTTCTGCGCCCTCGGGGATGCCGCCGCGACCCCGTACCCCTCGGCCCTGAAGTACTTCCGTGACGAGTTCGTCGCGGCCACCACGACGCCGGTCGACGAGCAGTTCGACCCGGCGAGCGCATATGTGTTCTCGGGAGCGGCAGCGCGATGACCGTCACCAGCAACAGCGGGCCCGGATCCGACGTCGCGATGCCGACCGACCTGATCGCCGTCATCATCGACGGCGTCGAGATGAGCGTGCCCAAGGGCACGCTGGTGATCCGGGCCGCGGAGCAGCTCGGCATCGAGATCCCACGCTTCTGCGACCACCCCCTGCTCGACCCTGTTGCTGCCTGCCGCGCCTGCCTCATCGAGGTCGAGGGCATGCCCAAGCCGCAGCCCGCCTGCGCACAGGTGCTCACCGACGGCATGAACGTCCGCACGCAGTACGCATCCGAGGTCGCGCGCGCGGCCCAGGAGGGCGTCATGGAGTTCCTGCTGCTGAACCACCCGCTCGACTGCCCGGTGTGCGACAAGGGCGGTGAGTGCCCGCTGCAGAACCAGGCGATGACGGTGGGCCGCGCCGAGTCGCGCTTCGACGGCGAGAAGCGAGAGTTCGAGAAGCCGGTCAACGTCAGTGCACAGGTCCTCCTCGACCGCGAGCGCTGCGTGTCCTGCGCGCGCTGCACGCGATTCGCAGAGCAGATCGCCGGCGATCCGTCGCTCGAACTGCTGCAGCGGGGCGCCAAGCAGATCGTCGGCACCGCTGATGACACGCCCTTCGAGTCGTACTTCTCCGGAAACGTCGTGCAGATCTGCCCGGTGGGTGCGCTGACCAGCGCGTCGTACCGGTTCCGCTCGCGGCCCTTCGACCTCGTCTCAGTGCCCACGACCTGCGAGCACTGCGCGTCCGGCTGCTCGCTGCGCACCGACTACCGCCGTGGTGTCGTCACGCGGCGACTCGCATGGGACGACCCGCAGGTCAACGAGGACTGGAACTGCGACAAGGGCCGCTTCGCGTTCGCCTACCAGGTGCACGGGCGCCTGGAGAGCCCGATGATCCGCGAGAACGGCGAGCTGCGCGTCGCATCCTGGCCCGAGGCCATCGATGCCGCCGCACGCGGGCTCGCTGCTGCGCGCGGCCGGGTGGGCGTGCTCGTCGGCGGTCGCAGCACCGTCGAGGACGCCTACGCGTATGCCCGCATCGCCCGCACCGCCCTGGCCACCGACGACATCGACTTCCGGGTGCGCCAGACCTCCGTGGAGGAGGACGCCTTCCTTGCCGCCGTGGTCGCCGGCACTCCTGTGTCGGTGACCTACGAGGCGCTGGAGTCGGCGCCTGTCGTGCTGCTCGTCTGCCTCGAGCCGGAGGACGAGTCGCCGATCCTGCAGCTGCGCCTGCGCAAGGCCGCGCGGAACGGAACCCCTGTCGTCTCGATCGGTGCGGTGCGCTCGCCCGGGCTCGGCAAGGTGCGCGGACGCCTGCTGCCTGCCAGGCCCGGGGGCGAGGGCGCGGTGCTGGCGGCCCTGCCCGACGACGTGCGGGCACTGCTGGCCCAGCCCGGTGCGGTCGTCCTTGTCGGCGAGCGGGCTGCCGGCTCGGCCGGGGCACTGTCCGCAGCAGCCGCCCTGGCGCGAAGCACGGGTGCCGGGCTGGCGTGGGTGCCACGTCGCGCCGGTGAGCGCGGTGCACTCGATGCTGGAGCCCTCGCGGGCCTGCTTCCGGGTGGCCGACCGCTGTCGGACGCGTCGGCTCGCGCCGACGTCGCCCGCGCGTGGGGCATCGCGCCGACGGACCTGCCGGCACAGCGCGGACGGTCCGGCGACTCCCTGCTCGCCGCGGCCCGCGACGGCCAGCTCGGGGCGCTGCTCGTCGGCGGCGTGGAGCTTTCGGACTACGCCGATCCCCGTGGAGCGCAGGAGGCGATTGACGCCGTCGGGTTCGTCGTGTCGCTGGAGAACCACCACTCGGCCGTCACCGAGCGGGCCGACGTGATCCTGCCGGTCGCGGCGGTGACCGAGAAGGCGGGCACCTTCCTGGACTGGGAGGGCCGGCCGCGTCCGTTCGAGCAGGTCTTGCGCGATGCCCTCACGATGTCGGACGCGCGGGTGCTGGCGATGATCGCCGACGCGATGGACGTGCGCATGCCGGCCGACGTGCGCGCCATCCGCGCGGAGATGGGGTCCCTCGGCCCGTGGACAGGTGCGCGCGGCGAGGCCCCGAGCGTGGCCCCCGCGGCGTCGACCGACGCCACCGTCCTCGCCTCGTGGCGCCAGTTGCTGGACTCCGGCCTCATGCAGGACGGTGAGCCGCACCTCGCGGCGACGGCACGCCCGACCGTTGCCCTCGTCTCGGCCGCGACGGCTGCGGGAGTCGGGGAGAGCGTGACGGTCACCGGGCCTGGTGGATCGATCACGCTGCCCGTCGAGGTCGGCGACGTGGTCGACGGCGTCGTGTGGGTGCCGATGAACTCCCCGGGCTGCCACATCCACGCTGATCTCGGCGCGGTGCCCGGGTCGGGCGTACGGCTCTCCCCAGGAGGCACGGCATGAGCGACTCCCAGTTCGGGCTCTTCGGCGTCGATCCGTGGTGGCTGGTCCTGCTGAAGGTCCTCGCCATCTTCGTCATGCTCGTGCTGCTGACCCTGTTCACCATCTGGTGGGAGCGTCGTGTCGTCTCCCGCATGCAGAACCGCATCGGGCCCAACCGGGTCGGCCCGCAGGGCCTCCTGCAGTCCCTGATGGACGGCATCAAGCTGGCCCTGAAGGAGGAGATCATCCCCAAGTCGGCCCACGTGGCCGTCTACTGGCTCGCCCCGGTCATCTCGGCGACCATGGCGTTCCTCGCCTTCGCCGTGATCCCGTTCGGTCCGGAGGTCTCGATCTTCGGCGTCATGACGCCGCTGCAGCTCACCGACTTCCCGGTCTCGGTGCTGTACGTCCTTGCGATCGCCTCCATCGGCATCTACGGCATCGTGCTGGGCGGCTGGGCCTCGGGCTCGACCTATCCGCTCCTCGGCGGCCTCCGGTCGAGCGCCCAGATGATCTCGTATGAGATCGCCATGGGGCTGTCGTTCGTCGCGGTGTTCCTCTACGCCGGGTCGATGTCGACGTCCGAGATCGTCATCGCACAGGAGCCCATCTGGTTCGCAGTGATCCTGCTGCCGTCGTTCCTCATCTACTGCACGGCCATGGTCGGTGAGACCAACCGCGCCCCCTTCGACCTCCCCGAGGCCGAGGGCGAACTCGTGGGCGGTTTCCACACCGAGTACTCGTCGCTGAAGTTCGCGCTGTTCTTCCTGGCCGAGTACATCAACATGGTCACGGTCTCCGCAATGGCGGTCACCTTGTTCCTCGGCGGGTATCTCGCCCCCTGGCCCCTCTCGCTGTGGGCCGACGCCAACTCCGGCTGGTGGCCGATGCTCTGGTGGCTGCTCAAGGTGCAGATCTTCATCTTCATCTTCATCTGGCTGCGCGGCACCCTTCCGCGGATGCGCTACGACCAGTTCATGCGGTTCGGCTGGAAGGTGCTCATCCCGGTCTCCATCGGCTGGATCATGGTCGTCTCCGTAGCGCGTCTGCTGCGCGAGGACGTGTCCTTCTCCACCACGGAGATCCTCATCGCAGGAGCGGTCCTCATCGTCCTGCTGCTGCTCGCCTCGTGGATCGTGCAGTCGCGCCAGGACCGTCGCCAGCGAGCCCAGGACGAGGCCGACGAGGCGGCGGCTGCCGCCCCGTTCGATCCGCTGGAGAGCGGGTTCCCGGTGCCGCCGATGCCCGGCCAGTCCTTCAGCTACACGTCCCGCCGGGCCGCTGCGGCAGGGACCACCGTCGTCCAGGAGCAGCCCGTGATCACAGCATCCGACACGTCGGGCATCGACGACCCGGAGGAGGATCGGAATGGCTGAGCTGCCCCAGGTGGTGCGCGGGTTCGGCGTCACCTTCCTGACGATGTTCAAGAAGGTCGTCACCGAGCAGTACCCCGAGCAGAAGGTCCCTCCCGCTCCCCGATTCCACGGACGCCACCAGCTCAACCGCTGGGCCGACGGCCTCGAGAAGTGCGTCGGCTGCGAGCTGTGCGCTTGGGCCTGCCCGGCCGACGCCATCCTCGTCGAGGGCGCGGACAACACCGACGAGGAGCGGTTCTCGCCGGGGGAGCGCTACGGCCGGGTCTACCAGATCAACTACCTGCGCTGCATCCTGTGCGGACTGTGCATCGAGGCGTGCCCGACCCGTGCGCTGACGATGACGAACGAGTACGAGCTCGCCGATGACTCGCGCGCCAAGCTGATCTACGAGAAGGAGGACCTCCTGGCCCCGCTCCTTCCCGGCATGGTGGCCCCGCCGCACGAGATGTACCCCGGCACGACGGAGCGCGACTACTACGCGAACAAGGTCACGGGCGCCTCGCCCGAGCAGGTGACCACCCGGGTGGCACAGGAGGAGTCGGCGTGATCATCCCCCTGGCCGAGACGGCCACCGAGACCAATGTCGGGGAGCAGGCGGTGTTCTGGGTCTGCGCCACGCTTGCAGTGGCGGGCGCGCTCGGCATGATCCTCTCCCGCAAGGCGGTGCACAGCGCCCTGTGGATCGCGCTGACCATGATCAACCTCGCGATCCTCTACGTCGCGAACTCGGCACCCTTCCTCGGGATGGTGCAGATCATCGTCTACACCGGCGCGGTGATGATGCTGTTCCTGTTCGTCCTGATGGTTGTGGGCGTCGACGCATCGGACTCCCTGATCGAGACCATCAAGGGCCAGCGCATCGCCTCCATCCTGCTGGCGGTGGGGTTCGCGATCCTGCTGGTCTGGGGAGTCGGCAGTGCGCTGACAGAGGTCTCACCAGTGGGCGTCACCGCAGCCAACGACGAGTACGGCGGCAACGTCCAGGGCATCGCCCACGTGATCTTCATCCAGTACCTCATTGTCTTCGAGCTCACGTCGGCGCTCCTCATCACGGCCGCCATGGGCGCGATGGTCCTCGCACACCGGGACCGCTGGAAGGCGCTGCTCAGCCAGCGTGAGCTCTCGATCGAGCGCTTCCGCAGCGGTGGCCACCCGGGCAACCTGCCCACACCGGGCGTGTTCGCCCGGCACAACGCGGTCGACACCCCTGCGCTGCTGCCGGACGGCGGGATCAGCGAGCTGAGCGTCCCGGCGCCGGTCCGAGTGCGTGGCGACGAGCGGCCACTCGACCGGGTCGACATCGACGAGGTTCGCCAGATCAGCGAGGGCGAGACCGACCTGCCGGAGGGGAGGCAGTCATGAACCCGGCCAATTACGTGCTCCTCTCGGCGGTGCTCTTCAGCATCGGGGCCGTCGGCGTCCTGGTGCGACGCAATGCGATCGTCGTGTTCATGAGCGTCGAGCTGATGCTCAATGCTGCGAATCTGGCGTTCGTGGCCTTCGCCCGCATGAACGGCAACCTCGACGGGCAGACGGTCGCCTTCTTCGTGATGGTCGTCGCCGCGGCGGAGGTGGTGGTCGGCCTGGCCATCATCGTGACCATCTTCCGCACCCGCCGCTCGGCGTCCATCGACGAACCGAACCTGCTCAAGTACTGACATCCCCCACCCCCGACGATCGATAGGACTGCCGTGACCGAGTTGATGCCCGCTGAGGGGGTGTTCTCCCTCATCTGGCTGCTCATCGCCCTGCCCCTGGCCGGGGCCGTGATCCTGCTGTGCGCCGGGCGCCGTACCAACTCATGGGGCCCGTACCTCGGCGTCCTGACGGTCAGCGCCTCCGCTGTGCTCGGCTGGGTGATGCTCTGGGAGATGCTGCAGGTCTCCCCGGAGCAGCGCACGGTGGAGCAGAACCTCTACTCGTGGCTCGTCGTCGGGGACTTCCAGGCGGACATGGCCTTCCAGCTCGACCAGCTGTCGATGGTGTTCGTGCTGCTCATCACGACCGTGGGTGCGCTCATCCACGTGTACTCGATCGGATACATGTCCCACGATCGGGACCGTCGCAAGTTCTTCGGCTACCTCAACCTCTTCGTCGCCGCGATGCTCATCCTGGTGCTGGCAAACAACTACCTCCTGCTCTACGTCGGCTGGGAGGGCGTCGGCCTCGCCAGCTACCTGCTGATCGGCTTCTGGCAGTACAAGCCATCGGCTGCGGCGGCCGCGAAGAAGGCGTTCGTCATCAACCGGGTGGGCGACGTGGGCCTGAGCCTGGCGATCATGCTGATGTTCGTCACCTTCGGAACGGTCAGCTTCGAGGGGGTATTCGGTTCCGCCGATGAGGCCAGCCAGGGCACCCTCAACGCGATCGGCCTTCTGCTCCTGCTGGCGGCAGCGGGCAAGTCCGCACAGTTCCCTCTCCAGGCCTGGCTGCTCGACGCGATGGAGGGCCCGACCCCGGTCTCCGCCCTGATCCATGCGGCCACCATGGTCACCGCAGGCGTCTACCTGATCACCCGCAGCAACGCGATCTTCGACATCGCGGAGCTCGCGGCGACCGCGGTCATCGTCGTCGGCGTGATCACTGTGTTCATGGGCGCGATCATCGGCTCAGCCAAGGACGACATCAAGAAGTCGCTCGCCGGATCGACCATGAGCCAGATCGGCTACATGGTCGCGGCGGTGGGCCTCGGACCGATCGGGTACGTCTTCGGCATCTTCCACCTCCTGACCCACGGCGTGTTCAAGGCCGGCCTGTTCCTCGGTGCCGGCTCGGTAATGCATGGCATGAACGACAACGTGAACATGCGCCGCTACGGCGCGCTGCGCACCGTCATGTTCATCACCTTCATCACGTTCGCCGCGGGCTGGCTGTCAATCCTCGGAATCCCGCCCTTCTCGGGCTTCTGGTCCAAGGACGAGATCATCCACGCGGCGTTCGAGCAGGGCGTGGTCGTGGGAGTCCTGCTGGTCATCGCCGCGGGCATCACGGGCTTCTACATGACGCGCATGTTCATCATGACCTTCCTGGGCAAGGCTCGATGGGAGGAGGGCGTGCATCCCCACGAGTCGCCCAAGGTCATGACGATCCCGCTCATCATCCTCGCCCTCGGCTCGACCTTCCTCGGCATGGCCCTGCTCTTCTGGGGCGACATCGAGTCGTGGCTCGAGCCGGTGGTCGGCTTCGAGTCGAAGCCTGCGGCTCTGTCGACTGCAGCCACGATCGCCATCTCCCTGACGGTCGTGATCATGGGCGCGATCGTCGCCTACGTCATGTACTGGCGGCGCCCGGTCCCGATCGAGGAGCCCCGCGGCTCGTGGCTCACGCGCGCGGCCCGCGAGGAGCTCTACGGCAACCAGGTGAACGACGCACTCGTCGTCAAGCCCACCTACGTCGCAGCCCGGGCCACCGCGGTGCTTGACGCCAAGGTCGTCGACGGGGTGGTGAACGGATCGGCCGCCTTCGTCGGCGCCCTGTCCACCCGGCTCCGCCGGTACCAGACCGGCTTCGTCCGCTCGTACGCACTGTCGATGGTGGGAGGCGCCGTTCTCGTCGTCCTCGCCCTGGTCCTGGTGAGGGCATCGTGAACTACCCGTGGCTGACGACCCTGATGGTCGTGCCCCTGGTCGGGAGCATCGTCGTCGCGCTGCTGCCGCGTGCCCGAGGCGTGCTCGCCAAGCAGGTCGCGCTCCTGTTCTCCCTCGTCACCCTCGGCTTGACGATCGCGGTGGCGCTGCAGTTCTCCGCGACCTCCGCCGAGCGCTTCCAGTTCGTCGAGTCCCATCCGTGGATCCCGGCCTTCGGCATCTCCTACTCGGTCGGCATCGACGGCATCAGCCTCGTGCTCATCGCCCTGGCGGCCACCCTGGTCCCGATCGTGATCCTGGCGGGATGGAACGAGGCAGACACCGCGGCGGGCGGGTCGGTCAAGGGCTACTTCGCGCTGATCCTCGTCCTCGAGGCCCTCATGATCGGGGTCTTCGCAGCCACCGACGTGTTCCTCTTCTATGTCTTCTTCGAGGTCATGCTGGTTCCGACCTACTTCATGATCGGGCGCTTCGGTGGGCCGCAGCGGTCCTACGCCGCGGTCAAGTTCCTGATCTACAGCCTTGTCGGCGGCCTGCTGATGCTGGCCGCCCTGATCGGCCTGTACGTGGTGTCCGCCCAGGTGACCGGGACCGGGACCTTTGACTTCGGCGCACTTGTCGGCATCGAGATCGACCCCGATCTGCAGAAGCTGCTGTTCCTCGGTTTCTTCATCGCCTTCGCCATCAAGGCGCCGCTGTGGCCATTCCACACGTGGCTGCCGGACGCCGCCGCCGAGGCCAGGCCCGGCACGTCGGTGCTCCTTATCGGCGTGCTCGACAAGGTGGGCACATTCGGGATGATCCGGTACTGCCTGGAGATCTTCCCCGCGGCATCGGAGTTCTACGCACCGATCGTGATCGCCCTCGCCGTGATCGGCATCTTCTACGGGGCCCTGCTCGCGCTGCGGCAGCACGACATGAAGCGACTGTTCGCGTACTCGTCGATGTCCCACTTCGGGTTCATCACGCTCGGCATCTTCGTGTTCACCTCGCAGGGGCAGTCCGGCTCGGTCGTCTACATGGTCGCCCACGGCCTGTCCACGGCTGCGCTGTTCCTCACCGCCGGGTTCCTGATCGCGCGCAGGCACGGCTCGAGCCTGATCTCGGACTACTCGGGTGTGAACTCCGTGGCCCCTGTGCTGGCCGGGTTCTTCCTGGTCGCAGCGCTGTCGTCACTGGCGCTGCCGGGCATGCTGTCGTTCGTCGGCGAGTTCCTCGTTCTGCTGGGCGCCTTCGAGCGGTACCTGTGGGTCGGTGCCGTGGCCACGATCGGCATCGTCATCACGGCCGCGTACGTCCTGCGGCTCTACCAGAAGACCATGACCGGCCCGCTCAAGCCCGGGCTCGAGGGCATCGGCGACCTGAAGGGCCGTGAGGTGACCGCACTGGTGCCCGTGGCGGTGCTGAGCATCGTCCTCGGCTTCTTCCCGGCCCCGCTCACCGACGTGATCAACCCGGCGGTGGACCAGGTGATGACCTCGATCGGTGCCACCGATCCCGAGCCGGAGATCCGATCAGCCGGCGCGACGACGGAAGGGGGCTCGTCGTGACCGAGTTCACTCCTCCGGAGATCAACTACTACGCGATCGCCCCCATCCTGATCATGTTCGGGGCGGCCATCGTCTCCGTCCTCGTCGAGGCCTTCGTTCCGCGGCGCGGGCGCCGCCCGACCCAGCTCGTGCTGGTCATCGGCTCGATCGTCGCCGCCCTCGCCGTGACGATCGACCTGCGCGGCACACGCCTGGTCACCGGCGCCGGCGCTGTGGCGGTCGATGGACCCACCCTGCTGCTGTGGGCCGCGCTGCTGGTCATCTCGCTGCTCGGCGCCCTGCTCATGGCCGAGCGGACCATCGACCCGGTCGGTGACTCCTTCGCGCCCCGGGCCTCGGCCCTCCCCGGGTCCGACGACGAGCAGCAGTTCGCGCGTCGGGGCTATCTGCAGACCGAGGTCTGGCCTTTCCTGCTCTTCGCGATCACCGGCATGCTCGTGTTCGTCGCCGCCAATGACCTGCTGATCATGTTCGTGGCCCTTGAGGTCATGTCCCTGCCGCTGTACCTGCTGGCCGGCATGGCGCGACGTCGTCGCCTGCTCTCGCAGGAGGCGGCCCTGAAGTACTTCATCCTCGGCGCCTTCTCCTCGGCCTTCTTCCTGTACGGCGCCGCCCTGCTCTACGGCTACAGCGGTTCCGTGGGATTCGTGGCCATCTCCGACGCGCTGACGGCCAAGCCCAGCGAGGGCACGCTCGTGGCGCTCGGCGTGGCGCTGGTGATCGTGGGCCTGCTGTTCAAGGTCTCCGCCGTACCGTTCCACCAGTGGACGCCCGACGTGTACCAGGGAGCCCCGACCTCAGTCACCGCACTGATGGCCGCAACGGTCAAGATCGCCGCGTTCGGCGCCCTTCTCCGCGTCCTGTATGTCGCGGTCGGCGGTCTGCGCTGGGACTGGACGCCGATGCTGTGGATCATCGCGGCGCTGACGATGCTCGTGGGATCCATCGTCGCGATCTCCCAGACGGACGTGAAGCGCATGCTGGCGTACTCGTCGGTGGCGCAGGCGGGCTTCATCCTCATCGGCGTGATCGCCGCGACCCCCGAGGGCCTTGCCAGCTCGCTTTTCTACCTGATCGCCTACGGCTTCACGACCATCGGCACGTTCGCCGTCGTCTCCCTGGTGCGCAACGCCTCGGGTGAGGCGACCTCGATGGCGGCGTGGGCGGGCCTGGGCCGCAAGTCGCCTCTCACCGCGGCCGTGTTCTCGCTCTTCCTGCTGTCGCTGGCCGGCATCCCCCTCACCAGCGGATTCGTCGGGAAGTTCGCCGTCTTCACCGCGGCCATCGCCAGCGGCGGAACGTGGCTGGTCATCATCGGCGTGGTCGCCAGCATCATCGCGGCCTTCTTCTACGTGCGCCTGATCGTCCTCATGTACTTCGCCAAGCCCACCGAGGACACCGCCTCCGTGGCGATCCCCTCGGCCTTCACCACCATCGCGCTGACGACTGCTGCGGTCCTGACCATCGCCCTGGGCGTGTTCCCCCAGTGGCTGCTGGACGTGCTCGAGCAGGCGGGCGTGTTCATCCGGTAGTAGCGTGAAGAAGTGAGCGATGCCCTGACGGGACTCCCCCTGCCCGATGCCGGGCTGGAGGCGATCCTCGCCGGGCAGCTCGCCCTCGTCGAGTCCGGCCTGCGCGAGGCCGTCGCAAGCGACGACCCCTTCGTGGCCGATGCCTCCCGCTACCTTGTCGACGCGGGTGGGAAGCGGTTCCGGCCGCTGCTCGTCCTCGTGGCCGCCCAGTTCGGCGACGCGGACGCGCCGGGCGTGGTCCCGGCGGGTGTCGTCGTCGAGCTCACGCACCTTGCGACGCTCTACCACGACGACGTGATGGACGAGGCCCAGCTGCGCCGGGGTGCTCCGTCGGCGAACGCGCGCTGGGACAACACGATCGCGATCCTCACCGGCGACTTCCTCTTCGCCCGCTCGTCGAAGATCCTGGCCGACCTCGGGCCGGAGGCCGTGCGCATCCAGGCCCTCACCTTCGAGCGGCTGTGCCGCGGCCAGATCCGCGAGACTGTGGGGCCCCGTGACGGGCAGGACCCGGTGCAGCATCACCTTGAGGTCGTGGCCGACAAGACGGGCTCCCTGATCGCCGCGTCTGGCTGGTACGGCGGGCTCATGGCCGGTGCGCCTGCAGAGTACGTCGAGCTGCTGACCGCCTTCGGCGAGCGGATCGGCGTGGCGTTCCAGCTCGCCGACGACCTCGTCGACATCACCTCGGAGTCGCTGCAGTCCGGCAAGACGCCGGGCACGGACCTGCGCGAGGGCATCCTCACCCTGACCGGCCTCATCGCGCTCGCGAGCGACGATCCGCAGGACGCCCGGCTGAAGGACCTCCTGGGCCGACCGCTGCCCGATGATGATGAGCATGCCGAGGCACTGGCCCTCCTTCGCGCCCATCCCGGGGTCATCGAGGCCCGCAAGGAGGCGCACGGCTGGGCCGATGCCGCTCGGGACCTGCTGGCCGGGCTTCCGGCCGGACCAGCCAGGGACGTGCTGGCCCAGCTCTGCGACTACGTGGTCTCGCGTACGGGTTGAGCCAGCCGAGTCGCGGCTGACTTCGCCGACGATTCGTCTAGATGACTGATACCGTCCAGAGGTGTCCACTGCCTCTGCGGATGCCGCCCCGCGCCCGGTCCACGACCGACCCACGCTGGTCTCGTTCGCGTCGATCGCCGCGTGGTCGTGGTTCGTCTACGGCTTCGGGGCCAGCCTCGCCCTGCTCCGCGACGATCAGGGCACCTCGGCATGGCTGGGGGGACTGCACAGCACCGCGCTGGCGCTGGGTGGCGTCATCGGGGCCCTGGTCACGCCACGGTTGAGCCACCGGTTCGGTCGCGGCGTCGTCGCGCGGGTCGGGGTCATCGGTGCTGCGGTGTGCATCACGGCCTACCTCTGGCCGGGCATGCCGGTGGGCGGGACCCTCGGGACGATCTTCATCACCTGCTTCTTCGGCAACATCGTCGTCGTCGGCGTGAACTCCTTCATCGCGGTGCACCAGGGTGCCGCGAGCCCGCCGGCCTTCACCGAGAGCCTGAGCCTCGCCGCGCTCATGGGCCTGCTCGCCCCGCTCGTGGTGGGCGCTGCCGCCGCCAGCGCCTTGGGCTGGCGCGCCGGACTCTTCGTCGCGGTCGTCGCCTTCGCGGTCATCGAGCTGTGGCGGGGACGGAGCCTCGCCGTCTACGGCGGTGCCGGCGAGGTGCGCATGCGCAAGGAGGGCGGGGCGCTGCCGTCCCGCACCTACTGGGCACTGACGGCG
The DNA here is from genome assembly GCA_017856385.1 of Actinomycetota bacterium. GTDB lineage: Bacteria > Actinomycetota > Actinomycetes > S36-B12 > S36-B12 > UBA10649. The sequence goes on from JAFMFD010000015.1 coordinate 22,666, forward strand.
GGCATGCTCTACATCGGTGCGGAGTTCTGCCTCAGCCTGTGGGGCGTGGACCTGCTCCGGGAACGCGCCGGGCTGAGTCCCGCGGCCGCGGCGGCCGGGCTCAGCACCGTCCTCGGGGGCATCTTCCTCGGCCGGCTGGTCGGGATCCGGCTGACCGAGCGCATGCCGAGCGAGCGCCTTCTGCAGGTCTCGATCGTCGTCGGCCTGGCGGCGTTCCTCGTGGCGTGGGCGGTCCAGGAGACCGTCGTCATCCTCCTCGCACTATTCGTGACCGGGCTGGGCCTGGCTCTCGTCTGGCCGCTCAGCATCGCGCGGATCATCCGCTCGTCCGGCGACAACCCGGACCGCGCCTCGGCCCTGTCGCTCGCCTTCACCACCGCGGCGATCGGCCTGGCGCCATTCATCCTCGGTGCGCTGGCGAGCAGCGTGGGCGTGCACTCGGCCTTCCTGCTGGTGCCGGTGCTCCTCGTCTCCGCCCTCGTGCTCGTCGCGCTCCGCCCGGTCCCTGCCTGACCGCCTCAGTCGGGCTCGATGACCTCGAGCGCCGTCGTCCTGCTGCGCGTGTGGCGCAGTCCGTCGACCGTCAGGATGACCAGGGACGCCCAGACCAGCACGAAGCCCACCCACCTGCCGGTCGACATGACCTCCTGGAACACGACGACGCCGAGGAGGAACTGGAGCACGGGGGTCAGGTACTGCAGCAGTCCCAGTGTGGACAGCGGCATCCGCGTGGCGGCGCCGCCGAAGGCCAGCAGTGGCAGGGCCGTCACCAGGCCCAGAAGCACGAGCAGCACCGCGATCATCGGGTCACCGGTCGTGAAGCCGGACTCACCGCGCGAGGCGAAGGCGAGGATCACCACGACGGCCAGCGGGGCCAGGACGGCGGTCTCGATCGTCAGGCTGGCGACGGAGCCGATGCCCACCTGTTTCTTGAGCAGGCCGTAGATGCCGAACGACACGGCGAGCACGAGGCTGATCCATGGCACGCGCCCGTAACTTACGCCGAGCACGCCCACGGCGGCCACCGCGATGCCCACGGCTGTCCACTGCGCGGGCCGCAGGCGCTCACGCAGAAAGAGGACTCCGAGGGCCACCGTGACGAGGGGGTTGATGAAGTAGCCGAGGGAGGCCTCGACGACTTGGTCGGACTCGACGGCGTAGACGTAGACACCCCAGTTGACCGCGAGGAATGCGGCAGCGAGGGCCAGCAGGCCGACCGTGCGCGCGGATCTGGTGCTGCGCAGGATCGTGACCCAGGAGCGGGTCGCGGTGATGACGATCAGCAGGAACACGAGCGACCACACGACCCGGTTGGCCACGACCTCGACTGGAGGAACCCGGTCGAGCAGGTTGAAGTAGAGCGGGAACAGACCCCACAGCCCGTAGGCGACGATGCCGAGGAGTACCCCGGTGCCCGCCTGACTGGCCGGACGGTGCAGACGGGTCAGCTGACGATCCAGGTGTCTCCGCCGTCGATCAGCGCCTGCAGGTCCCCCGTGCCCTGCTTGGCCTGCACCTCGGCAAGCTGGTCGCGTACGAGCCGGTCGTAGCTGGGTCGCTCGATGTCGCGGAAGACCCCGATGGGTGTGTTCTCCAGCGTGCGGGGGTTCGACAGCCGCGACAGGGCGAACGCCAGGCCGGGATCCTTCGCGTGCGCGTCGTGGCGGATGACGGCGTCCTCGCCGACCTCGGCGACGTTCGCCACGGCGATGTGGCCGTCCGCCGTGCGAATCACGCCCTTCTCCATGTCCTTGCCGAACCGGATTGGCTCGCCGTCGACGAGGCGCATCATGACGTCGTCACGGGTGTCGCCGTCCTTCAGCGGCTCCCACGCGCCGTCGTTGAAGATGTTGCAGTTCTGGTAGATCTCGACGAGCGCGGTGCCCTCGTGGTTCGCGGCCGCCCGGAGGACGTCGGTCATGTGCTTGCGGTCGGAGTCGATCGTCCGCGCGACGAAGGTCGCCTCGGCGCCGAGGGCGAGCGACACCGGGTTGAACGAGTAGTCGAGCGAGCCCTCGGGGGTGGACTTGGTGATCTTCCCCTGCTCGGAGGTGGGGGAGTACTGCCCCTTGGTCAGGCCGTAGATCCGGTTGTTGAACAGCAGGATCTTCAGGTTCACGTTGCGCCGCAGGGCGTGGATGAGGTGGTTGCCGCCGATCGACAGGGCGTCGCCGTCACCGGTGATGACCCAGATCGACAGGTCCGGGCGGCTCACCGCTAGGCCGGTCGCGATGGCGGGCGCGCGTCCGTGGATGGAGTGCATCCCAAAGGTGTTCATGTAGTACGGGAAGCGGGACGAGCAGCCGATGCCGGAGACGAAGACGATGTTCTCGCGGGCCAGGCCCAGTTCGGGCAGGAAGCCCTGCACGTTCGACAGGATCGAGTAGTCCCCGCACCCGGGGCACCAGCGGACCTCCTGGTCGGACTTGAAGTCCTTGGCGGACTGCTCAACGTCCGTCTTGGGGATGAGATCGAGGTAGGTGGTCATCGGATCCTCACAGGCTCTGGACTGCTGCGGTGATGGCGGAGACGAGGTCGGTGGACTTGAACGGCATCCCGCGTACCTGCGTGATGCTCTGGATGTCGACGAGGTACCTGGCGCGCAGCAGCATGGCGAGCTGCCCGAGGTTCATCTCGGGCACCAGGACCGTGTCGTACGAGCGCAGCACCTCGCCGAGGTTCGACGGGAAGGGGTTGAGGTGCCGCAGGTGCGCCTGGGCGACCTTCGCCCCGGTGCGGCGGGTGATCTCGCATGCCGCACCGATCGGGCCGTACGTCGATCCCCAGCCGAGGACGAGCACGCGCGCGTCGCCGTCGGGGTCGTCGACCTCCAGCGGGGGGATGGTCTTCGCGATGGCGTCGACCTTGGCCTGGCGCAGCCGCACCATGCGGTCGTGATTGTCGGGGTCGTAGGAGATGTTGCCCGTGCCGTCGGCTTTCTCCAGGCCGCCGATGCGGTGCTCCAGGCCCTTGGTGCCCGGTATCGCCCAGGGCCGCGCGAGGGTGTCCTCGTCGCGCTTGTAGGGCCAGAACACCGCCTCGCCGGAGTCGGTCACGTGGTTCGGGCCGGTGGCGAAGGCCGGGTCGATGACCGGCAGCTCGTCGACCTCCGGAACCCGCCACGGCTCGGAGCCGTTGGCGATGTAGCCGTCGGACAGCAGGAACACCGGCGTCCGGTACTCCACGGCGATGCGGGCCGCCTCGAGCGCGGCATAGAAGCAGTCCGACGGTGACTGCGGGGCCACGATCGGCACCGGGGACTCGCCGTTGCGGCCGAACATGGCCTGCAGGAGGTCGGACTGCTCCGTCTTGGTCGGCAGCCCCGTCGACGGCCCGCCGCGCTGGACGTCGATGATGATGAGGGGCAGCTCCAGCGACACCGCCAGGCCGATCGACTCGGACTTCAGGGCGATGCCCGGGCCCGAGGTCGTCGTCACGGCCAGGGCGCCGCCGTAGGCCGCGCCGATCGCCGAGCCGATGCCCGCGATCTCATCCTCGGCCTGGAAGGTCGTGACGCCGAAGCGATGGTTGCGTGCGAGCTCGTGCAGGATGTCCGACGCCGGCGTGATCGGGTACGAGCCGAGGAACAGCGGCAGGCCCGATCGCTTCGAGGCCGCGATGAGTCCGTAGGCGAGGGCCGGATTTCCGCTGATGTTGCGGTAGCGGCCCTGGGGCAGATCCGACGCCTTGGCGACCTCGTACTGGACCGAGAAGATCTCGGTAGTCTCGCCGAACGACCAGCCCGCCTCGAAGGCGGCGAGGTTGGCCGCGAGAATCTCCGGCTTCTTGGCGAACTTCTTCTCCAGGAAGGCCCGGGTGCCCTCGGCGGGGCGCGAGTACAGCCAGCACAGCAGGCCGAGGGCGTACATGTTCTTGCTCCGCTCGGCCTCCTTCTTGCTCAGGTCGAAGTCCTTGAGCGCCTCGACCGTCTGGGAGGTCAGCGCGATGGCGTGCACGTTGAAGGCCTCGAGGGAGCCGTCCTCCAGCGGGTTCGTCGCGTAGCCGACCTTCTCCAGGTTGCGCTTGGTGAACTCGTCGGTGTTGACGATGAGGTCCGCGCCGCGGGGCAGGTCCTTGACGTTCGCCTTCAGGGCGGCCGGGTTCATCGCCACCAGGACGTTGGGGGCGTCGCCCGGGGTCGTGATGTCGTGGTCGGCGAACGCCAGCTGGAAGGCCGAGACGCCCGGCACCGTGCCTGCTGGCGCCCGGATCTCAGCGGGGAAGTCGGGGAGGGTCGACAGGTCGTTGCCCATGCCGGCGGTCTCGGAGGTGAAGCGATCGCCGGTGAGCTGCATGCCGTCGCCGGAGTCCCCGGCGAATCGGATGACCACGCGATTGACGGAGACCACCTGCTTGGACACTGTCTTCCCTCGGTCGTTGGAGAGGTGCCGGAGACGTCCTCGTGAACAATGTGTGGACGTCCTACGAGCCTACACCGCGAGCATGGGCTCCGCCCTCGGCTCCGCTCACTAGCCTGAGGGCGTGCTCGCCCCCTTCCGCGCCAGGTCCGCACTGCGCCTCGCCGCGGATCCGGGGCTCGGCATCGACGTCATCGCGCTCGGGCTGGCGTGCTGCGCGGTCGAGGTCGATGCCGCGGTCGCGGCCGGACTGCTCAGGCCCGAGGAGGCAGGCGACGACCCGGCACGGGTGCGGATCCTCGTGGTGGCCGGGACGGTGACCACGCCGCTTGCTCCGGTGCTGGAGGCGGCCGTCCACCAGGGGCCGGTCCCCGATGCGGTACTCGCCTTCGGGGCGTGCGCGAGTACCGGCGGCCCGTACTGGGACTCGCCGACCGTCGTGAACGGGGCCGACCTGGTCGTGGCGGTCGACGAGTACGTGCCGGGCTGCCCGCCCCGCCCCGAGGCCCTCTGCCGGGCCGTGGCCGAGCTGGCCTCGAGGGTGGCGGCGCCATGAGCCCGATCGACGTCGTCGACGTGCCCGATCCGGGTCAGTGGACCTCGACGCTGGCCGGGTCGGCGGACGATGCGTGCGAACTGCTCACCGCGATTGACCACGGAGCCGAGCTCGAGATCCTGGTCGTGCTGCGCGGCCGGGAGGGCCTGCGGATGCTGCGCACGCGGGTTCCGGCCAAAGATCCGTGCCTCGACTCGGCCGTCGCGGTGCTGCCCGCCGTTGCCTGGCACGAGCGCGAGGTGGCGGAGATGTTCGGCGTGACGTTCGCAGGGCATCCGGACCCGCGCCCGCTGCTCCTCCGTGAGCACGTCGAGGCACCTCCCCTGCGCCGCAGCACGCCGCTGCCGGAGCGCATCGCCCGACCGTGGCCCGGGGCACGGGATGCGGGGGCACGACGACGCCCCACCCCGCCCCCGGGCGTGCGGAACTCATGGCAGGGTCGCGACGTGGACGAGGGCGCACCATGACGACGTCGCCGCGACGCGGGGTCCTCCGGCTGATCCCGAGTGCCTGCACCTCCTGCATGATCTGCGCGCAGGAGTGCCCGGCGTGGTGCATCACCATCGATGCGCACACCGAGCAGGTGAGCGAACCCGGCGCGCGGCGTCCGCGGTCGGTCAGCGTCCTGGACGCCTTCTCGATCGACTTCGGGCTGTGCATGTACTGCGGGATCTGCGTCGACGTGTGCCCCTTCGACGCACTGGAGTGGTCACCGGAGGATGACCACGCTGCCGAGCGGCGGGACGCGCTCGTGCACGACGTCGATCGGCTCGCCGCCCACTGAGACGCGGTGTCGCCACCGCGCATGATCAGCGGTAGTTGACGAACTGCACCGCGAAGTCGAGATCCGCATCGCGCAGCAGGGCCTGCACGGCCTGCAGGTCGTCGCGGCTCTTGCTGGTGACCCGCATCTCGTCACCCATGACCTGCGTCTTCACGGACTTGGGGCCCTCGTCGCGGATGAGCTTGCCGAGCTTCTTGGCCTGCTCCGACGAGATCCCCGCGGCGAAGGTCCCGTTGATCTTGTACTCCTTGCCCGAGGCCCGCGGATCCCCGGCCTGGAACGCCTTGAGGCTGATGCTGCGTTTGATCAGCTTCTCGCGGAACACCTCCAGCGCCGCCGATGCGCGCTCCTCCGTGCTGGACGTGATCTCGACGACGAGCTCGCCCTTCCACTCGATCGTGGTCTGGGTGTTCTTGAAGTCGAATCGCTGCGCGAGCTCCTTGGCGGCCTGGTTGAGGGCGTTGTCCGCCTCCTGCCGGTCCACCTTGGACACGATGTCGAAGCTGCTGTCTGCCACGGTTCCTCCCGGTTGGTGACGACATTGTGCCAGCGCGGCGCAGGCGGCGGCAGCGCCGCCACGCAGCAGGCCTGGGCCACGGTGCCGGGCCCCTACGCTGGGCCGCATGGCCGCCGACGCGCTGCTCCTGGACCTCGATCGCACGCTCGTCGACCTGCAGTCATCGACCGACTACGCCGCCGCCCTGCGCGACGTGGAGTCGATGATGGGGAGCTGGTCGTCGGCCGAGGTGCCCGCGACCGACTGGGATCAGCCGACGATGGCCTGCATGTCGGTGCTGCACTCCCTGCTCGGCGATGCCCGCTGGTCGGAGGTCTCCGAGGCGATTGCCGTGCACGAGCGTGCGGCCGTCCCGAGGTCGACGATCATGCCGACGGTGATGGAGTCGGTCCCGCTCCTGCGCTCGGTGCCCACGGCTGTCGTCACGCTGCTGCCCGCCTCCGTCGTGGACGACGTGCTGGCATGGCATGGACTCGGCCACCGGCCCGGAGGCGAGGTCGACCTGCTGGTCGGGCGCTCGGTCGACGTGCGGCCCAAGCCGGAGCCCGACGGCCTGCTCGTGGCGTGCGCAGCGCTCGGCGTCGATCCCGAGCGCGCTGTCATGATCGGCGACTCGTCGTGGGACGCCGAGGCGGCTCGACGGGCCGGGGTGCACTTCATAGGGGTGCCGACGGCACCGCAAGCGGGCGCGGGGATGGGTGTGACCGCCGCCAGCTTCCACGACGCGGTGATGACGGCACTGGCCTGACTGCGCCGGGACGAGGTCCGCGAGTGGCTGTGTATCCTTTCCGCTGCGCCCGGCGGGTTGCCCGAGCGGCCAATGGGAGCGGACTGTAAATCCGTCGGCTTTGCCTTCGAAGGTTCGAATCCTTCACCCGCCACGGCGCAGGGGCCCGGGTCCGTCAGGACCCGGGCCCCTGCCTGTGCCATGGCCCCGTCAGCCGGGCCCGCGAGCGCTCAGGGCTGCCAGCGCGCGCACGGCGTCCGAGGATCTCTCCCAGGGCACGAGCAGGTGGTCGTGGAACCGGCCGGCGACGACGTTGCAGGTGATCCCCTCCTCGGCGAGCGCGGCACTCACGGCTGCGGTGAGTCCGACGGAGTCCAGCGCCGAGTGCACCCGCAGGGTGATCCAGGCCGCGACGAAGTCGAACGCCCATCCGCGCTCCTCGGCCTGCTGGCGGGTGACCAGCAGGCTCATGCCCTCGTCCTCCACGACCATGGCATGCGGCTGCAGCCCAGGAGGCACCGAGTCGGTGGTGACGAAGACGAATTCCCCGTCGACGAGCTCGGGGCGCATGCTCGCCAGCAGAACCGCCAGGTCGTGCTCGCCGGAGGTCATGGCTGGTCGAACGGGTAGACGACCCCGGTGAGCTCCTCGCTGACGGTCCACAGGCGCTGGGCATCCGCCGAGCGGGTCGCGGTGGCCGCGACCTTGACGATGCGCGGATGGCCGCGGGTCTCGAGGAAGCCGTCGGGGCCGATGCACGATCCGCCGGGGAGTCCCGGTGCCGTGGCGGCGAAGAGGGTCGGCCACGCCCCCTGGTCGGCACTCTGCGCCAGGACGCGGTTCATCAGCTCCATCGGCCCGACGAGCCAGGTGCGCCCGTCCATCCGAGGCCCTGCGGCCTGCAGGTTCGTCGCGGCGTAGCCGGGATGCGCGGCGAGCGACAGCATCGGGATGCCGTGGATGTCGAGGCGACGCTGCAGTTCGCGCGTGAACAGCAGGTTGGCGAGCTTGCTCTGCCCGTACGCGCCCCATCGCTGGTACCGACGGGTGGACTGCAGGTCGTCGAAGTGCATGCGCCCCATCCGGTGGGCCGTGGAGGAGACGGTCACGACTCGCGAGCGTGGGCGCGCGACCAGGGCCGGCAGGAGGAGCCCGGTCAGGGCGAAGTGACCGAGGTGGTTCGTGCCGAGCTGCATCTCGAAGCCGTCGGCCGTCTCCCGGCGGGGCAGCGCCATGACGCCGGCGTTGTTCACCAGCAGGTCCAGGCCCTCGGGGTGGTCGGAGGACCAGGCTGCCGAGAAGTCCCGGATGCTGGCGAGGTCGGCGAGATCGAACATCCCGACCTGCACATCCACCCCCGGGTGGGCTGCGCGCATGGCGTCTGCCGCGGCGGCTCCTCGGACGCTGTCGCGGACGGCCAGGGTCACCGAGGCTCCGACCCGCGCGAGCTCGCGTGCGGTCGCCAGGCCGATCCCGGAGTTCGCGCCCGTCACGATCGCCCGACGTCCGCGCAGGTCGGGCAGGTCGGCGGCGGTCCAGCGGGCGTCGGCTGCTGCTCGTGAGGAGGTGGCCATGGGGCCAGTCAACCCTGCCTGCGGACGTGCGCGCCAGATGGGCGATGTCAGGGGCAGGGGAATGCCCGGGTAGAGTGGGGCGGCTTCATGCCCCTTTAGCTCATTGGCAGAGCGCTCCCTTGGTAAGGGCGAGGTACCGGGTCCGATTCCCGGAAGGGGCTCGAGACTTCCCGGACAGGGCTCACGATCGCCCTCCCGGGACGCGGTGGGAGAATGTGCCCACCCGCGGCGGGGTAGCTCAGTTGGTAGAGCAAGCGGCTCATAATCGCTGTGTCGCCGGTTCAAGTCCGGCCTCCGCTACTCGATCACGAACGCTCGGCAGGAATGCTCGGCAGGGACCCCTGCCGAGACCACACGGAAGGCAGACGACAGTGGCCAAGGCAACGGACATCCGTCCGAAGATCACCATGGCGTGCGAGGAGTGCAAGAACCGCAACTACATCACCAAGAAGAACCGGCGGAACGATCCCGACCGGCTCGAGGTGAAGAAGTTCTGCCCCACCTGCGGCAAGCACACCGCGCACAAGGAAACCCGCTAGTCCACGCGCAATGGCGCTGAACCCGGACTTCGTCGGCCGCACGTACGCTCCCGCGGGGTCCTACCTCGTGGGCCGCGAGAAGGTGCGGGAGTTCGCCCTCGCCATCGGCGACGACAGCCCGATCTTCCGGGACCTCGAGGCCGCACGGGCCAGCGGCTACGCCGACCTCGTCGCCCCGCCCACCTTCGCGGTGATCCTCGCGCTGCAGTCGAGCCGGGTCGTCGTGCGTGATCCGGAGCTCGGCCTGGACTACTCGCGCGTGGTGCACGGGGAGCAGCGCTTTGCCTACGCACGCCCCATCGTCGCGGGCGACGAGCTCGTCGTGACGACGTCGATCGAGTCGATCCGCACCGCCGCGGGCAACGACATGATCACCACCCGCGGGGACATCGCGTCGCTCGACGGCGAGCCGGTGGTCACCACGTGGTCGCTCCTCGTCGCGCGCGGAGCGGAGGCCGACGCATGAGCCCCCGGCTGGCGGACGTCGAGGTCGGGCACGAGTTGCCGACGCAGACCTTCCGCGTCACCCGCGCCGACCTCATCCGCTACGCGGGTGCCTCGGGCGACTTCAACGTCATCCACTGGAACCAGCGCATCGCGACGGAGGTCGGCCTGCCGGACGTCATCGCGCACGGGATGCTCACCATGGCGCTGGCCGCGCGGGTGGTCACAGACTGGCTCGAGGACCCGGCCGCGCTCGTCGAGTACGGCGTGCGCTTCACGCGGCCCGTGGTCGTCCCCGACGACGATGCCGGTGCGCTGCTCCAGGTGTCCGCGAAGGTCACCGCGCTGGCCGAGGACGGCACGGCGCAGATCGCCGTGACCGCGTCCTGCGAGGGCGCCACCGTGCTGGGCAGGGCGCAGGCCGTCGTCCGACTGGCCTGACGTGACCGGCTCGCCGACGCTTGCGTCGCGCACGACACTGCGCGTCGGCGGCCCCGCCGCCCGGTGGGTCGCTGCCACCACTCCCGACGAGCTCATCCGCACCGTGCGCGAGTGCGATGAGAAGGGCGACCCCGTCCTGCTGCTCGGCGGCGGGAGCAACGTGGTCGTCGCCGACGAGGGATTCCCGGGCACGGTGATCGAGGTCGCCCTCCGCGGCATCCAGGAGCGTGATGGCGGCGACTCGGTCCTGCTCACCGTCGCAGCAGGCGAGCCGTGGGACGACCTCGTGGCCCACACGGTGCGTCGCACGCTGCAGGGGATCGAGAGCCTCTCGGGGATCCCGGGTTCCACCGGCGCGACCCCCATCCAGAACGTCGGTGCCTACGGGCAGGAGCTCGCCGACGTGATCGCCAACGTCCACGCCTGGGATCGCGCGACCGCGTCGGAGGTCGACCTGACCCCCGCCGAGTGCGGGTTCGGCTACCGCACCAGCCGGTTCAAGGCCGAGCCCGACAGGTGGGTGATCCTCGACCTCACGCTCCGGCTGCGCCACGGCGACGGCGTGGTGCGCTACGGCGAGGTCGCGTCCTTACTCGGCGTCGAGGTCGGCGCGCGCGCACCGGTCGCCCGGCTGCGGGAGACCGTCCTGGCCCTCAGGTCCGCGAAGGGCATGGTCCTTGACCAGGCCGACCATGACACCTGGAGCGTCGGCTCGTTCTTCACCAATCCGGTCGTCGACGATGACGTCCTCGTGACGCTGCCCGGGGAGTGCCCTCGCTACGCCGCCCCGGGAGGGACGAAGGTGGGCGCTGCGTGGCTCATCGAGGCGGCCGGGGTCGGGCGGGGCTTCGCGCTCGGCGAGCCGCCGCGTGCGACGGTGTCGTCGAAGCACTCGCTCGCGCTGACCAATCGGGGCACGGCCACGACGGCCGACATCCTCGACCTGGCGCGTGCCGTGCGCGCCGCCGTGCGCGACCGCTTCGGCATCGAACTCGTGCCTGAGCCGACGCTCGTCGGGTGCCGTCTGTAGCGGCTACTGGGCCTCGCCCAGCAGCGCCGCCATGCGGCCGACGCCCTCGGTGATGTCGGCGTCGGAGGTCGCGTACGACAGTCGCAGGTAGCCCGGGGTGCCGAACGCCTCGCCGGGCACGACAGCCACCTCGACCTCGTCGAGGATCAGGCCGGCGAGCTGCGCGGACGACTCGATCGTCGTTCCCCGGAGGGTCCGGCCGAGGAGCGCCTTGACGGACGGGTACACATAGAACGCGCCCTCGGGCGTCGGGCACGTGACCCCGGGGATCGCGTCGAGCAGTCCGGAGATCAGCAGGCGTCGGCGGTCGAACGCGACCTTCATCTCCTCGACCGCGGCCAGGTCGCCGGAGACGGCCGCGAGGGCGGCGACCTGCGAGACGTTCGCGACATTGGACGTGGCATGCGACTGCAGGTTCGTGGCGCCCTTGACGATGTCGTTCGGCCCGATCATCCAGCCCACGCGCCACCCGGTCATCGCGTAGGTCTTGGCGACGCCGTTGATGATGACGCACGTGTCGGCGAGCGCGGGAACCTGCACGGGCATCGACGAGAACTCCGCATCGCCGTACACGAGGTGCTCGTAGATCTCGTCGGTGACGACCCACAGCCCGTGCGCGGCAGCCCACTCGCCGATCTCGCGGACCTCTGCGGGGGAGTACACCGCGCCCGTCGGGTTCGAGGGTGAGACGAACACCAGCATGGTCGTGCGGTCGGTGCGTGCTGCCTCGAGCTGGTCGACCGTCGCGCGGTAGCCGGAGGTCTCGTCGGTCGGGATCTCGACCGGCACGCCCCCAGCAAGCTGGATGGACTCCGGGTAGGTCGTCCAGTACGGGGCGGGCAGCAGCACCTCGTCTCCGGGGTTGATCAGCGCGGCGAACGCGTTGTAGAGGGCCTGCTTGCCGCCGTTCGTCACCAGCACCTGTGAGGCCGAGACCTCGTAGCCGGAGTCGCGCAGCGTCTTCGCGGCAATGGCCTCCTTCAGCTCGGGCAGGCCCCCGGCGGGGGTGTAGCGGTGCCACCGGGCGTCAGCGCAGGCCGCCTGGGCCGCGGCCACGATGTACTCGGGGGTCGGGAAGTCGGGCTCTCCTGCACCGAACCCGATCACCGGCCGACCGGCGGCCTTGAGGGCCTTGGCCTTGGCATCGACGGCGAGCGTGGCGGACTCGGAGATGGCCGCGATGCGGCGGGAGAGGCGGGAGTCGGTCATGGCACCATCCTTGCAGCCGGTCACGCATCCGGGTCCCCGTACCCCAGCGGGGGACCGGGGGAGAGCCCGGTCCGGCGAGCGCGTAGACTGGCGCGTCGCTGAAGTAGGTCGGCGTGAGCCTGCCCTCCGACGCGCCGACGGTGCCCCCTGGGGCTCCGGAGGGTCGTAGCTCAATTGGTAGAGCACCGGTCTCCAAAACCGGCGGTTGGGGGTTCAAGTCCCT
>JAFMFD010000003.1 GCA_017856385.1 Actinomycetota bacterium
GTGCTGGTCACCTTCGATGGGCGGGCCGCGATGCTCGCCCGGGAGTTGGGAGCGCAGGCGCAACTGCTCGAAGCCTGATCGGGTGCGGGGCTCCGTCAGCCCCCGTAGGGCTCGACCTTGCGGATCTCGACGGTCATCTCCTTGCCGTTGGCGAGGGTGTAGCTGACGGTGTCGCCCACCTTCGCGCCGTTCACGGCCGCTCCGAGGGGAGAGGTGGGCGAGTAGACCTCGATGGAGGCGTGCGCGGCCTCCTCGCGCGAGCCGAGCAGGAAGGTCTCCTCCTCGTCCCACGCGGCGAAGAAGACGGTGACGACCTTGCCGGCGGCAACCTCGTCGTGCGCGGCGTCGGGCGCGCCGATACGCGAGTGCTCGAGCAGGTGCTTGAGCTGCCGGATGCGGGCCTCGTTCTTGCCCTGCTCCTCGCGGGCGGCGTGGTAGCCGCCGTTCTCCTTGAGGTCGCCCTCCTCGCGGGCCGCGGCGATGCGGTTCTTGATCGTCTCGCGAGTGGGACCCTCACGTTCGGCAAGCTCCTCCACGAGGCGGTCGTGCGCCTCCTGGGTCAGCCAGGTGATGTCGGTCTCGCTCATAGGGCAGGAGGCTACCCGCGGTTCGGGCTCCGGCCGAATCGAAGGGCTACGCCGCAGCCCACGGCTGCTCGGGCGGCACGACCCCGGGTGGGAACTGCGGCGGCGGTACACCGGGGACGCCCTCCACCGAGCAGCCGAGCAGCTCGACGGTGAACGCGGGGGCCAGCGTGCGCAGCGAGTAGTCGAGCAGCACATCGGGACTCCCCGGCGGGATAGCCACAGTGGCGTAGCCGAGGTCGATCCGGTTGGCATCCTGCGCGCGGATGACGCACGTGACCTCGGTGTCCGCGGGCCGGTCGATCGAGATGGTCACCTCCACGTGGTCCGGTGCCTGCACCTCCCACGCGACGAGCCGGAACTCGATCGGGTTCCCACGCACATTGAGCCAGACGAAGACGAGTGCGCCGACGAAGACGACGATGGCGGCGGCGGAGGCGATCCACGTCCCCAACGGACGGCGATCCAACCCGTAGCGTGCCCGCATCTCCGGGGACAGTTGGTCCCGGCGGAAGGGCGAGGGCACGTAGGGGAGACTATCCCCGTGACCGGTGACCTGCGCCTGATGGCGGTGCACGCGCATCCCGATGACGAGTCCAGCAAGGGTGCGGCCACGATGGCGAAGTACCTCGCCGAGGGTGTCGACGTGATGGTCGTGACGTGCACGGGGGGTGAGCGCGGCGACGTGCTGAACCCGGCCGCGCAGGGGGACGTCGACCTCCACGGCCTGCATGCCGTGCGCATGGCCGAGATGGCCGCGGCGGTGCAGGCTCTCGGGGTCCGGCATGCGTGGCTCGGCTTCGAGGACTCCGGCTTCCCCGAGGGCGATCCCAAGCCGCCCTTGCCCGCAGGCTGCTTCGCGGACCTGCCCGTCGAGCAGACACTTCCCCCGCTCGTCGAACTGCTGCGCGGCTTCCGTCCGCAGGTCGTCACGACGTACGACGAGATGGGCGGGTACCCGCACCCCGACCACATCCGAACGCACCAGACCACGATGGCCGCCATCGATGCGGCAGCCGACCCGGCCTACCGCCCCGATCTCGGGGAGCCGTGGCAGGTCCTGAAGGTGTACTACAACCACCAGTTCACCAAGTCGCGAGTGCTCGCCCTCCACGAGGCGATGCTGGCCGCGGGGCTCGAGTCGCCCTACGCGGAGTGGATCGACAACTGGTCCGAGCGCGACGACACCTTCTCGCGGGTGACCACGCGCATCGATGCGGTCGACTTCTTCGACGTGCGCGACGCCGCACTGCTCGCGCATCGGACGCAGATCGATCCCGAGGGGATGTGGTTCGCGGTGCCGCTCGACATGCAGCGGCGAGTCTGGCCCACCGAGGACTTCGAGCTGGCACGCAGCTGGGTATCGACGACACTGCCCGAGGACGACCTTTTCGCTGGCGTGAGGGAGGACGACGCATGACGTCGACACTGGTGGTCATCGCCGAGACCACGGACCCGGTCAAGCAGCAGCAGCTGATCAGCGGGGCGCTGCCCATCGCCGGGCTGTTCGTGCTCGTGCTGGGCATCGCGCTGTTCTTCCTGTGGCGGTCGCTGAACAAGCAGATCGGCAGAATCGACGCCGACCTGCCGTCCGGACCGGATGCCGCCGAGCAGGCGCGTGATCGGGAGCTCACGGCCGAGGCTGTCGCGCGTGGGGAGGAGCAGGATCCGGCCACCGGGTCGGACGCCGACGGCACGACGTCTCCCGTCCAGCCGCCGGGAGGCTAGCGGTGGCTCGGGCGATGCTGCGCCTAGCCCTCACCCCGCGCTGGCTGGCGGTGGCCGCGGGCCTCGTCGTGCTCATTGTCGCTGCGGTGCTGCTCGGGTCCTGGCAGTGGTCGCGCACCCAGGCGATCCTCACGGCCGAGCGGGCTGCCGCGGCGGAGGCGATCCCAGTGCAGGAGGCGCTCGGAGACGGGCCGGAGCTGCCAGCGCAGTCCGTGGGGCGTCCGGTCACGGCGAGCGGTGAGTACGACGCGACGCGCCAGGTGCTCGTGACCGACCGTGCGCTCGACGACCGACCCGGGGCCTGGGTGGTCACTGGCCTGCGCCTGCCGGACGCGTCGCTCGTGCCGGTGCTGCGGGGCTGGGTCGCGCCGGGCGACGAGGCCGCTGCGCAGGTCCCGGCAGGCCCTGTCGCCATCCGCGGCGTGCTGCAGCCGGGCGAGATCTTCTACGCCGACGCCCCCGTGACCGCCGACTCGGTGGTGGCGATCTCGCAGGGCTCGCTCGAACAGGCCTGGGGGGAGCCCGTCCCGCCCGGCTTCGTGGTGCTCGTCGAGCAGGAGCCCATGACCTCGCCGGCCCCCCTGCCGGTGCCGCCGACGATCCAGACGGGAGACGTGCCGTTCCCGCTGCAGAACTTCTTCTACGCCTTCCAGTGGTGGATCTTTGCCGCCTTCGGGGTCTTCGTGTACCTGCGGTGGCTGCGCATCGAGGCCAGGCGCCTGGAGCCGGTCGACTAGCCTGACCCGGTGATCTGCGTCCTGGGCGAGGCCCTCGTCGACATCATCGTCGACCCCGACGGCGAGGTGACGTCGATCGTGGGCGGGGCGCCGCTGAACACCGCGCGCACCGTCGCGAGGCTGGGCATCCCGGCGACCTTCCTCGGCGGTGTGTCCACGGACGCGTTCGGCAACCGCATCATGCGCCTGCTGGCGGCCGATGGTGTCACCCTCGGGCTCGGGGCGCAGGTGCCGGAGCCGACAACGCTGGCGATCGCCCAGATCGACGAGCACGGTGCTGCGACATACCGGTTCATGATGGAGGGCACGTCTGCCGCGGCCGTCACGCCGCAGATGGCCCTCGCGCACCTCGACCCGGCTTGCCGCGCCGTCCATGTCGGCACTCTCGGCCTTGTGCTCCAGCCGCTCGCCGACGCCTCGGTTGCGCTTGTAGGCGCGGCATCGGACGATCAACTCGTGATGGTCGACCCCAACTGCCGCCCGTCGGTCATGACGGGATCCGCAGTCTTCGCAGCTGCGCTCGGGTCGGTGCTGGCGCGGGCCGACCTGGTGAAGGTCAGCGGCGACGACCTCGCATTCCTGTTCCCCGGCACCGATCCTCTGGCGGCGGCAGCAGGCCTTGCTGCCTCTAGCGGCTCGGTCGTGCTGTTCACCGACGGTGCGCAGGCCGTGCACGTCATCTCCGGCGGCGCCGACGTCGTCGTGGACGTCCCGAAGGTTCCCGTCGTCGACACGGTCGGGGCTGGCGACTCCTTCAGCGGCGCGTTCCTCGCATGGTGGATGCAGCACGGGCGCACCCGCGCCGATGTGGCCGACCTCGAGGCAGTCGTGGCGGCCACCCGGTTCGGGGTCGCCGTCGCCGGCATGACGTGCCAGCGTCCGGGGGCGGACCCGCCCCGCATCGACGAGGTGCCAGGAGGATGGTCGTGAAGGGATTGCCCGGTGCGTTCCTGCGCTACCGCATCATGGCGTGGGTCACCGGTGTCGTGCTCGCGGTGCTGACCTTATGGCTGATCGTCGGCTACGGCTTCCTCGACTACGCGAACACCGAGTCGAAGCCGGGGCTGTACTCGCTGCTGTGGATGCTGCACGGCTGGCTGTATGTCGTGTACCTGATCGTGGGGGTCGACCTGGCATTCCGCGTCCGCTACTCCGTCGTGCGCACCGTCGCGATCCTGCTGGCGGGCACGATCCCCTTCGCGTCGTTCTTCTCCGAGGCTCTCGTGCACAAGGACCTTGAACGTCGGGGCCTGCTTCCCGCGTGACCGTTTCGGCCCTCCTACTGCTGCTCGGCATCGTCCTCGCCGGGTTCGGCGGGGAGTTGTTCGTCCGTGGTCTGGTCAGCCTCGCCACCTGGTGGCGGGTGCCTCCCGGAATCATCGGGGCGACCGTCGCCGCCTTCGCGACCTCGGCCCCGGAGCTCTCGGTCGCGGTGAACTCCGCCCTCGAGGGCCAGCCGGAGATCGCCTTGGGCGACGTCCTGGGCAGCAACGTCGTCAATATCGGCCTGGTGCTCGGCATCGCGCTTGTGTTCGCCTCGATCCGGGTCGGCCGAGGGACGGTTGTCCGCGACTACGCGGCTGCGGTGGCCGCGCCGGTAGTCGTGGGACTCCTCGCGCTCGACGGTGAGCTGGGTCCACTTGACGGTGTCCTCCTGCTCGTCATCTTCACCCTCTGGCTGGTGCAGAGCGCAATTGCTGCACGTCGCGTGCGCGATGCGACCCCCGCCGTGCTCCTCCAGCGATCACGTGCCTCGGTGTTGATCAGTCTGGTGATCGGCCTCGCCTTCCTGATCGTCGCCGGGCGCGTCATCGTGACGGCCGCGGTCGGGATCAGCCAGTTTCTCGGCTGGGACGGGTTTGTGGTCGGAGCCGTGCTTGTCGCACTTGGCACGTCCGCACCAGAGCTCGCCACCATGATCGCCGCTCGATTGCGCGGCCATGATGAGGTGGCTGTCGGCACGATCCTCGGCAGCAACATCTTCAACACTTTGCTGATCATCGGGACCGCGGCCGTCATCCATCCGATCACTGTCAACGGGTTCGAGGCCGATGTGGGGATTCTCGCGAGCATCCTGCTGGTGCTCCTGATCATCCCGGCACGTGGCGGCCTCCTAGCGCGCTGGCGGAGCATCCCGTTGTTCTGCACGTACGCGGCGGTGGTCCTTCTGTTGGCGTCCTGACGCCTGCTCATGGGGAGCGCGCTAGTCGAGGCTCCAGTCGATGGGATCGGCGCCGATCTCCTCGAGCAGCGCATTGGCCCGACTGAACGGCCGCGAGCCGAAGAAGCCGCGGTCGGCCGACATCGGGCTCGGATGCGCCGATGCGATGATCGGCACATCAGGCAGGCTCGCCGCGAGGGACTGCGCATCACGACCCCACAGGATCGCGACGAGCGGGGCGTCCGGCCGGGCCATGAGGGCGTCGATCGCGGCCGCGGTGATCTCCTCCCAGCCGCGGCGACGGTGACTGCCGGGCTCGCCCAGTTGGACCGTCAGCACGCGATTGAGGAGCAGCACGCCACGCTCGGCCCAGGGTGTCAGGTCCCCGTTCGTCGGCGACGGCACGCCGAGATCGTCGGTCAGCTCGCGGACGATGTTCTGCAGGCTGCGCGGCAGGGGCCGCACCTGCGGGTCAACGGAGAAACTGAGGCCGACGGCATGGCCGGGGGTCGGGTAGGGGTCCTGGCCGACGATCAGTACGCGCACGTCGTCCAGGGGCTGCTGGAATGCGCGCAGGATGTTCGCGCCCGCGGGGGCCCAGGGGCGGCCGGCGGCGGACTCCTCGCGCAGGAAGTCCCCAATCCGGCTGAAGGTGTCCTGCAGCGGACTGAGTGCTGGTGCCCACGACGGGTGCACGAGGTCGGAGATCGGCTGCGGCATTGCCCCAGCCTTCCAGCAATCCGGTCAAGCGGGGTGGACGGCGACGTCGGTGGCCTTGAGGCTGGCCCAGATCCGCACTCCGGGCGCGATGCCCAGGTCTGCAATGGCCGCCGGGGTGACGGCCGCCACCAGCGAGGGCGGCCCGGCCAGTCCGACGCGGACCTGGTCGCCGTGCAGGTCGACGGTGGTGACTGTGGTGTCCCACACGTTGCGCGCGCTGCCCTCGGGGTGCTCGAGGTGCAGGGAGATCGCCTGCGGGCGCACGAGGACGACCACGGGGCCCTCGACGGCCGTGCCACTGGTGACGAGCGATCCGCCGGTGTTGCAGGTGACGATTCCCGCGCGCGCGGTCCCGCGGATGAGCGTGACCCCCAAGAGCGCCGCGAGGTAGTCGGTGCGCGGCTGTGCGGCGACCTCGGCGGTGGGTCCATCCTGAGTCACATGCCCGTCCTCCAGGACGACGATCCGATCGGCGAGCACGAGAGCGTCGAGGGGATCGTGGGTGACGAGCACGGTGCCGTGGGCGAACTCGGCGAGGTGCCGGTGCAGGCGTCCGCGCACCTCGATGCGCGTGGCGGCATCCAGCGCGGCCAGGGGCTCGTCGAGCAGCAGCAGGCGTGGATCCGTCGCCAGGGCCCGGGCCAGGGCAACGCGCTGCGCCTGCCCGCCCGACAGCTCGCGTGGCCTGCGGTCGGCCAGTTCGGCGATGCCCAGGGCATCGAGCCAGCGACCCGCGGGTGCCGGATCGCGGCCGGTGCTCCGCGGCCCGAACTCGACGTTCTGCCGCACCGTCATATGCGGGAAGAGCACGTAGTCCTGGAACACCATGCCGATGCGACGTCGCTCGGGCGGGACGTGCAGGTCTCGTGACGGATCGTCGACGACGTCGCCGGCGATGGACACGTGGCCGGCGGTGATCGAGTGCAGTCCCGCGATGGAACGCAGCACCGTGCTCTTCCCGGCCCCGTTGGGCCCCAGGAGCGCGACCGTCTCCCCTGGGGCGCATGCAATGACCACGTCGACTTCGACGTTGCCGATCCTCGTCACAACGCGCGCATCGAGGCTCATCCGCGACCTCCCAGCAGGCGACCACGCAGCGCGACGAGCACGGTGAAGGACACGGCGAGCAGGATGACGCTGAGTGCGATGGCCTCGTCCCGGCTCACTTCGAGAGCTGAGTACACCGCCAGAGGAAGCGTCTGGGTGACGCCGGGGAAGTTCCCGGCGAAGGTGAGTGTTGCGCCGAACTCGCCGAGGGCGCGCGCCCAAGCGAGCACGGTTCCGGCGATGAGCGATGGCGCGATCAGCGGGGCCGTCACGCGCAGCAGGATCCGGGTGGGGCGAGCACCAAGGGTGCGGGCGGCATCCTCGTAAATGCCGTCGAGCGAGCGCAGTGCACCCTCCACGGTGATCACCAGGAACGGCAGTGCGACGAACGCCTCGGCCATGATGACGCCCGCGGTGCTGAACGGCAGCTGGATGCCGAACCAGTCGTACAGGTACTGGCCGACGAGACCCCGGCGGCCGAATGCCGTGAGCAGGGTGACGCCGCCGACGACGGGCGGCAGGACGAGGGGGATCAGGACGAGACCGCGTACCAGGGTGCGCCCGGGAAAGTCGCGACGGGCGAGCACCCAGGCGAGTGGGACGCCGAGGAGCACCGTGATCGCGGCAGCTGCGAGCGACGTCGCGATGGACAGGCGCAGCGCCTCTAGGGCCGTCGGCGACGTCAGCAGGGACGTCATCTGCCCCCACGGCGCGGTGAGCAGGAGGCCGAGCAGGGGGAGCGCAAGGAAGGCGAACGCGAGGACCGCCAGCGGCAGCAGGATCCGCGGGATGGGCGCCTGACGCACCTGCGCACGGGGCGTCGTCACGGCGCCCCAAACCCGGAGTCCGCGAGCACGGCCTGCCCTGCGGGACTGAGCACGAGGTCGACGAATCGCTCGGCCGCGTCACCCCCCCGGGATGTCGTCGCGATCAGGTACTCGGTCGAGGCGTTTTCGTCGTCGGGGATGGTGATTCCCTCGACCGTGTCGCCCGCGGTGACGATGTCAGATCGGTAGACCAGCCCGGCGTCGGCCTCGTCAGCCACCACCTTGGCCAGGACGGCGCGCACGTCGGGCTCGAGTGACGCCGGGGTCAGCGCGACGCCGCTGCGGGCGAGCGCCGCCCGTGCGGCCGCACCGCACGGCACCTGCGCCGCGCACACCACCACGGTCACGTCCGGTTCAGCGAGGTCGGCGAGTCCCGTGATGCCGGCGGGATTGCCGATGGGCACGGCGATCGCCAGCGCATTGGTCGCGAAGACCACCGGCTGGTCGACGTCGCCTGCTTGGACGGCGATGCCCATCGTTTGCGGGGATGCGGTCGCGAGCACGTCGATGGGTGCTCCGGCCATGACCTGCTCCGCCAGCGTGCTGCTCCCCGCGAAAGTGAACCGGAGCGTGACTCGCGGATCATCGGCCTCGAACTGCGCGCCGAGCTCGGTGAAGGCGTCGGTGAGCGATGACGCGGCCGCGATCGTCACGACCTGCTCGTCGGTTCCTGCGCTGCAGCCTGAGACGACCATCATGGCTGCCACA
The DNA here is from genome assembly GCA_017856385.1 of Actinomycetota bacterium. Lineage (GTDB taxonomy): Bacteria > Actinomycetota > Actinomycetes > S36-B12 > S36-B12 > UBA10649. The sequence goes on from JAFMFD010000003.1 coordinate 8,513, forward strand.
GGCACGAGCACCACCGTTCGGGCGATCCTCACGTTCCCTCGATGTCGATCACCACGTTGGTGGCCTTGACGGTCGCCGCGGCCGGTACGCCGGGCTCGAGCGCAAGCTCGTCGGCCGCCTCGCGGCTCATGAGCGACACCACGCGGTGGGGTCCGGCCTGTATCTCCACCAACGCCATGACGCCGTCGCGTTCGACCCGCGTGACGATGCCGGCGAACCGGTTGCGCGCGGACTGGTGCACGGGTGCCTCGGCCTCGCGGGGGTGCAGGTCTCGCAGGAGGGCGGCCAAGCTCGCGGAGTCCACGGTGCGGGGCCCTGGGTCGTCCGGCCCGGGAGCGAGCCGACCCGCGTCGATCCAGCGACGCACCGTGTCATCGCTCACACCGAGGAGGCCAGCAGCATCAGCAATCCGCAGGTACGGCATGAAATGTAGAATATCTCCGCATCTGCGGATCGGCTAGTCACGCGGAGCGAAGAACTCGACCGCGATGCCATCGGGGTCGCGGGCCGTCACCGCCCAGCCATAGGCCACCTCCTCGACTGGACCGTGGCCGATGCCGAGCTCATCCATCCGAGCGGCCCATGCTCGAACCTCGGACTCGTCCGAGCAGGCCAGCCCAAGGTGGTCCAGGCCGACCCGAGTGTGGTCGAACCGGTCGCCGACTGCGGTGGCACTGTGCTGCGTTGCGCCGATCACCAGCCCCGACTCCCATTGCATGCGCACGCGCACCCAGTCGGGCCCAGATCGCCGGATGAGAGAGGCCTCCCCCAGCAGAAGCTGGTACCACCGCGCGCTCGCTTCGGAGTCGGTGACGGATATCGAGACGTGGTGCACGACGGGGGGCATGGCGCCTCCTGGGTTGGGGAAACAAGCAGATCATGCCGATCGCTCCACGTGGCGCGCCTGACAATTGGACGTACGCTGATGTTGGGAGGTCCTGATGTCCGCGGCGCTGATCTGGCTGATCGTTGCCATAGTCGCGCTCGGCGTCGAGGTCTTCACCGTCGGACTGTCCTTCGGCATCATTGCCGTCGGAGCGGGGGCAGCTGCTGCCGCGGCCGCTCTTGGAGCGCCCCTGATCGTGCAGGCGCTCGTCGGCCTCGTGGTGTCCGTGGCTGGCATAGTGCTCATCCGGCCCATCGCCCTGCGCCACTTGCGACGCCCACCGCGGGACTCGCGCACAGGGATCGATGCCCTTCCCGGCACCCGCGCCGAGGCCATCAGCGCCATCACCGATCGCGACGGCCGCATTCGGATGCGCGGAGAGGTCTGGTCTGCCCGCTTGGACGCTGACGTCACCACCGAGCCAGTCGCCGAGGGCAGCGATGTCGTCGTGACGCGCATCGACGGTGCGACAGCACTGGTCTATCCGGTCGATCCGCTATAGCCGAGCACGCCCCCCTGCAGGAGTTCACCATGGACCTAGTCATCACCGGCATCGCCGTCATCATCTTCCTCACTGCACTGTCTCTCGTCCTCTCGCGGACGATCGTCATCGTTCGGCAGGCCGACACCGCGATAGTGGAAAGGCTCGGTCGATATCAGCGGACCCTGAGCCCGGGACTGAATCTCCTCGTTCCCCTCATCGATCGCATTCGCCAGCGTGTCGACATGCGTGAGCAGGTCGCCTCCTTCCCGCCGCAGCCGGTGATCACCGAGGACAACCTCGTGGTCTCGATCGACACGGTCATCTACTTCCAGGTCACGGACCCGAAGGCTGCGACCTACGAGATCAGCAGCTACATCCTCGGCATCGAGCAGTTGACCGTCACCACGTTGCGCAATGTGATCGGGTCCATGGATCTGGAGGAGGCTCTGACCTCCCGTGATCAGATCAATGGCCAATTGCGCGGAGTGCTCGATGAGGCGACCGGCAAGTGGGGAATCCGTGTCAACCGGGTCGAACTCAAGGCCATCGACCCTCCGGCCACCGTTCAGGAGGCCATGGAGAAGCAGTTGCGTGCGGAGCGTGAGCGGCGGGCGGTCATCCTGACAGCCGAGGGGGCGAAGCAGTCGGCGATCCTCACCGCGGAGGGATCCAAGCAGGCTGCGGTCCTGTCAGCTGAGGCTGATGCGCAGGCGGCCGTGCTGCGTGCAGAGGGCGAGGCGAAGGCTCGGATCATCGCAGCGGAGGCGGAATCGGCGGCCGTGAGCACCATCTACGAAGGACTTCGCAGGGCAGACCCTCGACCGAACGAACTCGCACACCGCTACCTGCAGATGCTGCCGGAGATGGCACAGGGTGAGGCCAACAAGGTGTGGGTCGTCCCAGCCGAGCTCACGAGCGCCCTGTCGCGAATCACGGACGGACTGTCCTCGCGGGAGTAGGCGCCACTGCAGGGTGCCGGTCGAGTGACCTCCGCACGAACCGTAGGCTCACCGCCGTGACGTACGACATCGCGGTTCAGGCTGAGGGCCTGGTCAAGGACTTCGGCGAGGTGAAGGCGCTCGACGGCATCGACCTCACCGTGCCGCGGGGGCAGGTCGTCGGCCTGCTCGGCCCGAATGGTGCGGGCAAGACGACCACCGTGCGCATCCTGTCGACGCTGCTGAAGCCCACCGCCGGTCGGGCCACGGTGGCCGGCTTCGACGTCGTGCGCCAGCCCGACGAGGTGCGTCGGGCCATCGGCCTCACCGGCCAGTACGCCGCGATCGACGAGTACCTGACTGGCCGCGAGAACCTGCGCATGTTCGGCGACCTCTACCACCTTGCGCCGAAGTACGTGAAGGAGCGAAGCGCGGAACTGCTCGAATGGTTTGACCTCACCGAGGCAGCCGACCGTCCGGCCCGTACCTACTCCGGTGGCATGCGCCGGCGACTCGATCTCGCCGCCAGCCTGATCGCCCAGCCCTCGATCCTGTTCCTTGACGAGCCGACCACCGGCCTTGATCCCCGCTCGCGCCTCGGCCTCTGGGGCGTCATCGAGAACCTCGTGAAGGCCGGGACGACGGTGCTGCTCACCACCCAGTACCTCGAGGAGGCCGACCAGCTCGCGCAGGACATCGTGGTCATCGACCACGGGCGCGTCATCGCCCAGGGCTCGGCAGAGCAGCTGAAGGACCAGATCGGCGGTGATCGCGTCGAGGTCACCGTCGCGGACCCGCAGGCGATCCCTCGCGCGGTCGAGGCACTCGCTGCGGTGAGCGGGAGCGAGGCGAAGGTCGACGACCTGCGGGTATCCGCGCCGGTCTCGGGTGGATCCACCGTGCTCGTCGAGGCCATTCGGGCCCTTGACGCACGCGACGTCGTCGTCACGGACCTGCAGCTGCGCCGACCGACCCTCGACGACGTGTTCCTGACCCTCACCGGCCATACGGCGGAGGATGAGGCACCGCCACCTGCAACGCAGGGTCGTCGCGGACGACGCCGAGGAGGCAAGGACGCATGAGCACGCTCACCACGGCGACCCCGGTCGCCATGAGTCGCCCACTGTGGGGCTGGACCATCCACGACGGGCTGGTCGTCGCGCGGCGCAACCTGATCCAGACCGTGCGCGTGCCGGAGCTGCTGTTCTTCTCGATCGTGCAGCCGGTCATCTTCGTGCTGCTGTTCGCCTACGTCTTCGGCGGCGCCATCCCCATCCCGGGCGACACGGCGAGCGATGCGTACCGGCAGTACCTGATGCCCGGCATCTTCGGGCAGACGGTTGCCTTCGCGGCCGCCTCCAGCACCGTCGGCCTCGCCGAGGACATGCACAAGGGACTGATCGACCGGTTCCGCTCGCTGCCGATGGCACCGCCCGCCGTGCTCATCGGGCGCACGCTCGCCGACGCCGCGCGGCAGGTCCTCGTGCTCTTCGTGCTGACGCTCACGGGCTTCCTCGTCGGCTGGCGGATCAACAACGGCCTGCTCGATGCGATCTACGCCTATGCGCTGCTGCTGCTGTTCGCCTACACGGTCGCGTGGATCGGCGCATGGATCGGCCTGTACATGCCCAACCCGGAGACGGCGAACACCGCGGGCCTGGTCTGGCTGTTCCCGATGACCTTCCTGTCGAATGCCTTCGTGCCGCTGGCGTCACTGCCCACCTGGCTGCAGTACATAGCGGCGTGGAACCCGATATCGGCCCTAGTGCTCGCGACACGGGAGCTGTTCGGCAATCCGACGGGCATGGGCGGCGACGACTTCTGGCCGCTCCAGCACCCGCAGTTCTACACGGTCGCGTCGTGCGTTGTGCTGATCGCGATCTTCTCGACGCTCTCGGTTCGCCGGTACCGTCGTACGACGTCGCGCTGAGACTGCGACAGCTTCAGCAGGCGGCCCGGTGTCTCAGCGCGGCAGGGTCATGACCATGAGGACGGCCCCTGCCGGGTCGGCGATCGGCGCCATGCGCCCGAACGGGGTGTCGAACGCGGGGGCGAGAACCGTGCCGCCCAGCGCGGACGCTGCGGAGACGGACGCGTCGACGTCGGCGACTGCGAAGTAGTTGAGCCAGTGCGGCGGCACGTCGTCGTGGCCCATCATCGGCCCCACGCCGCCGGACGGAGCAGCACCAACGCGCACGGTGAACGTCGTGTACTCCTCGCCTGCCATCGGGACGGCCGCGTACTCCCAGCCGAACACCGCGCCGTAGAACTCGCGCGCAGCGTCGGGCTGATCGGTGCGCAGGTCGCACCACGCCCATGCACCCGGCTCACCGGTGGCGCCGAAGCCGGGCATCGTCCCCGCCTCCCACAGGCCGAAGACGGCCCCGGTGGGATCGGCGGCGACGACGAGACGGCCCATGTCGCCGACCGCGTGCGGGGGCATGAACACCGTGCCGCCGTTCACCGAGATCGCGGATGCTGCCGCGTCGGCGTCGTCCGTCGCAAAGTAGAGAAGCCAGGCAGGCGGGGCACCTGCGGCCTGAGGGCCGATGCCCGCGACGTCGTCACCGTCGTGGACGGCGGTCGAGTAGCCGCCGTACTCCGCACTGCCGTCGGTGGTGGTCCAGCCCATGACGGTGGAGTAGAAGGCGCGGGCGGCGTCGATGTCGGGGGTGCCGAGGTCGACCCAGGCAGGGGCGCCGACGGGCTGCTGTGTGGCGGTGACGGGGCTCCTCACGAGGTGGCGGTTGGTCAAGGGTAGCCCGGCGCACTCTCCGATCGACGATCGTCAGGTGTCGTGGGTGCGCCAAGGGACGATGACGACTCCGCAGAAGAGCGAAGCAGGACAGGGCACTGCTGACCAGGCTTAGGCTTGGCCCATGACAGGCATCGGCCCGGTCGTCGTGCGCAAGCCGATGTTGGAGTCCGATCGCGATGGTGCCTACTGGCGCGCGAAGTCGCCGGAGGAGCGGATCGCCGCCTTCGTCGAGCGGCGCCGGGAGTTCGAGGGGTGGACCGTGGAGACTGAACCCCCTCTTCCGCGCGTTGTGCGGGTGATTCGCCCGCAATGACGTTGACTCCCTGATCATCACCGGCCTGGAGCAGCCGGTGCGGGGTCGAGCACCCCCGTTGTCAGACATAAGTACTACACTGGCGCTATGGAGTCGGTGTCCAAGCGCGACGTCAACCAGCAGACCGCGGCGGTGCTCGAGCGGGTGTCCGAAGTGGGTGAGGTCGTGGTCACCGAGCGGGGCACGCCCAAGTGGCGGATCACTGCCTACCACGGCGAGGAATCTGTCCTGGATCGGCTGCAGCGCGAAGGCCACTACTCCCCTCCCGCCACCTCGCCACATCCGTGGCCCGTCCACCCGGGAGGCTCGGCCTACACGTCGGCCGAAGTCGATGCGCTGATCGACGAGATCCGCAGAGACAGCTGATCGTGGGAATCGTCTACATCGACACCTCCGTCGCCCTGCGCACCATCCTGGACGTCCCCGAGCGGGCGCGGCTCCAGGCATGGATGGATGTGTCGGACGACGTGCACGTCTCCTCACGGCTGCTGCAAACCGAGACCGTCAGGGCCCTTCGCCGAGATGGCCGCCCGGTCTCTGACGGCGCTCCGATGCTCAGCCGAGTCGGACTGCTGGACATCACCCGCCAGACCCATGTGCTCGCGGAGTCTTTCGATCGACATGTCCGGACGCTGGATGCCCTTCACCTGGCGACGGCGCTTCTCATAGGTGAGCCCGTGACCGTTGCCACCCATGACCGGGCTATGGCGTCCATGGCGCTGGACCTGGGCCTGAGGGTCATCGACCCCGTCGAGGATTACTGACGGCTCTCGATCCGTGAGAGGTTGCCTTCTTCAAAGTCCCGATTGAAGAATCCTCAAACATCCGGTTCGAGAGGTCTCACGCGGTCGATCGGGTCTCTGGAGCCCCGACCCTGCTTCCTGACGGCGCCTACTTCCGTGCTGCGGCGATGAGCAGAGTCGACACGTCGACAACCTCGACGCCCTCGGCCTTGCCCTCCTGCTGGCGGACGGTGACGGCGTCGTTGAGCATGACGGAGCAGAACGGGCAGGCAACCGCGACCTTGCTGGCGCCCGTGCCGATGGCCTCGTCGCCGCGGTTCTGGTTGACGCGGGTGCCGAGCTTCTCCTCCATCCACATGCGGGCACCGCCGGCGCCACAGCAGAAGGACCTGTCGCCGTGCCGCTCCATCTCGATCGTCTGTGCACCAGTGGCCGCGATGAGCTCACGCGGCGGGGTGTAGACGTTGTTGTGGCGGCCGAGGTAGCAGGGGTCGTGGTAGGTCACCTTCTGGTCCACCGGCGCGACCGGGGTCAGTCGCCCGTCCTGCACCAGCTGGTTGAGCAGCTGGGTGTGGTGGACGACCTCGTAGTGGCCGCCGTTCTGCGGGTACTCCCGGCCCAGGGTGTTCAGGCAGTGCGGGCAGGTGACGACGATCTTCCTCGCCTTGATCTCGTTGAGCACCTCGACGTTCTGCATGGCCTGCATCTGGAAGAGGAACTCGTTGCCGGCTCGCCGGGCCGGATCACCCGTGCACGTCTCGCCCTCGCCGAGGACCATGAAGCTGACGCCGGCGATGGTGAGCAGCTCGGCGACGTTCTTGGTGGTCTGCTTCGCGCGGTCCTCGTACGCGCCCGCGCAGCCCACCCAGAACAGGTACTCGACATCGTCGGGGATGGCGTCCTCGCCGTCCATGCCGAAGACGCGTACCTCGAAGTCGACCTCGCTGATCCAGTCGTTGCGGCCGGAGGCGTTCATGCCCCACGGGTTGCCCTTGCTCTCGAGGTTCTTGAACAGTCCGTTGAGCTCGGTGGGGAACTCCGTCGCGATCATGACCTGATTGCGGCGCATGTCGACGAAGTGGTCGATGTGCTCGATGTCGACGGGGCACTGGTTGACGCAGGCGCCGCACGTGGTGCACGACCACAGCGCGGCCTCGTCGATGACCGGCAGTTCCAGGCCGGTGGTGCGGTGCCCGTCGAAGGTGTAGCCGTCCTCGCCCGCGTGCTCGGATCCCTCTCGCGAGCCGATGAAGGGCCGTTCGACCTGCTCCTTCACCTGGGTGCTCACCGAGGCGAGCGCCTCCTCGTTGTTCTCGCCGAGGCCGGGGTGCTCACCCTTGGCCGCCATGAGGTACGGCGCCTGCGTGAACATGGCATCGCGCAGGTCCATGATCATCAGCTTCGGGCTGAGCGGCTTGCCGGTGTTCCATGCGGGGCACTGCGACTGGCAGCGGCCGCACTCGGTGCACGCCATGAAGTCGACGTAGTTCTTCCAGGTGAAGTCGCCGATGTGGCCCTTGCCGAAGGTCGCGTCGTCCGGCGGATCCTCGAAGTCGACCGGCTCGCCCTTGAAGTAGATCGGCAGCAGCGGGCCGAGGGCGTTGGGTCGCCGCGAGGTGTAGACGTTGACGGGCGCGGAGAAGATGTGCAGGTGCTTGCTGTGCAGCACGATCAGCAGGAAGGCCAGGATCACGGTCACGTGGGCCCAGATGAACACCGTCTCGACCCACAGGTTGGACTCGCCCAGCGGAGCAAGCCAGCCGCCCACGATCGCTGATGCGAAGGCACCGCCCATGTCGTTGGCATAGATGGTGTCGATGATCGTGTTGGTTTTCGCCCCGCGGTAGATGAGGAGGGTCGCGACGACGAGGAAGATCATCAGCAGCACGAGCCAGGCGCCCTTGGTGTGCGAGCCGAAGAAGCGCGACTGCCGGCCCTGCTTGGCGGGGTTGTTGACCAGGCGGATGATCGCGAACATCACGATGCCGATCAGGACGAGGACGGCGAAGAGGTCCTCCATGAAGCGAACGACCTGCCAGGCGCCGATGACCGGTACGTGCCAGTGCTCGATCACGAGCTCGCCGAAGGCAGTGACGACGGTGATGCCGAGGATGACGAACCCCCAGAAGGCGAACACGTGCGCGATGCCCGGGATCGTCCACTTCAGCAGTTTGCGCTGGCCGAAGACCTCGGTGGCCTCGGCCTCGACCCGCTTCGGGGCGTCCGAGGTGCGCCCGACGGCCGGCTTGCCGGACCGGGCCAGGGAGACCAGGAACCAGCCGCGCTTGAGGGCGAAGGCCAGCAGGACGACGGTGATGAGGGCGCCGACGACGGCCCGGATCCACATGTGCTCCACGCGGGGACTGTATCGCTCGTGAGGCCCTCGCGGACCTCGGTGGCGGGGGGGCGCCCATCGTGCGTCCGAGCGGAATCCGGGGCATAGTCGTGGAGGTGCGAGGCGAGGAGGTGTGACCATGGCGCAGGTGGACTTCACGGTGGTGCGCGACATCCCCCTGCCCGCCCGCATCGTCTTCGACGAGCTCGTCGACTGGGCCGGGCACGCGGAATGGGTGCCGCTGACGCGGGTCGAGGTCCTCACCGGCAACGGGGGCCCGGGAACCGAGTTCATCGCGACGTCGGGGATCGGACCGGCGGCGCTGCCCGACCGGATGCGCGTGGACGCGCTCGACCCCGAGGCCATGACCGTGGTCATCACCAAGATCGGCCCGGTCCTGGCCGGGGAGGTCCGCATGGCCGTGGTGAGCACGGGCGAGCAGTCGTGCCGCCTCGAGTGGGTCGAGGAGATCCGCGTCCCCTACGCGCCCCAGTTCCTGGCGCGGCCGATCGCGTTCGCAGCCCGTCGTGGCTTCACCACGGCCATCACGCGCATGGTGTCGCGGCTCCAGGCGCGTCAGCGCTCCTAGTCGTCCCGTCCGTCCTCGCGTCCGAGGCTGCGTACGACGTCGACCGCGGCGGCGAGCTCGGGTGCCAGGAAGCGATCCGGGCCTGACCCGGGCACGGTGGTCCGCAGGGCCTCGATGACGCTGCGCGAGGCAGGCGACGGCTCCAGCGGCGCGCGCAGCTCGATCGCCCGGGCCGCGGTGACGAGCTCGATGGACAGGATCCGTCTCAGGTTGTCGACGACCTGCCGCAGCTTGCGCCCCGCATGCCACCCCATCGAGACGTGGTCCTCCTGCATCGCCGAGCTGGGGATCGAGTCGACGCTGGCCGGGGCGGCGAGGCGCTTGTTCTCGCTGACGAGGGCTGCCTGCGTGTACTGGGCGATCATCAGCCCGGAGTCGACGCCGGGATCGTCGGCGAGGAACGGTGGCAGACCGTGGCTGCGCGCCTTGTCGAGCATCCGGTCTGTCCGTCGTTCAGACATCGAGCCCACATCGGCGGCCGGGATCGCGAGGAAGTCGAGGACGTACGCCACCGGTGCGCCGTGGAAGTTGCCGTTGCTCGACACGGTGCCGTCGTCGAGCACAACCGGATTGTCGATCGCGGCCGCGAGTTCGCGCTCCGCCACAGTGCGGGTGTGCGCGATCGTGTCACGCAGGCCGCCTGTCACCTGGGGGGCGCAGCGCAGTGAGTAGGCGTCCTGCACGCGCGAGTCGTCCTCCTTGTGCGACGCGACGATGCCGGAGCCGCTCAGGTGCGCGCGCATGCGGGCTGCACTGGTGACCTGCCCCGGGTGGGGCCTCAGGGGCTCGTGCAGCTCGGGCCGGAACACCGCATCGGTGCCGAGCAGCCCCTCCACGCTCATGGCGGCGGTGATGTCGGCGACATCAGCGAGCTGCTCGAGGTCGGCGATCGCGAGGATCAGCATCGCGAGCATGCCGTCAGTGCCGTTGATGAGGGCCAGGCCCTCCTTCTCGTGCAGCTCGACCGGCGTGATGCCGGCGTCGGCCAGGAGTGCGTCCACCGCCTGCTCCGTTCCGTCCGGTCCGTTGGCGCGACCCTCGCCCATCAGCACGAGCGCGCAGTGCGCGAGCGGGGCGAGATCGCCGCTGCACCCCAGTGACCCGAACTCGTGCACGATCGGCGTGATCCCGGCGTTGAGCATCGCGGCCATCGTCTCTGCGACGATCGGGCGCGCACCGGTGCGGCCGCTGCACAGGGTCTTCAGTCGCAGCAGCATCAGTGCGCGCACGACCTCGCGCTCGACCTCCGGTCCCATCCCTGCCGCATGCGATCGCACGAGCGAGCGCTGCAGCTGCACCCGCTGCTCGACCGGAATGTGCGTCGTGGCCAGTGCGCCGAATCCGGTCGAGATGCCGTACGCCGGAGTGGGTGAGGCCGCCAGGGCCTCCACCTGGGCTCGGGTTCGAGCCATTGCGGCGAGTGCCTCGGGCGTGATCTCGACACGGGCATCGTGGCGGGCGACCGCGAGCACGTCGTCGATCGTCATGCCGTGCGTTGAGATGAAAACGACATGGCTGCTCATCGGCTTCCCTTCGCGCATGATCCGGATCGCCACACCTGGTGGATGAGGTCCACCCCCGGACGGTAGGACAGGTGGACCGGATCAGGCGCATCGAGGACGACAAGGTCGGCACGCGTCCCGACCTCGATCGCTCCGATGTCCGTGCGACGCAGGGCGCGTGCCCCGCCCAGGGTCGCGGCCGTCAGTGCCTCCGCCGGCGTCATCCGCATCTCCCGCACCGCGAGGGCGATGCAGAGCGGCATGCTCGTGGTGAAGCTCGTCCCCGGATTGCAGTCGGTCGCGATGGCGACGGTCGCTCCGGCGTCGAGGAGCCTTCGGGCGTCGGGGTAGGGCGACCTGGTGGAGAACTCCGCACCGGGCAGCAGCGTCGCCACGGTGTCCGAGTCGGCGAGGGCGTCCACATCCTGAACGGACAGGTGCGTGCAGTGGTCGGCGGATGCCGCGCCAAGCTCGACCGCGACCTGCACGCCGGGCCCCTCCTGCAGCTGGTTGGCGTGGACCCGCGGCCGGAGGCCGGCCGCGACTCCCGCGCGCAGGATCGCGCGCGCCTGATCGCCGTCGAACGCGCCGCGGTCGCAGAACACGTCGATCCAGCGGGCGTCGGGAGCGCAGGTGGCCAGCATCTCGCCCGTCACGAGCGCCACGTACGCGGCGGGGTCGTCGGCGTACTCGACCGGCACGACGTGCGCGCCCAGGTAGGTCGTCTCGTCGGTGAACTCGCGGGCGATGCGCAGCGAGCGCGCCTCGTCGATCGTGGTGAGTCCGTACCCGGACTTGATCTCCCAGGTCGTGGTCCCCGAGCGCAGCAGCTCGTCGGTGAGGCGCACGACCGTCGCCCGCAGGGTGTCGTCCGTCGCGGCACGCGTCGCAGCGACCGTCGATCGGATCCCGCCGGCCGTGTAGGGGGATCCGGCCATGCGGGCGGCGAACTCGGCACCTCGATCGCCGGCGAAGACGAGGTGGGCGTGGCTGTCGACGAACCCCGGGATCACGGCCCGGCCCTCGACGTCGACCACGGCGTCCGCAGCGGGGGCAGCTGCCCGCGCGCCCACCCACGCGATGCGATCGCCGTCGATGACGACGGCGGCGTCGGCGAGGTCGCCGTCCGAGGACTGCGTGGACAGCAGGCCGATACCGGTGAGCAGGGTCGCAGGCATGGTGGGTTCCTAGTCGGCCGCTGCGGCCTCGCGCATGGGAATGCGCACACCGCGCTCCTCGGCAACTTCGAGCGCCTCGTCGTATCCCGCATCGCTGTGGCGGATCACGCCCATGCCCGGATCGTTCGTCAGCACGCGCTCGAGCTTCTGTGCTGCGAGCTCGGTGCCGTCGGCGACACTCACCTGCCCTGCGTGGATGGAGCGGCCCATGCCCACTCCACCACCGTGATGGATCGACACCCAGGACGCACCCGAGGAGATGTTGAGCATCGCGTTGAGCAGAGGCCAGTCGGCAATGGCATCGGAGCCGTCGATCATCCCCTCCGACTCGCGGTAGGGCGAGGCCACGGACCCGCAGTCGAGGTGGTCGCGTCCGATGACGATCGGGGCGCTCACCTCACCACGCGCCACCAGGTCGTTGAACGCCAGGCCAGCCCTGTCGCGCTCGCCGTAGCCGAGCCAGCAGATCCGCGCCGGAAGGCCCTGGAAGGCGACGCGCTCCTGCGCCATGGTGATCCACCGGCGCAGGTGGTCGTTGTCGGGGAACAGCTCGAGCACAGCCCTGTCGGTGCGTGCGATGTCCCGGGGGTCGCCGGAGAGGGCGGCCCAGCGGAACGGGCCCTTGCCCTCGCAGAACAGCGGTCGGATGTAGGCGGGGATGAATCCGGGGAAGGCGAAGGCCCGCCCGTAGCCGCCCTTGCGGGCCTCGTCGCGGATCGAGTTGCCGTAGTCGAACACCTCGGCTCCGGCATCCATGAAGCCGACCATCGCCTCGACGTGCCTGGCCATCGACTCCTGCGCGCGGTCGGTGAACTCCTCGGGCTTCTTCTCCGCGTACTCGCGGGCGTCGTCGAGGTCGATCCCCTCCGGGATGTAGGCGAGGGGATCATGCGCCGACGTCTGGTCGGTGACGATGTCGATGGGCACTCCACGCCGCAGCAACTCGGGCAGGATCGTCGCTGCGTTGCCGAGCAAGCCCACCGAGATGGCCCTGCGCTGCTCCTTGTAGGCGAGCACACGGGCGATCGCGTCGTCGAGGTCGTCGGCGACCTCGTCGAGGTAGCGGGTCTCGACGCGGCGGCGCAGCCGCGATGGATCGATGTCGATGATCAGGCAGGTGCCCTCGTTCATGGTGACCGCGAGCGGCTGTGCACCGCCCATGCCGCCGGCCCCGGCCGTGACCGTGAGGGTGCCGGCGAGTGTGCCTCCGAAGCGCTTGGCTGCGACGGCGGCGAAGGTCTCGTACGTGCCCTGCAGGATCCCCTGCGTGCCGATGTAGATCCACGAGCCCGCCGTCATCTGCCCGTACATCGTCAGGCCGAGGTGCTCCAGGCGGCGGAACTCCGGCCACGTGGCCCAGTCGCCCACGAGGTTGGAGTTGGCCAGCAGGACGCGCGGTGCCCATTCGTGCGTGCGGAACACGCCCACGGGGCGGCCCGACTGCACAAGCATCGTCTCGTCGTCGGCCAGCGTCGTGAGCGTGCGCACGAGGGCGTCGAAGGAGGCCCAGTCGCGCGCCGCCTTGCCGGTGCCGCCGTAGACCACGAGCTCATCGGGGTGCTCGGCCACGTCGGGGTCGAGGTTGTTCATGAGCATTCGCAGCGCGGCCTCCTGCGGCCAGCCGCGTGCCGTGAGCGTGGTGCCGCGCGCTGCCCGCACGGGCCGGGGTCCTGAGGTGACGGTCATGGGGCCATGCAAGGGCAGGTGGGTCCGGGACGACAGGCCACCCGGAGGATTACTGTCTGGAATACCAGACATTGGAGGCAGGGCGTGGCGCGGATCCCGGCGGCAGAGCGCGCCCTCGACCTGCTGACCGCCCTCGCCGGCGCTTCCGGCCCGATGACGGCGGCCGGGCTGGCCCGCGATCTCGGCATCCCGAGGTCGACGACGTACCAGCTGCTCGATGTGCTGGCCGGGCGAGGCTTCGTGACGCATCTGACCGAGGAGAGGCGCTGGACGCTCGGCTTGACGGCGTTCGAGGTCGGTGCGGGATACCTGCGGCGCGACCCCCTGGAGCGGCTGGCCCAGCCGCTGCTGCATCGCCTCGCGCAGCAGGCGCCGATCCCCGCAGTGGCCCATCTCGGTGTGCTCCGCGGGCACGAGACGGTCTACCTGCTCAAGGAGACCTCAGACCACGTCGTGACGACGGTGACGCAGGTCGGTGTCCGGCTGCCAGCTGCCCTCACCGCCTCGGGGCGAGCGATTCTCGCGCGCCTACCGCGGGCCCAGGTGCGGGCGCAGCTGTCGGCGCGCGGCGCCTTCGTCGACCGCACCGGACGCGGGCCACGCTCGCTGTCCGCCCTCGATGCCCTGCTCGCGGTCGAGAGGCGCCGTGGCGTCTGCGAGGAGGAGGGTTTCATCACCGAGGGGTTCTCGTCGATCGCGGCGCCCGTGCTCGACACGCACGCTGAGCCCATTGCCGCCGTCGGCCTCACCTTCCGCTCCGACACTGCGACGACGTCCGCCCGCTCGGCCATCACCCGGGCAGTCCTGCAGTGTGCTCATGACGTGGGCATGCGCCGGGGCGCCTGAGTATCGTCGCCGCATGACCGCAGCGGTCCTGTCCGACGAGCAGGTGGACCAGTTCCACCGTGACGGCGTCACGATCGTGCGGGGCCTGTTCACGCCGGACGAAGTCTCGAGCATCGAGCGCGGGATCGAGCGGGTGCTGGCCGATCCGGGACCGATGTTCAAGGTGGCCAGCCCTGCCGATGACCCAGGACGGTTCGTCGAGGACTTCTGCCGCTGGCGGGAGGTCGAGGAGATCGAGCAGGTCGCCCGCACCTCGCGGGCCGCGGACGCCGCGCAGCAGTTGATGGGCGGTGGCAGCGTTCGACTGTTCCACGACCACGTGCTCGTCAAGGAACCCGGCACGCGGCAGGAGACGCCGTGGCACCAGGACCAGCCCTACTACAACGTCGACGGATCGCGGAACGCGTCGCTGTGGGCGCCGGTCGATCCGGTCGCGGCCGAGTCGACGCTGGAGTTCCTTGCCGGCTCCCACCGCATGGGCTGGCTGATGCCGCGCACGTTTCTCGACCACCAGGCGAGGTGGTTCCCGGAGGGAACGCTGAGCGAGATCCCGGCGATCGAGGCTGATCGCGGCTCCTTCGACATCCGCGGCTGGGCCATGGAGCCCGGCGACGCGGTCTTCTTCCACATGCTGACGATCCACCACTCCTACGGGGTGCCGGGGTCATCGCGGCGTCGGGCGTTCTCGCTGCGCTTCCTCGGCGACGACATGGTGCACGCCCCGCGCACATGGGTCACCTCGCCCAACTTCGATGGCCTGGACCTGCAGATCCCCCCGGGTGCGCCGATGGAGCACGAGTTCTTCCCCGTGCTGCGCACGGCATGACCGACGATCCGCGGTGGCCGCGGGCGGACGCGTGGCTCGCGCGTGGTGACACCGGCGACGTGGATGTCGCCGTCGTCGGTGTGCCTGCCCACCGCACGTCCATCAGTGCGACTCGAGCGGATACGACACCGGCGGCGATCCGCGAGGCGCTCGCTCGCTACTCGACGTACTCGTGGGCGCACGGAATCGACGTCGCGGAACTTGCGGTGCGCGACCTCGGCGATGTTCCCGATCCCGATGGCACGGAGGGGGAGGCCCGGGTCATGGCGTCCGTCGCGGGCGCCGATGCCCGCCTGGTCATCGCGCTCGGCGGCGACAACTCGATCACGTACGCCGTCATGCGCGGTGCCGTCGGTGAGCTCACGGACTCGGGCCTGATCACCCTCGATGCGCACCATGACCTGCGGGACGGAACCAGCAACGGCTCGCCCGTGCGCAGGCTCGTCGAGGCCGGGCTCGCGGGCACGCGTGTGGTCCAGATCGGGATCGCCGACTTCTCCAATTCCCGCGAGTACGCCACGCGGGCGCGTGAGCTGGGGATCACCGTCGTGACGCGCGATGCCCTGCGACGCCGTCCCATCGCAGACGTCATGGCCGAGGCCCTCGCGATCGCGTCCTCGGGCGGCGGTCGGGTGCACGTCGATCTCGACGTCGACGTGTGCGACCGGTCTGTCGTGCCCGCGTGCCCCGCGGCGGCGCCGGGGGGTCTGTCTGCTGACGAGCTGCGGCAGGTCGCGTTCCACGTGGGCCGGTCGCCGCGGGTGTCCTCGATCGACATCACCGAGATCGACGCGCAGGCCGACGCCCCCGATCAGCGGACGGTGAGACTGGGGGCCCTGCTCCTGCTGGAGGCCGCTGCCGGGCTGGCCGCCCGCTGACCGGCCGAGCGCCGGCCCGCCGGGCCGTCAGGTGAGCTGACGGATGTCCCGCTCACGATCCAGCCGGGCGCGCAGGTCACGTGAATCGTCGATCTGGATGCCCGGCCGCACCCATCCCTGCCTGGTGGACACGGGTAGCGCCGTGGCTGGGGGACTCGATGCTGCGATCAGGAAGCGGAGAGCGTCGCCCAGCAGGTGATCGAGCGAGCATCCGCGACGAGATGCCTCGTCCCGGGCCGATCGGACAAACTCCTCGTCGAGGTCGAGGGTGATACGCACCTCCTCAGCCTAGGACGGGCAGACCACACCGGCCTTGTCGCCCTTGGGGCCGGGGCTGGGTACCCGACAAACCGCGGGGCACAAGTGTGATCCAAATCACACCTATGAGGCCATCCCCGGGGAATGATTCCCCCCGCCCCGCCGTTGGCATCTCTAGTTGAGTCGATCCCACTCATACTTTGTGATACCGCACTTGCGTGCTTGAGATGAGCGGGTCAGACTCAGCGGAAGACCGCCCGGGGAACCGGGAACAGCCTCCCGGACCCCGGGACACAACGACAAAGGAGCACCACCACCATGGCTCGAGCAGTGGGCATCGACCTGGGCACGACCAACTCGGTCGTCTCGGTCCTCGAGGGCGGCGAGCCCGTCGTCATCGCCAACGCCGAGGGCGCCCGGACGACCCCGTCCGTCGTCGCCTTCGCCAAGAATGGAGAGGTCCTGGTCGGCGAGGTCGCCAAGCGCCAGGCCGTCACCAACGTCGACCGCACCGTGCGGTCGGTCAAGCGCCACATGGGCACCAACTGGACGATCGACATCGACGGCAAGGCCTACACCGCGCAGGAGATCAGCGCCCGCACGCTGATGAAGCTCAAGCGCGACGCCGAGGCCTACCTGGGCGAGGACGTCACCGACGCGGTCATCACCGTGCCCGCGTACTTCAGCGACGCTGAGCGGCAGGCCACCAAGGAGGCCGGCGAGATCGCGGGCCTGAATGTGCTGCGCATCATCAACGAGCCCACCGCCGCTGCGCTCGCGTACGGCCTGGACAAGGGCGACACCGAGCAGACGATCCTCGTCTTCGACCTCGGCGGCGGCACGTTCGACGTGTCCCTGCTGGAGATCGGCGACGGCGTCGTCGAGGTCAAGGCCACCGCGGGCGACAACCGCCTCGGCGGCGACGACTGGGACAACGCGATCGTCGACTGGCTCGTGACCGGCTTCAAGAACGCGCACGGCGTCGACCTTTCCAAGGACAAGATGGCCATGCAGCGCCTGCGTGAGGCGGCGGAGAAGGCGAAGATCGAGCTGTCGAGCTCGATGCAGTCGTCCATCAACCTGCCCTACATCACCGCGAGCGCCGAGGGCCCGCTGCACCTGGAGGAGACCCTCTCCCGTGCGCAGTTCGAGTCCATGACGGCCGACCTGCTCGAGCGCACCAAGGCACCGTTCACCGCGGTCATGAAGGACGCCGGCATCTCGATCGACAAGATCGACCAGGTCGTCCTCGTCGGCGGCTCGACCCGCATGCCTGCGGTCGCCGAGCTCGTCAAGAAGGAGACCGGCAAGGAGCCCAACAAGAGCGTGAACCCCGACGAGGTCGTCGCCATCGGCGCGGCGCTGCAGGCGGGCGTGCTCAAGGGCGAGGTCAAGGACGTCCTGCTGCTCGACGTGACCCCGCTGTCGCTGGGCATCGAGACCAAGGGTGGCGTCATGACCAGGCTCATCGAGCGCAACACCACGATCCCGACGAAGCGCTCGGAGATCTTCACGACCGCTGACGACAACCAGCCGTCCGTGCTGATCCAGGTGTACCAGGGCGAGCGTGAGATGGCGGCCTACAACAAGCGGCTCGGCACGTTCGAGCTGACCGGCCTCCCGCCGGCACCGCGCGGCATCCCGCAGGTCGAGGTCACCTTCGACATCGACGCGAACGGCATCGTGCACGTGTCCGCCAAGGACATGGCCACGGGCAAGGAGCAGTCGATGACGATCTCCGGCGGCAGCGCGCTGTCGAAGGAGGAGATCGACCGCATGATGCGCGAGGCCGAGCAGCACGCCGAGGAGGACAAGGCGCGTCGTGAGGAGGTCGAGGTCCGCAACAGCGCCGAGGCGCTGGTGTACCAGACCGAGAAGTTCCTCGCCGACAACGCCGACAAGGTCCCCGCGGACGCGAAGGCCAACGTCGACGGCCCGCTCGATGAGCTGAAGAAGGCCATCGAGGCGAACGACATCCCGGGCATGCGTGCGGCGACCGACAAGGTCGCCCAGGCGAGCCAGGCCCTGGGCGCCGCGATGTACACGATGGCGCAGGAGGCCGGTGGGTCGGAGTCGACCGCGCAGGCTGCTGCCGACACCGCCGAGGACGATGTCATCGACGCCGAGATCGTGGACGAGGGCGAGTCGAAGTGACCGAGGAGGAGTTCTCAGGACCCCGCGTGACCGATCGTCGCCGCGTGGACCCGGACTCCGGTGAGGTGCGCCAGCCGGCCGAGCCGGCTGGCGCACCCGACCCGCTCCTCGAGGAGGCCGTGGAAGCGGCCCTCATCGAGGCCGAGGTCGGCGCGGCCGAGAGCAAGGTGGCCGAGCTCACCGCGGACCTCCAGCGCGTGCACGCGGAATACGCCAACTACCGCAAGCGAGTCGAGCGCGATCGCGAGCTCATCCGCCAGACCGCCGTCGGCGGTGTGCTGGCGGAGCTGCTCTCGGTGCTCGACGACATCGACAGGGCTCGCCAGCACGGCGAGCTCGAGGGCGCCTTCCGCAGTGTCGGCGAGGCACTCGAGTCGACCGTGTCGCGTCTGGGCCTGGAGAGCTTCGGCGCGGCGGGCGAGCCGTTCGACCCCACGGTGCACGAGGCGCTGACCCACGAGGCGTCGGACGAGGTGTCCGAGCCCACCGTGGTGGCGGTGTACCAGCCGGGCTACCGGTACGCCGACCGAGTGCTGCGCCCGGCCCGGGTGGCCGTGGCCGGCGACCAGTGAGACTGAGCAGGACGAAGCAGGGCAGGAGAGCGTGAACAAGGACTGGCTGGAGAAGGACTTCTACGCCGTGCTCGGCGTGTCCAAGGATGCCAGCGCCGACGAGATCAAGAAGAAGTACCGCAAGCTCGCCCGCGAGCTGCATCCGGACAAGAACCCGGGCGACAAGGCGGCCGAGGAGCGGTTCAAGAGTGTCTCCGAGGCGTATGACGTGCTCTCCGACGACACCAAGCGCAAGGAGTACGACGAGGCGCGCTCGCTGTTCGCGGGCGGCGGCTTCGGTCGTGGCGGCTACGGCCGCGGCGGTTTCGGGGGCCAGCAGTACGACGTCAACATGGAGGACCTCTTCGGAGGGGAGTCCGCGGGCTTCGGCGACTTCCTCGGCGGCATCTTCAACCGCGGTCGCGGCGGACGCACTCCGCAGCCGCGTCGCGGCCAGGACCTCGAGAGCTCCCTGACGCTGTCGTTCGACGACGCACTCGACGGTGTGACCGTCCCGCTGCGCCTGTCGACGGACGGGCCCTGCACGTCGTGCCACGGCACGGGTGCGAGGACCGGCACCGTGCCGCGCGTCTGCCCGACCTGCGAGGGCACCGGCCAGACGTCGCGGAACGCGGGCGGCTTCGCCTTCGCCGAGCCGTGCGTCACCTGCCGGGGTCGAGGACTGTTCGTCGACGATCCCTGCCCCTCGTGCCATGGCTCGGGTCGCGGACTGAGCTCACGCACGGTTCAGGCGCGCATCCCGGCCGGGGTGAAGAACGGCGCGAAGATCCGCCTGAAGGGCAAGGGCGGCAAGGGCGAGCGCGGTGGCCCCAACGGCGACCTGCTCGTCGACATCACTGTCACGCCGCACCCGCTGTTCGACCGCAAGGGCGACAACCTCACCGTCACCGTGCCGGTGACCTTCGCCGAGGCAGCGCTCGGCGGGGAGATCTCCGTGCCGACACCCCGCGGGGGAGCGGTGACGCTGAAGATCCCGGCTGGCACGTCGAACGGCCGCACCATGCGCGTCAAGGGCAAGGGCATCCGTCGCAAGGACGGCACCAACGCGGACCTGCTCGTCACGGTCGAGGTCTCGGTGCCGCAGAACCTGTCGAGCGAGGCGCGCGAGGCCCTCGAGGCGTACGCGCTCGCCACCGCCGACCACGACCCGCGCAAGGACCTGCAGGCGATGGCGGGTGGCTCGAGCGGGGGGAGCTCGTCATGACTCCCGCCGAGGGCCTCCCCGCCCCGGCCCGCACCGGCTACCCGATCACCGACGACGCACCCGTCTACGTGATCTCCGTGGCGGCCGAGTTGACCGGCCTGCACCCGCAGACGCTTCGGCAGTACGACCGGCTCGGCCTGGTCACGCCCAAGCGGGTGGGCGGGCGCAACCGGCTGTACTCCGCCAATGACATCGCCCGGCTCCGGGAGGTGTCGGACCTGTCCGCGCAGGGCCTGTCCCTCGAGGGCATCCGCCGGATCCTGGAGCTGCAGGAGGAGGTGCGCCACCTGCGCGCCCGTCTGGAGGAGTTCACCCGCGAGAAGTCCTCGACGTCACTCGTGGTCTGGCGACCACACCGCACCCGATAGACCACGAAGGAAGAACGAAGGACCACCATGGACATCCAGTTCACCACCAAGAGCCAGGACGCACTCGGCGCGGCCGTGCGGATCGCTGCCGCCAACGGCAACCCGCAGGTTGAGCCGCTCCACCTGCTCGATGCCCTGCTTCAGCAGGGTGAGGGCATCGCCACAGCGCTGCTCGACGCGGTCGGCGTCGACGTGCGCAGTCTCACGAACGAGGTCCGTCAGGCGCTGTCCGCGCTGCCGTCGGCCTCGGGTTCCAGCGTGGCGTCGCCGAAGCTCAACCAGACGGCATTCCGGGTCCTGAGCACTGCACAGGACCTGGCCAAGGAGCGCGGTGACGAGTACGTCAGCACCGAGCACCTGCTCATCGCGCTTGCGAAGGACGGCGGTTCGGGGGTCAGCGATCGCCTGGCCCAGGCGGGAGCCACCCCGGCTGCGCTCATCGAGGCCCTGCATAAGGTGAAAGGAAGTGCACGCGTGACCACTCAGGATCCCGAGGCGTCGTTCCAGGCCCTGGAGAAGTTCGGCGTCGACCTCACCGCCCGTGCGCGGGAGGGCAAGATCGATCCCGTCATCGGCCGCGACGAGGAGGTGCGCCGCACCATCCAGGTGCTCTCGCGCCGCACGAAGAACAACCCGGTGCTGATCGGCGAGCCCGGCGTGGGCAAGACGGCCGTGGTCGAGGGCCTCGCGCGACGCATCGTCGAGGGTGATGTTCCGCTGTCGCTGCAGGGCAAGACGCTGATCGCGCTCGACCTCGCGGCAATGGTCGCAGGCGCCAAGTACCGCGGTGAGTTCGAGGAGCGCCTCAAGGCCGTCCTCGACGAGATCCGGGAGTCCGACGGCCAGATCATCACGTTCATCGACGAGCTGCACACCGTCGTCGGCGCCGGAGCCGGTGGCGAGGGCGCTATGGATGCGGGCAACATGCTCAAGCCGATGCTCGCGCGCGGTGAGCTCCGAATGATCGGCGCGACCACTCTCGACGAGTACCGCCAGTACATCGAGAAGGACGCCGCCCTGGAGCGCCGCTTCCAGCAGGTGTTCGTGAGCCAGCCCTCCGTGGCCGACACCATCTCGATCCTGCGCGGGATCAAGGAGAAGTACGAGGCGCACCACAAGGTCGTCATCGCGGACTCCGCCCTCGTTGCCGCAGCGACGCTCTCCGACCGCTACATCACCTCGCGCTTCCTGCCCGACAAGGCCATCGACCTCATGGACGAGGCGGCGTCGCGACTGCGCATGGAGATCGACTCCTCGCCGGTGGAGATCGACGTCCTTCAGCGTGCGGTGGACCGCCTGCGCATGGAGGAGCTCGCCGTCTCCAAGGAGACGGACGAGGCCTCGGTCGCGCGCCTGGAGAAGATCCGCCAGGAGATCGCGGACAAGAGCGAGGAGCTCGCGGGGCTGCGCGCGCGGTGGGACGCCGAGAAGGGCGGCCTGGACCGTATCGGCGAGATCAAGGTACTGATCGACGACCTCCGCGCGACCGCCGAGCGCGCCCAGCGTGCCGGTGACTTCGAGCAGGCCTCCCGCATCCTCTATGCCGAGATCCCGACGTTCGAGGAGGAGCTCGAGCGCGTGACCGCCGAGGTCAACGAGCGCGAGGCCACGATGGTCAAGGAGGAGGTCACCGCCGACGACATCGCCGAGGTGGTGGCTGCGTGGACCGGCATCCCGGCCGGGCGTCTCATGGAGGGCGAGACCCAGAAGTTGCTGCGCATGGAGTCCGAGCTCGGTGAGCGTGTCATCGGCCAGGCCGAGGCCGTGCGCGAGGTCAGCGACGCCGTGCGCCGGGCGCGTGCCGGCATCTCCGACCCCAACCGTCCGACCGGCTCGTTCCTGTTCCTCGGCCCCACGGGCGTGGGCAAGACCGAGCTGGCCAAGGCGCTCGCGGAGTTCCTCTTCGACGACGAGCGCGCGATGGTGCGCATCGACATGAGCGAGTACTCCGAGAAGCACTCGGTCTCGCGCCTGGTCGGCGCCCCGCCCGGCTACGTCGGCTACGAGGAGGGCGGTCAGCTCACCGAGGCGGTGCGTCGTCGCCCGTACTCCGTCGTCCTGCTCGACGAGGTCGAGAAGGCGCACCCGGAGGTCTTCGACATCCTGCTGCAGGTCCTCGACGACGGTCGCCTCACAGACGGCCAGGGGCGCACGGTCGACTTCCGCAACGTGATCCTCATCCTCACGTCGAACATGGGATCGCAGTACCTGATCGACACCGACATGCCGTACGACGAGCGCAAGGCGAAGGTGCTCGAGGTGGTGCGCCAGCAGTTCCGCCCGGAGTTCCTCAACCGACTCGACGCCATGGTGATGTTCGAGCCGCTGGACCGCGCTGAGCTCAGCCGGATCACCGACATCCAGATCGACCTGCTGCAGAGGCGGCTGGCCGATCGGCGCATCGTCATCCGCCTCACCGATGAGGCCAAGCAGTGGCTGGTCAACAAGGGCTTCGACCCGGTCTACGGGGCGCGGCCGCTGCGCCGGCTCGTGCAGACGGCCGTCGGCGACAAACTCGCCAAGGGCATCCTCGCCGGCGAGGTCCATGACGGCAGCACGGTGCTGGTCGGCACCCGTCCTGACGGCGATGACCTCACCCTGACGGTCGCCCGCGACTGATCCCTGTCGCTGCGTCAGTAGGTGGCCTCCCCGAGGCGAGGATCGCCCACCTACTGACGCAGCAATGGCTAAGGCTGATGGTGGGACACCGGACGCTTCCGCAGGCCCGCGTCCCGCAGGGCCTGCACGAGCGTGCGCGAGTCGACCGGGCGGGCACCCTCGGCGATCGCGCAGTCACGCAGCTCGTCCGTGATGTCGTAGTGGTCGCCCTGGAAGGCCCGCGGAGGCAGGCCCAGCCGCGCGGCGAACGCCTGGAGCTCGTCGATCGAGGTATCGCTCACCAGGTGCGCCCACATCCGGCCGCGCCACGGCCAGTGCGCCTCGTCGACCAGGATCGCCATCAGCGCAGCCCGCGTGCCAGTCGCTCCAGTGCCTCCTCGAGCACCGACGGGCGCTTGCAGAAGGCCCAGCGCACGTAGGGGGCGCCGACCGCCTGGTCGTCGCACAGCGCCTGGTGCGGGATGGCGACGACCCCGGCACGTCGGGGCAGCTCGCGGCAGAAGGCCATGCCGTCCTCGTATCCGAGGGGCCGCACGTCGGTCGTCAGGAAGTAGGTCCCCTCGCTCATCACGACGCCGAGACCGAGGTCGGCGAGGCCGGTGGCGAGCAGGTCGCGCTTGGCCTGGAGGTCGGCCCGGAACCCGGTGAAGTACTCGTCGGGCAGTCCCAGGCCCGCGGCCATCGCGTACTGGAAGGGACCGCCGGACACGAACGACAGGTGCTGGCGCACGACGCGGACGGCGGCGATGAGGTCGGCCGGGCCGCTGGCCCAGCCCACCTTCCACCCGGTGAAGGAGAAGGTCTTGCCGCCGGACCCCACGGTCACAGTGCGCTCGGCCATGCCGGGCAGGGTGGCGATCGGTATGTGGCGATGGCCGTCGAACCACAGGTGCTCGTAGGCCTCGTCGCTGAGCACGAGCAGGTCGTGCTCGATCGCGATGTCGGCGACAGCCTGCAACTCCGCGGGCGTGAGCACGATGCCGCTGGGGTTGTGCGGGGAGTTCAGCAGGATGAGCCGGGTTCGGGGGGTGATGGCCTCGCGCAACCTCCCGAGGTCCGGACGCAGTCCGGGGCCTACGAGCGGCACACCGACGCGCACGGCGCGCGCGAGCGAGATCCCGGCTCCGTAGATGTCGAACCAGGGCTCGAGCATGACCACCTCGTCGCCCTCGTCGACGAGTGCCATGAGGGCGGACTGCAGCACCTCGGACGCGCCCGTCCCGACGACGACGCCGGCCTGCGGATCCACCTGCAGGCCGTAGAAGCGCGACTGGTGGGTGGCGATCGCCTCGCGAAGCAGCGGCAGGCCGTTCGGTGGCGGGTACTGGTTGCCGCGTCCGTCGGCGATGGCCTCGGCGGCGACCTGCTTGAGCAGGTCGGGTCCGTCGGTGTCCGGGAAGCCCTGACCGAGGTTGATGGCACCGAGCTGCACGGCGAGCGTCGACATCTCCCCGAAGATCGACGAACTGTGCTCGGCCATTCGGGGCACCAGCAGGGGGCGTTGCGCCGGTGTCGTCACGACGTCAACCTATCGAGGGGACCACGGCTAGGTTGGCGATGTGGAGCGGGGTGTGGTGGACCTGGTCGGGCCGACGGCGCCGGGTGCGCTCGCGCACGTGCAGGACCTCTTCGACCGCATCGCCGCCGAGGCCGCCGAGGTGGATGCGACGGGGGTGCGTCGCTCGACCATCGACGAACTGGCCGCTCTGGGTCTGCTCGGGACGGCGCTGGAGCCTGCGCTGCAGCGCGAGCTCGGCGAGCGGCTGGCCATGGCCGACGCGTCGACGTGGTTCTGCTGGGTCCAGCACCAGTCCCCGCTGCGGGTCCTTGCCGGTGACGCTGCAGGTCTGCGTGACCCGGTGCCGTCCGCGCTGCGCGACGCCTACCTCGACGACCTGGCAACCGGGCGCGCACTGGGGGCGACCGCGTTCGCGCACGTGCGTCGGCCAGGGCCGCCCGACCCCTCGGCACGACGGACCCCGAGTGGCTGGGTCTTCGACGGCTCCCTGGACTGGGTGACGTCGTGGGACATCGCCGATGTCGTCATGGTCATGGCGCAGGGGGAAGGCGACGATGCCGGGGCGCTCGTGTGCACCTTCCTGCCCGCAGGACGCTCTGGTACGACGATGCCGGGCGTGGAGCCGGGGGAGCCACTGCGACTGCTCGCGATGTCCGCCACGCACACGCGGCCGGTGCGCCTGACCGGCGTCGAGGTGCCGGACGAGGCCTGCGTCGTGATCGACCGCGAGGCCTGGCTGCGAGCGGACGCCCGTACGACGGCGAGCGCCACCCCCGCCGCGTTCGGCGTGGCCCGCGGCGCCATCGCCGAGCTCGCCGGTGTTGCGGAACAGCGTCGGGACACCGCGATGTCTGACCTGGCCCACGATCTCGCCGACCGCTGCCGACGGATCCGTGCCGCTGCCTACGCGGGCGCCGATGCCGATGCCCCGATCGAGGAGTGCCGGCGGCTGCGTGCGGAGTCCCTCGACATGGTCATGGCTGCTGCGACCTCGGTCATCACGGCACGCGCTGGGGCCGCGATGCAGGCGGGGTGCTCGGCAGAGCGCCGGCTCCGTGAGGCGGCCTTCCTGCAGGTCCAGGCGCAGACCGCAGCGACTCGCGCCGCGGCGATCGAGCTGCAGCTCAGCCGCGCACGCTGACCCGGCGCGGGGAGGAGTCCAGGGCTCCGTACGCATTGACCGCGCGGACCACGCACAGGTGCCGCACCGGCCGCAGGCCCGTGAGCGTCACTCGCGGTCCGGTGATCTCGACGACCTGCTCGCGCCCGCCCTTGGCCGGCCGGCAGACGAGCTGGTCGGCGGTCAGCTCGGTGCCGTTGGCGAGCGTGGGGGTGACGCGGGCGACGACCTTCCCGGGTGCGGGGGACCTCAGCGTGCGGATGGTCCCGGGGTCCGCAAGCGGCAGCGGTGTCGCCGTGACCGGGACGGAGACGGGGGAGTTGCCCTCGTCATTGCCGGCGATCGCGGTCACCTGGTATGCGGTGCCGTTGGCCAGACCCTCGATCGTGCACTGTGCCGGCAGCCCGGAGGGCCGCGGTGTCGCGAAGCAGTTGGCCACCTGCCCGGTCGCCGGGTCGACGGCATTGACGGCGAATGCGGTGGCGATGCCGGCGTCCGGGGCCAGGGTGATCGTCGCGACGAGGCGGCCTGAGCGCGGTGCGACGGTCACGGTCGGCGCCACGGTCAGGGTCGTCTGCTCGGCGACGGGCAGCGCCTTCGCCGATGCGAGGAAGTCGATCTCCGCAGCGACGCGCGTGTAGACGCCGGGGTAGCGGCTCGCGCAGTCCTCGCCCCAGCTGACGATCCCGACGAGGCGGGCCGCGTCGCCCTCGCCCGCGATCAGGGGGCCGCCGGAGTCGCCCTGGCACGAGTCGATGACCTGTCCGGTCGCCGTGACACCTGCGGCGCACAGCATCACGGCCGGGTCCGCCTCCCGGGAGCCGAATCCCCGGAAGGTGACACCGCCGAGGACGTACGACTCCCCGCGCCCGCAGGTGCCGTCCGGGAACACCACGAGTCGGCCCACGCGGAACGTCTCGGGGTAGGACTTGCTGCTCGTCGACGTGTTGCCCCAGCCCGCCGTCCGCACCGGGCTGCCGAGGGCAGTGAGTGTCGGTGCCTCCTGCGGTGTCACGGGCGTGAGCGTCACCGCGTCGTCCAGGGACTCGGCCAGGGTCAGGACGGCGATGTCGTTCCCCGCGGTCTTGATGACGTAGTCGGGGCTCGGCGTGATCTGCGCGACGCGCACCAGTCGGGGCGTGGGATTGCGCAGGCTCGGACCGAGCCCGACAAGGATCCCCGACGGCTCCCGCAGGACGCCGGAGTCCTGGTTCACGACGCAGTGCGCCGCGGTCACCACGGTAGTGGGGGTCGTCAGGACGCCCCCGCAGTACTGCGACTGGAAGACGCCGTCGCGGGCGATCCGGTCGGCGACGATCAGCGACACCAGCCACGGGTACTCGCTCGCCGCCCCGATGTCGCCGTTGACGATGCGGGGCGCGACCCCGGGGGCACTGGCCCAGCCGGGGGAGAGTGGAAGCAGGAGGAGCGCCAGCATGCCGACCACCACCGCGGCAGCCCGCCGTGCACCCCGTCGCGCCGCACTCACGGGACCACGGTACGTGGCCGCAGCCCCAATCCGGGGGCTGGGGAGCCGAGCATGACCGATCCCTGACAGGCTGACCCTCGCGCGCACGCGGGCTGGGTGTGCGGGACCTGGGAAGGGGGCTTGCGGTGCCGACAGCAGTCGTGACGGGTGCCACCGCGGGCCTGGGCCTGGGGTTCGCCGAGCATCTGGCCCGCCATGGCCTGGACATCGTGCTGGTGGCTCGCGACGCCGACCGCCTCGCGGAGGTCGCGGAAGACCTGACGACGAGGTTCGGCGTCGCATGCGAGCCGCTGGCCGCTGACCTCGCCGACCGCGAGGGGCTCGACCGCGTGTGCGCACGGCTGAGCGATCCGCAGCGCCCGGTCCTCGCCCTGGTGAACAACGCAGGCTTCGGGCTGCGCGAGCCGTTCACCGGCACGTCGATCGAGGACGAGCAGCGCATGCTCGACGTGCTCGTCACCTCCGTCCTGCACACCACCCACGCGGTCGTGCCGTCCATGGTGGATGCGGGCGCCGGGTGGATCATCAACGTCAGCAGCATCGCCGGCTGGTTTCCCGGGGGCACCTACTCCGCGGCCAAGGCCTGGGTCACCACCTTCAGTGAGAGCCTCGCCGTCCGGCTGACCGGCACGGGCGTGCGCGTGCTGGCCGTCTGCCCGGGCTTCGTCCGTACCGAGTTCCACGACCGTGCCGGGATGGACATGTCGCAGACGCCGGACTGGATGTGGCTCGACGTGCCGACGGTCGTGAACCGCGCCTTCCGCGACCTCGCCGCAGGACGCACCGTCAGCGTCGCGGGACCCCAGTACCGACCGGCGGCCCGGGTGCTGCAGCACGGTCCGCGCGGCTTCGTGCGGCGATTCGCGGGCAAGCGTGACGTGATCTCCCGCCGCGGCGAATGATCGCTGCGTGCTCGATCAGTCGGGAGGCCGCCAGTTCTCGATGTCTTCCACGCGCAGCACGTCCCAGCCGCGCAGACGGGACTGCAGCGAGGCCTCGCTGTCGACGTCGCAGACGACGGTGACGCGGGCGTCGGGCCAGGCGTCCGACACCGTCGGGATCACCGGATCGAGGAGTACATACTCCAGCACGCGTCGGTGCGCGCTGCGCTGCGCGAGTGCCACTGCAGGCAGCTGCAGGGCTGCTCGCCCGGCCGCCGCGATGACGAGGGGCGGCGCGGGGTCTCGGGCACTGATCGCCGCGCAGGTGCGCGCGGCGGCGTCATCGGCCTCGATGAGCTGCCCGGTGGGATGCTCGCGGAGGAATCGCGTGGCGCAGGGGTCGGGTCCGGTGCTCTCGACCAGCACGAGGAGCGTGACGTCCATGCTCGCCCGACCTCCCTCGCCGCGTGTCGAAACTACAGTGTGATGGTGGACGCCTCCCCCGATCCCCGCGCGCCCTCGTGGCAGCAGCGCATCGGCGGCCGCTGGGCCGTCTCGTGGCAGGCCTACGGCATCGGCATCGCGCTGAATGCCCCGCTGCTCGTCCTGACCGGTGGCGCGATCGGCGGGGATCCGGTCGACCCCGGTGACATGCCCCGCTGGGCGGTCGTCGCGCTGGCCGCTGCGGCCGCCACCGCACTGTGGGTGCTCATCGGCGATCGGGTGCTGTTCCCGACCCGAGCGGAGCGACCGGTGCCCGTGGCCGCGGTTGTCGGCTACCACGCGGTGACCGGCCTGATCTTCACCGCCGCCATCTGGATCGTCGGTCCGCTCGTCGGCCTCGCCCGCGAGGGGACGCTCGTCGAGACTGCGCTCCCGACCGTGGCGATCGGTCTGTGGTTCGGCCTCACGATGATCCTGCTCCTCGATGCGCGCGACCGGTTCGCCCGGCGGCGTACTGAGCTGCTCGACGAGGCCGTCGCCGTCGAGGTGACGAGCCTGCGCGAGGACGAGGCCGCCGACCGGGTGACGAGCCTGATCCGCGAGCGTGTGGGTGCCGTCACCGAGGACCTGCGCGCGGAGGTCAGCGCAGCCCTCGATGCGCAGCAGCCCGGCGAGGGCCCGGCCCTGACGGATGCGGACTGGACGACGATCGCCGACCGCGTGCGCGACTCGGCGGAGTCGGCACTGCGTCCGCTCAGCCATGAGCTCTGGCGCTCGACGGCGCTGCAGTTCCCGCGGCCGCGCTGGGGCGACGTGCTGCGGCAGTCGATCCTCACCGGCTCCTTCTGGGCCGCGCCCAGCATGGCGATCGTCCTCATCGGCTACCTGCGCGGCGGCATGTTTGCGCTCGGCCCGCTTGCCGGTGCTGCAGCTGCGCTCGTCCTCGCCGGGGCCGTCGGGCTGCTCCTCGTCGCGGCGAACAGCCTGATGGCGCGTGCGGGCAGGTGGCGCGTCGGGATCGCCGCCGTCGCCTTCGTCACTGTGCAGCTGCTCGGCATCGCCTTCACGCAGCTGATGTCGTCGATGGCGGCGAGTCCCGCGGAGCTGCTGGGCTCGGTGCTGGGCATGACGGTCTCGGTGGTGGCGCCGGCCGTGGTGGCCGCGCTCAACAGCGCGCGCGAGCAGGTGCTCGAGCGGCTGCAGCGGACGACCGACGGAGCCAGGGCCCGCCAGATCGCGCAGGCGCGTCAGCTCGCGGAGACGACGCAGCAGGCGGCACGGATCATCCACGGCACCCTGCAGACGCGGCTCATGGCCGCCGCGGCCGCCATCGACCAAGCCGTTGCGTCGGGCCGCGAGGATCTGCTCGCGGAGGCACTGGGCCACGTGAGCGAGATCCTCGACGGCGCACAGGCCAGTGCCGCGTCGGATCGTGACGCCGACGCGACGGTGGTCGATCTCGTGCAACGGATGTGTGCAGCGTGGAACGGCATCATGGAAGTCACGGTGCAGGTGTCACCGGACGCAGGCACCGTGACCGGGCAGGGCGCGAACGCGGTGGGTCTCATCGTCGAGGAGGCCCTCGCCAACGCCTATCGGCACGGGCGGGCCGACACCGTCCGCGTCGTCGTGGACGCGATCATCGATGACTCCGGGGCGCCCGTGCTCGAGGTCTCCGTCAAGGACGACGGGACCGGTGGCGAGCCGGGGTCGACCGGCCTCGGCACGGTGCTCATCCAGCGGCTCTCTGACGGGCGCGTGACCTTCGAGCGGGAGCCGGACGGCTTCCATGTGCGGGCTCAGGTCTCGCGGGCGCCCGACTAGGCTGCGCGCCATGGCGACTGAGGCGTGGAACAGGCTGCGTGAGCAGATCATCGAGAAGGCTGTCGTGCGGGGCAAGGTGATCCTGTCCAGCGGACGCGAGGCGGACTACTACGTCGACCTGCGTCGCGTCACGCTCGACGGCGAGGCGGCCCCGCTCGTCGGACGGGTCATGCGCGAGCTCGTCGAGGAGTGGGAGTACGAGGCCGTGGGCGGCCTGACCCTGGGCGCCGACCCGGTCGCCACCGCGATGCTGCACAGTGCCGCAGCGGACCAGCAGGTGCTCGATGCGTTCGTCGTACGCAAGGCCGAGAAGCAGCACGGACTGCAGCGTCGGATCGAGGGGCCGGACGTGACCGGGCGCCGCGTCCTCGCCGTCGAGGACACCTCGACAACCGGCGGGTCGGTGCTCACGGCGGTGGATGCACTCGAAGAGGCGGGGGCGACGATCGTCGGCGTGGCCGTCATCGTCGACCGCGGCGCCGGTCCGGCGATCGTGGAGCGCGGCCTGCCCTACAAGGCGGCGTACTCGCTGTCAGACCTCGGCCTGGCCTAGGAGGATCGAGGCACGGTGCTCTTCATCGTGGGCCAGTGCCTGCAGCATGAGGCCCTCGACGTCGATCACTCCCCACGTGTCATGCACGGCTGTGGCGGCCCACTGCTCGTCACGCAGATGCCTCAGGCGGTTCAGCAGCTCCGTTCGTGAGGCCAGCAGAAGTGCTGACGTGTCGTCCACGGTTGCGTCACGGTGAGTCTCAGCCGTCGCCGTGCTATCCGGCTCCCACCACGTGAACATCGCCGCGGTCCCGCTCTGCTGTGCCGCGACCATCACGTCGATCCGCGGCAGCCAGACCTCGTGGTCGACCTGGGCGAGGTGCCCGAGGATCGTCGCGCACGACCACTCGTCAGCCGGGCGCGGCGCACTTTCGCGTGCAGCGGTGATCACGCGGTCAGCGGACATGAGCAGTTCGACCAGCAGGGCTGGTCGCGGGATCGCCATCAGGTGCCGAGGCGCTGCCGGCGGTGGCGGACCCAC
Organism: Actinomycetota bacterium; assembly: GCA_017856385.1. GTDB lineage: Bacteria > Actinomycetota > Actinomycetes > S36-B12 > S36-B12 > UBA10649. The sequence continues at coordinate 39,960 of JAFMFD010000003.1, forward strand.
TCGACGATGATCGGCACGATGCTGATGACGACGACGAGGATGAGGATCAGCTCGATGTTGTTGCGCACGAACGGGATGTTCCCGAGGAAGTAGCCGGCGATCGTCACGAGGCCGGCCCAGAGCACCGCGCCGATGATGCTGAAGATCAGATAGCGGCGGAAGTCCATCCTGCCGACCCCGGCGATGGCCGTGATGAAGGTGCGGACGATGGGCACGAAGCGGGCCATGATGATCGCGCGTGCGCCGTAGCGGTCGAAGAAGAGATGTGTCTTGTCGACGTACTCCTTCTTGAACAGCCTTGAGTCGGGGCGGTTGAACAGCTGTGGACCCGCCTTGGCCCCGATCCAGTAGCCGGTGATGTTTCCCGCGATGGCAGCGATCACGAGCAGCAGGCTCGCGACCCAGATGTTGATGCCGATCGCCCCGGTGGCGATGAACAGACCGGTGACGAACAGCAGCGAGTCGCCGGGCAGGAAGAACCCGATCAGCAGGCCGCACTCGGCGAAGATGATCCCGAGGACCACCCAGAAGGCGATGTCCCCGAGGCTGGTCAGCATGGTCTCGGGATTCAGCCAGTCGGGGCCGAGTCCGCGGACGATGGCGGACTGCACGAGCGATGCTGCGGCGCTGGGGAGGTCCACTCCTGCAGGCTATCGTCACGCTGTGGCTGACCCCGGCACCCCGCAGGACGTCGGTGTGGGTCCGCATCCGCAGCCGTGGCCGCAGGACGACCGCCTCGACCCGGACCTCCTGCGTGACGGGGACCAGCGCAATGTGGTCGACGCCTACCGGTACTGGCGGCTCGAGGCGATCGTCGCCGACCTCGATGCGCGACGTCATCCGTTCCATGTCGCTATCGAGAACTTCTCGCACGACTTCAACATCGGCTCGGTCGTGCGCACGGCCAATGCCTTCCTCGCCGCGGAGGTCCACATCGTCGGCCGGAGGCGCTGGAACCGCCGCGGTGCGATGGTGACCGACCGCTACCAGCACGTACGGCACCATGCCGACGCGGACGAGCTGGCTGCGTGGGCGGCAGGGCAGGGCCTGCCCGTCCTCGGGGTTGACAACCTGCCCGGGGCCGTTCCGCTCGAGACGGCCGAGCTCCCCGAGTCCTGCGTGCTGCTGTTCGGGCAGGAGGGCGAGGGCCTGAGCGCCGCGGCGCGCGCGGCTGCCGGCCAAGTGCTGGCCATCGGGCAGTACGGCTCGACCCGGTCGATCAACGCGGGTGCGGCCGCCGCCATCGCGATGCACGCCTGGATCCGGCAGCACCGGTTCGGGCAGACGCCTGGGGGGCTTGGGCAGGAGCCGGGCCTGGGGTGAGGCCGAGGGCGGCCATCTGGCAGGATGACACCGCTTACATCCCTCACGCCCGCAGGAGTACCGATGCCCATCGCATCCCCCGAGGTCTACGCCGAGATGCTCGACCGCGCCAAGGCCGGCCGCTTCGCCTACCCGGCGATCAACTGCTCGTCGTCCCAGACGATCATCGCCGCCCTGCGCGGCTTCGCCGAGGCGGAGAGCGACGGCATCATCCAGTTCTCGTTCGGCGGCGCGGAGTTCGCGTCGGGCCAGGGCGTGAAGTCGATGGTCGCCGGGGCCGAGGCGCTCGCGGCTTTTGCGCACTCGATCGCGCGGTCGTACGACGTGAACATCGCCCTGCACACCGACCACTGCGCGAAGGAGAAGCTCGCCGGTTTCGTCGAGCCGCTCATCGCGATCTCGCAGGAGCGCGTCGCGGCGGGCCAGGAGCCGCTGTTCCAGTCCCACATGTGGGACGGCTCGGCGGTGCCGCTGGGGGAGAACCTCGAGATCGCGCAGCGGCTGCTCGACGAGTCGGTCAAGGCGCGCACCGTGCTGGAGATCGAGATCGGTGTCGTCGGCGGTGAGGAGGACGGTGTCGAGGCCAAGCACGACGCCAAGCTCTTCTCGACGGTCGACGACGGCCTGGCCACCGCGGAGGCGCTCGGCCTCGGTGAGCGCGGCCGCTATCTGGTGGCCGCCACGTTCGGCAACGTGCACGGCGTCTACAAGCCCGGCAACGTCGTCCTGACGCCCAAGGTGCTCGACGAGATCCAGACGGCCGTCGGTGCGAAGCACGGGAAGGACAAGCCGTTCGACCTGGTGTTCCACGGCGGCTCGGGCTCGCTGCTGAGCGAGATCCGCGAGGCCCTCGACTACGGCGTCGTCAAGATGAACATCGACACCGACACGCAGTACGCCTTCACGCGGCCCATCGCCGGCCACATGTTCGACAACTACGACGGCGTGCTGAAGGTTGACGGCGAGGTCGGCAACAAGAAGGCCTACGACCCCCGTTCCTACGGCAAGCTCGCCGAGGCCGGGATGGCCGAGCGCGTCGTGCAGGCCTGCGCGGACCTCCGCTCCACCGGCACCCGTATCCGCTAGCCACCCCCCCTTCCCCCCGTTTGTCCCGCGACGCGGGAGAGGTGAGCTACAAGGCCCCCAAAAGGGCCTTGCAGCTCACCTCTCCCACTCCGGAGCGCGGGCGGCGGCCCGACGCGGCGCGCGACATCGCCAACGACGAGGCCGTCGACTCCTGGTACCGCGTGGCGAGCCTGTGGGAGGTGACGAGCACGTCGGGGCTGGACCGCCCGCACTTCCGAGTGGACGCCCGCGTCCTGCGCAGGGGCCTGCAGGAGTCCGGCTACCCGGAGCTGCCGATCGATGTCGACCACGTCGTCGCCGTGGCGGACCTGCCGAGCGTGCACCGCGATGCCTTCGACCCGCTCCTTGTGGCGCAGGCGCGCACCGAGGGCTTGACCCTGCTGACCGACTGAGCGCGTACGGCGCCTGAGTGCGTCACATGGCAGGCTGACCCCATGCCCCTCGGTGACAACCTCCTCGACGGTCCGCCGCCCACACTCCTCCCGGAGGACCCCGCGGCCGCGGAGCTCGCGGGAGGCGCCGACCCCGACGCGGTGCTGCGCGCGCATCCGACGAGCTCCCTCGCGTGGGCCGTGCTCGCCGACCAGGCATGGGCGGACGGTCGCGTCATCGAGTCGTACGCCTTCGCGCGGGTCGGCTACCACCGCGGCCTGGACGCCCTGCGGCGCAACGGCTGGAAGGGCCACGGCCCGGTCCCGTGGTCGCACGAGGCGAACCGCGGGTTCCTGAGATGCCTGCGCTCCCTGCAGCGCGCATCCGCGGCCATCGGAGAGCAGGACGAGGTCGACCGGATCGGCGCGTTCCTCGACGACTGCGATCCCTCGATCCCGCGCACCTGATGCCGGCAACCGTCATCGGTGGGGGCATCAGCGGTGTCGCATGCGCCAACGCCCTCGTCGCTGCCGGAGTCGACGTCCACCTTCGCGATCGAGGTCGCCGACTCGGCGGCCGGATGGCCTCCCGCACTCTCCGCGACACGGGCACGTCCTACGACGGCCGAGCGGTCGACATCGGCGCCTCCTACTTCACGGCACGCGATCCGTCCTTCATCGCGCAGGTGAAGACGTGGACCGCGGCGGGCACCGTGCGGGAGTGGACCGACGCCTTCCACGTCGCCGGGCCGTCCGGCATCGAGGCCGTGCGCAGCGGGCCGATGCGCTACGCGGCCCCTAGGGGACTGCGCACCGTCGTCGAGGACATGGTCGACCCGCGCGTCCGGGTGACGTCCGATGATGACGTGGCCGCGCTGCCGGACGATGCCGACGTCATCGCCCTGTGCATGCCCCTGCCGCAGGCGCGACGCCTGCATGCTGGCATCCCGGAGTCCCCCATCGTCTGGGAGCCGGTCATCGCGGTCACGTGCGTGTTCGAGGAGCGAGACTGGATGGAGATCGACGGGGTCTTCGTGAACGACGATCCCGTCCTGACGTGGATCGCCGACGACGGACGCCGCCGCGGTGATGACGCGCCGGTGCTCGTCGCCCACGTGCACCCCGTGCTGTCGGCCGGTCACCTCGCCGACCCGTCCGCGGTGGTGCCGCAGGCGGTTGCCGGCGTCCGGCGCACGCTCGACATCGGGGCCTACCCCGCGTGGGTCGATGCCCATCGCTGGACCTACGCCAAGCCGCTCGACGCCCACGAGGACCCCTTCTGGCTCAGCGACGACGGACGCGTGGGGGTGGCCGGGGACATGTGGGCGGACGGCCCGCGCGTCGAGGCGGCGTGGCTGTCCGGCAGTGCCCTCGGGGCGGCCCTGGCCGCACGCATGGCCGGGGCATCCCCGCACTCGCGGTAGGCTCTCCGCCCGTGCCTGCAATCGTGCTCGTCGGTGCCCAGTGGGGCGACGAGGGCAAGGGAAAGGCGACCGACCTGCTCGGCGGTCGCGTCGACTATGTCGTTCGCTACCAGGGCGGCAACAACGCCGGCCACACCGTCGTCATCGGTGACCGCAAGTTTGCCCTCCACCTGCTGCCGAGCGGGATCCTCACCCCGACCGTCGTCCCGGTGATCGGCAACGGCGTCGTCATCGACCCCGGAGTGCTCCTTGAGGAGATGCGCGGGCTGAACGAGCGTGGCATCGACACGTCCAAGCTCGTCATCAGCGCCGATGCGCACCTGATCACGTCGTACCACGTCACGCTCGACAAGGTCACCGAGCGGTTCCTGGGCAAGGCGAAGATCGGCACGACGGGCCGCGGCATCGGCCCCACCTACAGCGACAAGATCGCGCGGCTCGGCATCCGCGTGCAGGACCTGTTCGACCCGTCGATCCTGCGCCAGAAGGTGGAGGGTGCGCTCGCCCACAAGAACCAGGTGCTCGTCAAGGTCTACAACCGCCGTGCGATCGACGTCGACGCGACGGTCGACCAACTGCTGGAGTACGCCGACGCTCTGCGCCCCTACGTCGCCGACACCTCGCTGCTGCTGAACAGCGCGCTGGACGAAGGCAGGGTCGTGCTGCTCGAGGGCGGCCAGGGCACGCTGCTCGACGTCGACCACGGCACGTACCCGTTCGTGACGTCGAGCAACCCGACCGCCGGCGGTGCGTGCACCGGCAGCGGGATCGGCCCGACGCGCATCACGAGCGTCGTCGGAATCCTCAAGGCCTACACGACCCGCGTCGGCTCCGGCCCGTTCCCGACCGAGCTGTTCGACGCCGACGGCGAGCGTCTTCGCTCGATCGGGGGCGAGGTGGGCGTGACCACGGGCCGCCCGCGCCGGTGCGGCTGGTTCGACGCCCCGATCGCGCGCTACGCGTCGCGCGTCAACGGCCTGACCGACATCTTCCTCACCAAGCTCGACGTGCTCACCGGATGGGAGCGCATCCCCGTATGCGTCGCGTACGACGTCGACGGCACGCGCAGCGACGAGGTCCCGATGACGCAGACGGACTTCCACCATGCGAAGCCGATCTACGAGTACCTGCCTGGTTGGAGCGAGGACATCTCCGGGGCGAAGACCCTGGCCGACCTGCCGGCCAACGCCCGGGCCTACGTCCAGTTCCTCGAGGACGTCTCCGGCACGCGCATCAGTGCGATCGGCGTGGGCCAGGATCGCGACGCGACCATCGCCATCCACGACCTCGTCCACTGACGCGTAGGCTCTCCCCGGCCCCTGAACCCGGGGGTCCGGCTCGAGGAGAGCCCATGTCGATCACGCCCGATCCCCAGCGCCAGGCCGAGATCTTCGCCGACGACCGCACCTACGTGTTCCACTCGTGGAGTGCGCAGAAGCCCCTGAAGCCGATGGTCATCGCCGGGGCCGAGGGCTCCTACGTCTGGGACTTCGACGGCAACCGCCTGCTGGACTTCTCCTCCCAACTGGTCAACGTCAACATCGGGCACCAGCACCCGAAGGTCGTTGCGGCGATCCAGGAGCAGGCGGCCCTGCTCGCCACGGTCGCTCCGCAGCATGCGAACGAGGCCCGCAACCAGGCGGCCAGGCGCATAGTCGAGCTCGCGGGCCCCAACATGGCGAAGGTGTTCTTCACCAACGGCGGCGCCGACGCGGTCGAGAACGCGATCCGCATGGCGCGCCTCCACACGAACAAGCACAAGGTGCTCTCGTTCTACCGCTCCTACCACGGCAATACCGGCGCATCGATCGCCGCGACTGGCGATCCGCGCCGGTGGCCGAACGAGTACTCCGCGCAGCATGTCCACTTCTTCGGGCCGTTCCTGTACCGGTCTGAGTTCTGGGCGACGAGCGAGCAGGAGGAGTGCGAGCGGGCCCTTCAGCACCTCGAGCACGTCATCCAGTTCGAGGGCCCGGGCACCGTGGGCGCGATCATCCTGGAGTCCGTCGTCGGCACCGCCGGCGTCATGGCGCCGCCGCCCGGCTACCTCGAGGGCGTGCGTGCCCTGTGCGACAGGTATGGGATCGTCTGGATCGCCGATGAGGTGATGGCCGGCTTCGGGCGCACGGGTGAGTGGTTCGCCTTCCAGAACTGGGGTGCGCAGCCTGACCTGATCGTCTTCGCGAAGGGTTCCAACTCGGGCTACGTGCCGGTGGGCGGCGTGGTGATCTCCGCCGAGATCGCCGCGACCTTCGATGAGCGCGTCTTCCCCGGTGGCCTCACCTACTCGGGCCACCCGCTTGCTGCAGCCTCCATCGTCGCGTCGATCGATGCGATGAAGGAGGAGGGCATCGTCGAGAACGCCAAGCGGATCGGCCAGGACGTCCTCGGCCCAGGCCTGCGCGCGCTGGCGGAGAAGCACCCCGTGATCGGCGAGGTGCGCGGACTCGGGGTGTTCTGGGCCCTCGACCTCGTCAGCGATCGCGCGACGAAGGAGCCGCTGGCACCGTACGGAGGCACGTCGGAGGCGATGACCGCGCTGGTGGGTGCGTGCAAGAGCCGTGGCCTGCTGCCGTTCACGAACTTCAATCGGATGCATGTCGTGCCCCCGTGCACGATCACCGAGGACGAGGCGCGTGCGGGTCTGGCCGTCCTCGACGACGCGTTCGCGGAGATCGACAGGTACTACACCGGCTGAGACTGCGCAGCTGCGCCGGTCGTTCGACCGAAGGACGGGTCGAGCACGACCCGGCAGTGCAGCAGTGTCCCGCAGGTGTCGGTGCGGCTGCGCTCCCAGGCGATGCACCACTCATCGAGGAGTGAGCTGCCGAGTCCGGACGCTGCCGGTGGGGCGAAGACTCCGTCGTCCGTCACCAGGACCTCGACGGTGTCGTGGGTGTCCGCGGTGACGTCGATCATGACCTGACGGGCATGCCCGTGGCGGATGGCGTTCGAGAGTTCCTCGCGCACGATCTCCATGACGCGCTCGGCAGCCGACCTCGTCAGGATCTCGATCACGAGTGCGGGGGAGGTGGGGCCGATACCTGCACGTAGCCGTGCAGGTATCGGCCCCACTGCCGACGTTTCGCCCACGCGCGCTTGGGGCACCTCACCCAGCAGCTGCTGACGAGGATGGGCACGACGGACGCGGGGGCGCAGACGCACCACACGGCGAGGACGGCGGCGAGGCGCCACGTGCCCGCCCATCGGTGGAGCCGCGGCGTGATCACGTGCCGATCGAGCGCCGTTCGAGCTCCGGCTCGTCCGGCAGGTGGGAAGCCTCCTAGGGGGAGTCTCGTAGGCTGCGCCCCGTGCGCGTCCTCGTCATCGGTTCAGGTGCTCGCGAGCACGCCATTATCTCCGCCCTGCTGAAGGATGACTCCGTCACGTCCGTCGTGGCGGCTCCCGGCAATGCGGGCATCGCGGGTGTCGTGGAGACCGTCGCGGTCGACGCTGCCGACCCCGATGCGGTTGCTGCCCTCGCCTTGTCGCTCGGCGTGGACCTCGTCGTCGTCGGACCTGAGGTACCGCTCGTCAACGGTGCCGCTGACGCTGTGCGGGCTGCCGGTATCGCCTGCTTCGGGCCCTCGGCGGCTGCGGCGCAGCTGGAGGGCAGCAAGGCCTTCGCGAAGGCGGTCATGGCCGAGGCCGGAGTGCCGACCGCGATGGCCCGCGTCTGCGCGAGCCTCGCCGACGTCGAGCAGGCACTCGACCAGTTCGGCTCCCCGTACGTCGTGAAGGACGACGGCCTCGCGGCCGGCAAGGGCGTGGTCGTGACCGACGACCGTCACGCAGCGATCGAGCATGCATCGGCCTGTCTCGCGCGCGGTGGCGATGCGCGCGTCGTTATCGAGGAGTACCTCGACGGGCCGGAGGTCTCGCTCTTCGCGATCACCGACGGCACCACGGTGGTGCCGCTGCAGCCGGCTCAGGACTTCAAGCGCGTCGGCGAGGGCGACACCGGGCCCAACACCGGTGGCATGGGCGCATACTCGCCGCTGCCGTGGGCGCCGGCCGGACTCATCGCAGATGTCACCGAGCGCGTCCTGCAGCCGGTGGTCGACGCCATGGCAAGGCGCGGGACCCCGTTCTCCGGTCTCCTCTACGCAGGGCTGGCGATGACCTCGCGCGGTGTGCGCGTCGTGGAGTTCAACGCCCGCTTCGGTGACCCCGAGACCCAGGTCGTGCTCGCGAACCTGCGCACTCCGCTCGGCGGGGTGCTCCTGGCCTCGGCGCAGGGTCGGCTCGCGGATCTGCCCCCGCTGCAGTGGGAGCCGGGTTTCGCCGTCACCGTCGTCATCGCTGCACAGGGCTATCCGGGCACGCCGCGCTCCGGTGACATCATCACCGGCCTGGAGGAGGCGGCCGAGCTCGCGGGTGTCGACGTCCTCCATGCAGGCACCACGGTGAACGACGACGGTGCCGTCACCGCCTCGGGCGGCCGTGTGCTGTCGGTGACGGCGCACGGGGATTCGCTCGTGCAGGCGCGGGAGCGCGCATACGCAGCCGTCGACCTGATCCGGCTCGAGGGATCGCACTACCGTCGCGATATCGCGGCCAGGGCTGCGGAGTCCTGATCTCCCAACGGCCTGTCGTGACGGGGCTGCGCGTGTAGATTGCGGTCAACCGTCAGGAGGCCCCATGCGCCGCAGCACGCGAATCGTCACCGGTGCCGTGGGAGTGGCACTTCTTGCCTCGGCCGTGGCCGTGCCCGCTGAGGCGGCGACCAAGCCCGGCGCCAAGTGCTCTAGGGCGGGTATCACGGTCCACGTCGGCAATGCCGACCTGCGCTGCATGAAGAAGGCCGGGAAGCTGGTCTGGGTGAAACTGGCCTCCCCTGCCGGATCGGGCGGAGGCTCCGGTGGGAGTGCGGGCCCGTCGGGCGCCAACACTGGGATCGCGTCGAGCGCCAGCATCCCGAAGGTCATTCAGAACTGGGGGCTGGCCCTGGCACCGTACGACGCCGCCACCGGCAGGGCCGGTGTCATGCAGATCGCCGGCGTGACGCCGCCGACGTTCGGCAACGCGTCTGACGATGCTCTCTACCGGCACATCGTGGGCCTCTACGGTGAGGAGGTCCGGGGCTCACGGGAGGCGCAGACGGTGTTCATCGCCCCGCTCGGCACGGCCGTCATCTCGATGGTGGACGGAACGGTATGCGACCTGCCCACCCTCTACAGCAACGACTACAGCGTCCGGGTGGCCCCGACGGGAACGGCTTGCTCTGGCACTGCTGCTCCGATCCTCTTCGAGCACGAGCACCTGATCAGTCCGACCGTGAAGGTGGGCGACAAGGTGAGGGCGGGCCAGCAGCTCGGTGTCGTCAGCGACTACAACCCCCATTGGAAGGCCAAGGGCATGGGGGTGCTCGACGTCGGAGTCTTTTACTCCAAGAACGACAACAGCGGCCGGCCGTGGCACGCCTGCCCGTCGAACTTCCTCGACCCGTCGAAGAAGGACGCGCTCCTGTCCACCCTCGCCTCGATACAGAACGCCTGGATCGCCCAGCGCGGTGACGCGAGCCTGTACAACCTTTCGGCGCAGAACCCGGTGGGCTGCGTGACGTCGGACGACATCACCGACAGCAACAAGGGGACCCAGTAGTTGCGGCGATGCTGCGACGATTCCGGCCCGCTCGCCCACAGGCGCCAGCAACCCTCGTAACCGGCAAAATATTGCCGGTTTGCGCCCGAAAGAGTCTCGAAAAGCACTCAGCCTGCTACTATCGGCACGATCATTCCGATGTGGAGGGGCTATGGGAAGTCTTGGCGCCGATATCAGGGCCCGGCGTCGATCCCTTGGCCTGAACCAGCACGATCTTGCCGAATTGTCCGGCACATCCGAGCGCTTCATCCGCGACCTCGAGCACGGCAAGTCCTCGGTCCGCCTGGACAAGCTCACGGCGGTCCTCAGCGTTCTCGGGCTGCAACTTCGCGCCGAAGCCCGCACCCATGAGTAACCAGGCTGACACCACGGTCGACGTCATCACCCTCACGGCAGACGACGTCGATGTCCGCCAGATAGGTGTGGCCGACGTCTACAAGGCAGGGCGATTCGCCGCCACCATCACCAGAACCGCGAAGGGAAACGTCTTCGACTACAGCTCCGACTATCTGCAGAACCCAGGCCCACCCGTGGCTACGTCCCTTCCTCTCAGCAGCTCGCCGGTCCACACGCTCGCCGGCGCCGTGCCCGCCTACTTCGCCGGCCTGCTGCCTGAGGGTCGACGACTCACCTCCTTGCGCACCGCCATCAAGACTTCGATGGATGACGACCTGTCCCTACTGCTCGCCGTTGGCGCCGACCCCGTTGGCGACGTCCAGATCGTCCCTGGGGGAACCAGGCCACACGTGCCCCCACCCTCCATCACATGGCAGCCGGGCACGGGGATCACCTTCCATGAGATTCTCGACGACGCAGGCATCCTAAATCGCCGCAGCATCGCGGGTGTCCAGGACAAGGCATCGGCCGCGATGATCACATTGCCCGCGCGATGGTCCGGTCACGATGCGATCGTCAAGTTCTCACCGCCGGAATACCCGTACCTTGTCGAGAACGAAGCGTGGTTCCTCGCACTCGCCAAGTCGAGTGGTCTGACAACCCCCCGGCATCACATCATCACCGACCGTGCAGGTGTCACCGCGCTCGTCTTGGAGCGATTCGATCGCGCGGGAAGCTACGAGCACCCCGAGAGATTCGCCGTGGAAGACGCCACCCAGGTGCTCGACGCCTATCCGGCAGACAAGTACCGCTTCACCGCTGAGCAGATCACGCGAGCGCTGATGGAGCCCTGCCAGGCTGCTGTGGTGGCGGCTCGCGAGGTGTTCCGCATGCTTGTGTTCGCCTGGCTCACGGGCAACGGAGATGTGCATGCCAAGAACGTCTCGATCATCAATAGGGCGGGGGAATGGCGGATCGCGCCGGTCTACGACGTTCCCTCGACCTTGCCGTACGGCGACGATTCCATGGCGCTGTCCATCGCAGGTCGCACTCGCGACATATCGCGCAAGGCCTTCCTGGAATTCGCCGGCGACATCGGCCTGCCTGCTCTAGCGGCCGTTTCAGTGATCGATTCGCTGATCACCGCAACCGAACCCGTGATCACCTTGTGCGAGGACCAGCTCGAACCCTTCACGCGTACCCGCAACACCGGAGTGCTCGCCGCTCTGCGCTATCGACGCCGGCTTATGACGGACTAGCGTCGACCCCATCGCCGCACACTCGAATAGGCGCTCGCACAGTGCCTCCACTGGTGGGCTGCGTGGTGTCGGACGCCATCGAGGACAACGACAGGGGAGCGCAGTAGCGGGATGGCCGTCGGCTCGGGGGGAGCGCCTCGAGCGGGAGTTCCTGACGGGCGTGGAAGACTGGCACCCGTGAGCCCAACGATCCCCAACGTCCTTGCCGGCCGCTATGCATCGGCGGCGATGACGGGCATCTGGTCCCCGGCGGCAAAGGTCCGCCTCGAGCGCCGCCTCTGGATCGCAGTGATGCGGGCGCAGGCTGGGCTCGGCCTCGACATCCCCGCTGATGCGATCGCCGACTACGAGCGCGTCATCGACCAGGTCGACCTCGATGCGATCGCCGCCCGCGAGCGGGTCACCAAGCACGACGTCAAGGCCCGCATCGAGGAGTTCAATGCCCTCGCCGGGCATGAGCACGTGCACGTCGGCATGACCTCGCGCGACCTGACCGAGAACGTCGAGCAGCTGCAGGTGCGCGATGCGCTGCGGATCGTCCGCGACCGCATGGTTGCTGCCCTCGACCGGCTGGCCGGCCTCGCGGTCGCGTACTCCGAGACCGCCCTCACCGGCCGCTCCCACAATGTCCCCGCGCAGACGACCACGCTGGGCAAGCGCTTCGCGTCGGCCGCCGATGAACTGCTCGTGGCCTTCGTCCGCGTTGAGGAGCTCCTCGAGCGTTATCCGCTGCGCGGGATCAAGGGCCCGGTCGGCACCGCGCAGGACATGCTCGACTTGCTCGGCACCGAGGAGCGGCTAGCTGCCCTGGAGTCCGAGATCGCCACGCACCTCGGCTTCACCCACGTGCTCGACAGCGTCGGCCAGGTGTATCCGAGGTCGCTGGACCTCGACGTCGTCTCAGCACTCGTGCAGGTGGCCGCAGCGCCGTCGAGCCTGGCCACGACGATCCGCCTCATGGCCGGACACGACCTCGTCACAGAAGGCTTCCGCCCCGGGCAGGTCGGCTCGTCCGCCATGCCCCACAAGATGAACTCCCGCTCCTGCGAACGCGTCAACGGTCTCACCGTGGTGCTGCGCGGCTACCTCACGATGGTCGCGGATCTCGCCGGGTCGCAGTGGAACGAGGGCGACGTCTTCTGCTCCGTCGTCCGACGCGTGGCGCTGCCCGACGCCTTCCTCGCGATCGACGGGCTCTTCGAGACCTTCCTGACCATCCTTGACGACTTCGGCGCATTCCCTGCCGTGATCGACCGCGAGCTCGATCGCTACCTGCCGTTCCTGTCGACGACGAAGGTGCTCATGGCGAGCGTGCGCAAGGGCGTCGGTCGGGAGACGGCCCACGAGGCGATCAAGCAGCACGCCGTTGAAGTCGCGCTCGCCATGCGCTCGGACGAGCACGCGGAGAACGACCTGCTGGCGCGCCTGGCGGCCGATGAGCGCCTGCAGCTCTCGCGCGAGGAGCTCGACGCGCTGATCGCCGAGCCGCTGGAGTTCACGGGTGCTGCGCGCAGCCAGGTGACTGCGGTTGCCGACCGCGTCCAGGCCGTTCTCGATCGTCACCCGGACGCGGCGGCCTACTCGCCGGGGGACATCCTGTGACGGCTCCCGACTACGGCCTTCCCGCCGAGTACGAGCACATCTACTCGGGCAAGGTGCGCGACCTGTACCGCACGCCGGACGGCAAGCTGCTCTTCGTCGCCAGCGACCGCATCTCCGCCTACGACTGGGTCCTGCCGACCACCATTCCCGACAAGGGGCGCATCCTCACGGCCCTGTCGAACTGGTGGTTCGCGAAGCTGCAGGGCGTCGTGCCAAACCATCTCGCCTCCGGCAAGATCCCGAAGGCCGTCGCCGGGCGGGCGATGATCTGCGAGGAGCTCGACATGCTCCCCGTCGAGTGCGTGGCCCGCGGCTACCTCACCGGGTCCGGACTCAGCGACTATCGCGCCACCGGCCGCATCTGCGGCAATGGCCTGCCTCCCGGCCTCGTCGACGGGTCTCTGCTGCCTAAGCCGATCTTCACGCCGGCGACCAAGGCCGCGCTCGGTGACCACGACGAGAACATCACGTACGACGAGACCATCGTCCTCATCGGCCAGGAGGAGGCGCAGGAACTCAAGCGCCTGACACTCGACATCTACACGCGTGCCCTCGAGATCGCCCGAGGTCGCGGACTGATCCTCGCGGACACCAAGTTCGAGTTCGGCTTCGCGCGGACGGGCAAGAACGCGGGGCGCATCGTCCTCGCCGACGAGGTCCTCACCCCTGACTCATCCCGCTACTGGGATGCGGCGTCGTGGGCGCCGGGCGGGCCCCAGCCGAGCTTCGACAAGCAGTACGTGCGCGACTGGCTCACGTCCCCGGCCTCCGGCTGGCAGCGCGACTCGGGCGAGCCGCCACCGCCCCTGCCCGACGAGGTCGTCGAGCGCACGCGGGGGAAGTACGTCGAGGCGTACGAGCGCCTCACCGGGGAGGCCTTCGCATGACCACGTGGCTGGTGACCGGCGGTGCCGGCTACATCGGCGCCCACGTCGTGCGAGCCCTTCTGGGCAGCGGCCGCTCGGTCGTGATCTACGACGACTTCTCCGCAGGACTCGAGCGCCGCGTGCCCGAGGGCGTGGAGGTGGTGCGGGCCGATGTCCATGACGCATCCGCGCTCGCCCACACCTTCCGACACAACGAGATCACGGGGGTCATCCACCTGGCCGCCAAGAAGGCGGCGGGGGAGTCGGTCGACGTCCCGCTCTACTACTACCGCGAGAACGTGAGCGGCGTGCAGTCCGTGCTGGAGGCGATGGAGGGCACCGGCGTCCACCGGCTGGTCTACTCGTCGTCCGCGGCCGTCTATGGGACGCCATCGGCGAACCCCGTTGCGGAGGACGCTCCACTGCTGCCGGAGTCTCCCTACGGCGAGACGAAGGTGATCGGCGAGTGGCTGGCCCGCGACTGCGGTGTCGCGTGGGGGCTCTCATGGTCCGCGCTGCGGTACTTCAACGTCGCCGGGGCAGGGTCCGATGCGCTCGCCGACAGCAGCGTCAACAACCTCATCCCCATGGTGTTCCGGGCGCTCGACCGAGGCGAGCGGCCCAGGATCTTCGGCGACGACTACCCGACGCCCGACGGCACGTGCATCCGCGACTACATCCACGTCGTCGATCTCGCGGAGGCGCATGTCGCGGCGGCGGCCCGCTGCGAGTCGGACGTGCGTACGGACGTCCTCAACGTCGGCACCGGCCACGGGTACTCGGTCCGCGAGGTCATGGACATGGTCAGTGAGGTCATCGGCCGTGACGTCGATGCCGAGGTGGTCGGCCGCCGCGCGGGAGATCCGCCGGCGACCTGGGCGTCGACTCAGAGGATCGAGGCCGAGCTGGGCTGGCGGGCGACGCGGGACCTGCGGGAGATGGTGTCAAGCGCGTGGATGGGCTGGCGGGCGAACGCGTAGCGCAGCGGAGCGTCGAGCCCGTCGGAGATGTGCGGGCGAACGCGTAGCGCAAGGCGGTTGCTGCGTCAGTAGGTGCGCCGAAATCGCGGATTCCTGCTCACCTAGTGACGCAGCAACGGGGTGTCGACGTATGGCGTGACGTATGGCACGCTGGGGGCATGAAGCGCACCACCATCTACCTGCCCGAGGAGATGAAGGCCCGGCTCGAGGCCGAGGCGGCGCGCCGGCAGATCACCGAGTCCGAGCTCATCCGGCGGGCTGTGGACAACGAGTTGCACCGGCGTCCCCGCCGCGGTGGGATCCTCAGCGGTGGCCCGGCGGACGGGATCACCGGGGCAAATCTCCATGAGCACATGGAGGGATTCGGGGAGAGGTGATCGTCGTCGACACAGGCGTCCTCTACGCCTACTTCGACGCCGATGACCCCCACCAGTCGGAGGCCGCCACCTTGCTGGAGGCGTCCGACGAGGTCTGCATCGTCAGCCCCTTCGTGGTTGCCGAACTCGACTACTTCGTCCTGTCGCGATTCGGGCTCGACGCTGAAGTGTCCATGCTCGAGGAACTGCTCGACGGCGCGTACGAACTGCCCCCGATCACCCGCCTGGACGTAGCGGCATGCAGTGCAGTGGTCACTCGCTATGCGGACAAGCGCATCGGCATCACCGATGCGTCACTGGTCGTCCTCGCTGATCGCTACCGCACCAATCGCATCGCGTCCTACGACAGGCGCCACTTCACCACCATGCGCGGGCTCGACGGACGTCCCTTCGAGCTCCTGCCCTGATCCGGGCTCATCGGCGACTCGATAGGCTGGGGGCCTTCCCCACGTCCGCACGACCCCGATCTGCCCTGGAGTGCCCGTGGCCCGCGTCATCGTCGACGTCATGCTCAAGCCGGAGATCCTCGACCCGCAGGGGAGGGCCGTCCAGGGGGCGCTCGGGCGCCTCGGCCTCACCGGTGTCGCCGACGTCCGCCAGGGCAAGCAGTTCATCGTCGATGTCGACGGCACGCTGGAAGGCGACCGCCTCGCCCTCATGGAGAGGCTCGCCGGTGAGCTGCTGAGCAACCCGGTGATCGAGGACTTCACGATGCGGATCGAGCAGTGAGGCGGATCCAGAAGTGAGGGTCGGCGTCGTCACCTTTCCCGGCACCCTCGACGATCGCGATGCGGCACGCGCCGTGCGCCTTGCTGGTGGTGAGCCGGTCGCGCTGTGGCACGGCGACGACGACCTGCGGGGAGTCGACGCGGTCGTCCTGCCCGGTGGGTTCTCCTACGGGGACTACCTGCGCTGCGGAGCCATCTCGCGCTTCGCACCGGTGATGACCAGCCTGGTGCCGGCAGCGCAGGGCGGCCTGCCCGTGCTGGGCATCTGCAACGGCTTCCAGATCCTGTGCGAGTCGCACCTGCTGCCCGGTGCCCTGACCCGCAACGGGTCCCTGCACTTCGTGTGCCGCGACCAGCGCCTGCGCATCGAGAACACAGGCACCGCGTGGACCCGCGACTTCGTTTCGGGTCAGGAGATCGTCATCCCGCTGAAGAACGGCGAGGGCTGCTTCGTGGCCGACGACGCCACGCTCGACGAGATCGAGAGGGAGGGTCGCGTCATCGCCCGCTACCTCGACGTCAACCCCAACGGGAGCCGCCGCGACATCGCGGGCATCAGCAACGCGCGCGGCAATGTCGTCGGCCTGATGCCCCACCCCGAGCACGCCGTCGATCCGCTCACCGGCCCGACCGCCGATGGCCTGCCGTTCTTCACATCCGTCCTCACGGCTCTCGTGGACGCGTCATGACCGACACCGTCCAGCACGCAATCGACGATCCTGATCACCCCCAGCCCTACGCCGAGCTGGGTCTCAAGCCTGACGAGTACGCACGCATCCGCGAGATCCTGGGCCGTCGTCCGACGAGCTCGGAGCTCGCGATGTACTCGGTCATGTGGAGCGAGCACTGCTCCTACAAGTCCAGCAAGGTCCACCTGCGGCAGTTCGGCGAGAAGAAGCCTGAGACAGCCGCACTCATGGTGGGTATCGGCGAGAACGCCGGAGTCGTCGACATCGGCGACGGCTGGGCCGTGACCTTCAAGGTCGAGAGCCACAACCATCCGTCGTATGTCGAGCCGTACCAGGGGGCTGCCACCGGTGTCGGCGGCATCGTCCGCGACATCATGTCGATGGGTGCCCGGCCCATCGCAGTCATGGACCCGCTGCGCTTCGGCCCTCTTGATGCGCCCGACACCAAGCGCGTGCTGCCCGGCGTCATCGCCGGTGTGGGCGGCTACGGCAACTGCCTGGGCCTGCCGAACATCGGCGGCGAGGTCGTGTTCGACGAGACCTACCTCGGCAACCCGCTGGTCAATGCGCTGTGCATCGGGGCCATGCGCCATGAGGACCTCCACCTGGCGAGTGCGTCAGGCGTGGGCAACCTGGTGGTGCTGTACGGAGCGCGCACGGGCGGCGACGGCATCGGCGGTGTCTCGGTGCTCGCATCGGAGACGTTCGACGCGGACGGCCCGGCGAAGCGCCCCAGCGTGCAGGTGGGCGACCCCTTCATGGAGAAGCTGCTCATCGAAGCGACCCTCGAGGTCCTGCACTCCGGACTCGTCGAGGGCATCCAGGACCTTGGCGGCGCAGGCATCTCCTGCGCGACCAGCGAGCTGGCCTCCAACGGCGAGGGCGGCATGCACGTGTGGCTCGACCGCGTCCTGCTGCGTGACGCGAGCCTGTCGCCCGAGGAGATCCTGATGAGCGAGTCGCAGGAGCGCATGTGCGCGATCGTGCGACCGGAGAACCTCGATGCGTTCATGAGCCTGTGCCGCCGGTGGGACGTCGAGGCCGTCGTCATCGGCGAGGTCACCGACTCCGGTCGGCTGACGGTCGACTGGCACGGCGAGCGGATCGTCGATGTGCCGCCGCGCACGGTGGCGCACGAGGGCCCCGTCTACGAACGCCCCTACCACCGTCCCTCGTGGCAGGACGCCCTGCAGGCGGCCACTCCCGACACTCTCCCGCGCCCTTCGACACCGGATGCACTGCGCGCAACCCTGCTCGATCTCGTCGGGGCGCCCAACCTCGCCTCGAAGTCGTGGGTCACGTCGCAGTACGACCGCTACGTGCTGGGCAACACGGTGCTCGCGCAGCCGGAGGACTCCGGCATGGTCCGCGTCGACGAGGTGACCGGGCGCGGTGTCGCGGTCTCGACGGACTGCAACGGCCGCTTCGCCAAGCTCGATCCGTACGCGGGCGCGCAGCTCGCGCTGGCCGAGAGCTACCGCAACGTCGCCGCCACGGGCGCGGAGCCGCTTGCGGTCACGAATTGCCTGAACTTCGGCTCGCCGGAGGATCCCGAAGTCATGTGGCAGTTCGCGGAGGCGGCGCGCGGCCTCGCCGACGGGTGCCTGGAGCTCGGCATCCCGGTGACCGGCGGCAACGTGTCGTTCTACAACCAGACCGGCGACGTCGCGATCCTGCCGACCCCGGTCGTTGGCGTGCTCGGTGTCATCGACAATGTCGAGCGGCGCACCCCGATGGCGTGGGGGAGCGATGGTGGCGTGCTGTACCTGCTTGGCGACACGCGTGACGAGTTCGGCGGTAGCGAGTGGGCCCACCACGTGCACCGGCATCTCGGCGGGCTGCCTCCGCGGGTCGACCTCCCGCGCGAGCGTGCGCTCGGCGAGGTGCTGATCAGCGGCTCGCGCAGTGGCCTGCTCGCTGCGGCACATGATGTCTCCGATGGAGGTGTCGGCCAGGCGCTCGTCGAGATGGCGCTGCGGGCGGACTCCGGCGCCCGCATCAGCATCCCCGTGGGGGTGGATCCGTTCGTCCTGCTGTTCAGCGAGTCGGCGGGCCGCGCTGTCGTCGTCGTCGCGCAGGGCGACGAGGCGCGCCTGGCGGAGATCTGCACCGAGCAAGGACTGCCGATGGCGCGCATCGGCGATGCCATGCCGCAGGAGCGCACCCTGCAGTTCGACGGCCTGTTCGCGGTGTCCATCGACGAGCTGCGCACGGTGCACGAGGCGACGCTGCCCGCCGTCCTCGACGCCTGAGGCCATGCCCGTCGACCCGGACGTGCGCGCGCAGGTCAAGGCCTCGCTCGCCCTGCTGCAGGAGGTCGCACCCGGCCGAGCGGTCGAGGTCCGCATCCCGCCGTACGCCGCAGTTCAGGCGGTCCCCGGGCCGACGCATCGTCGCGGTACCCCGTCGGCCGTGGTGGAGACCGACGCCCAGACCTGGCTCGCCCTCGCCGACGGGTCCCTGGCCTGGGCGCAGGCGGTCGCGTCGGGCCGCGTGCGCGCCAGCGGCGAGCGCGCTGACCTGAGCCCCTGGCTGCCGCTTGCTGATCGGAATTTGACCAAGTAAGACTTACCTAACTAAGGTTCCCCTTACTTATAGGGAGGAACCTCATGAACGTCCGCACCACCATCGCCGCGACCCTGTTGCCCGCCGCCCTCGTGCTGGCCGCCTGCAGCGGTGGCTCCGGCACCGCCGAGCCGGCCGCCAGCGATCCCGCAGCCAGCGCCACCGACACCGGTGCCGTGGTCGTCTACTCGGGACGCAGCGAGGATCTCGTGGCCCCGCTCTTCGCGCAGTTCACCGCGGAGACCGGCATACCGCTGGAGGTCCGGTACGGCGACACCGCCGAGCTCGCGGCCCAGCTGGTCGAGGAGGGCGATGCCTCCCCGGCAGACCTCTACTTCGGGCAGGACGCCGGTGCGCTCGGCGCGCTCGACGCGGCGGGCCTGTGCGCACCGCTGCCGGCCGACATCGCGGAGGCCGTGCCGGCCAAGTACCGCAGCGGCAACGGTACGTGGACCGGGGTGACCGGTCGGGCCCGCGTCATCGCCTACGACCCCCAGCAGGTGAGCGCCGACGAGGTTCCCACGTCCGTGCTCGATCTCACCGATCCGAAGTGGCAGGGCAAGGTCGGCATCGCGCCGACCAACGGCTCGTTCCAGGCCTTCGTCACCGGCATGCGCCAGGCGCTCGGCGACGACGCGACGCGCGAGTGGCTCACCGGAATGGTCGACAACGGCGCCGTGATCTTCGAGAAGAACACCGAGATCCGCGACGCCGTCGACTCCGGCCAGATCGCGATCGGCCTGATCAACCATTACTACTGGTTCGAGAAGGCGGCCGAGGTCGGCGCGGACGCGATGAACGTCGAGATCGCCTTCGCCGAGCCGGGCGACCCGGGCGCGCTCGTCAATGTCGCGGGCGCCTGCGTGCTTTCTCCGGCGGGCAACGCCGAGGGTGCCGCCGATCTCCTCACGTGGCTGCTCACGCCGGAGACGCAGGAGTGGTTCGCCACGCAGACCTGGGAGTACCCGCTCGTCGAGGGTGTGGCCTCGCCCGAGGGCATCCCCTCGCTCGAGGACCTGCAGGGCCCGGACATCGAGCTGGCCCAGCTCGAGGACCTGCCGGGCACGCTCGCGATGCTCCAGGACGTCGGCCTGACGTAGACCCGAGGCACCGATCGAGAATTCATGACGATGACGAATCCACGGCGACCACCCCTGCTGCTCCTCGCGGCCGCGGTGATCGCCGTGCTCGTCATGGCCGTGCCCCTGCTCTACCTCCTCGTCCGAGTGCTGGGCGCTGGCGACTCTGCCTGGGCGGCGCTGCTGCGCTCCCGGACGCTCGAGACGATCGGCACCAGCGTGCTGCTCGTGGCCCTCGTCGCGGTCGGCGTCCTCGTTCTCGCGGTCCCCACCGCATGGGTCCTCAGCCGCACTGACCTGCCGCTGCGCCGCATGCTCATCGTCCTCGCGGCACTCCCGCTGGCCGTTCCGTCGTACGTCGCGGCCTACGCGTGGATCTCGATCTTCCCGGCGATGTCGGGCATGCTCGCGGCTGCCTTCGTGATGTCGCTGGCGACCTTCCCCTACGTCTCGATCCCGCTCATCGCTGCCCTGCGCTCCCTCGACGCCGGTCAGGAGGAGGCAGCGCGGAGCCTGGGCCTGGGTCGCACGGCAGTCCTGCGCCGGGTGGTGGGACCGATGATGTGGCCCGTCGCCGGGGCCGGGCTCCTGCTTGCCGCGCTCTACACCCTCGCTGAGTTCGGCACGGTGTCCATCTTCCGGGTCGACGCGTTCACGCGGGTCATCTACGCGTCGTACCGCGCCTCATTCGACCGCACGGCGGCAGCCGTGCTCGCCGTGCTGCTGGTCCTGCTCGCACTTGTGCTGGTGGTGCTGGAGGCACGCCTGCGCGGACGCGCGTCGCGCTGGCGCACCGGATCGGGGGCACCTCGGCCAGCGCCGGTCATCGCACTCGGGCGACGCGGTCGCGTGGCGGGCCTTGCATGGCTCGCACTCGTCGTCGGACTGTCCCTGCTGTTCCCCGTCGCGTCGATCGTCGGCCAACTGGTCTCGAGCCGGCAGCGCGAGTTCGATGTCGCGGCACTGGCCGGCGCGCTCGCGGGGTCGGTCTCCGCCTCCACACTCGGCGCTGCCGCGGCCCTGCTGCTGGCGATTCCCGTCGGCGTGCTGGCCGCCCGCTACACCGGGCGGCTCGTGCGGTCGCTGGAGGCAGGGGCGTTCGCGAGCCATGGTCTGCCCGGTGTCGTCGTCGGCCTCGCGCTGGTGTTCCTCACCCTCGCGGTGCTGCCGGCCGCGTACCAGACGCTGGCCACGCTGGCCTTCGCGTATGCCGTCCTGTTCGCCCCGAAGGCGATTGGGGCGACGAGGTCTGCCGTCGCGGCCGTGCCACCGGACCTCGAGTCAGTTGCGCGCTCGCTGGGCCGTGGACCGGTGTCCGCCTGGTGGGCGACGACGGGTCGCCTGGCGTGGCCCGGCATCGCCGCAGGCGGTCTGCTCGTCCTGCTCACCGCGATGAAGGAGCTCCCGGCCACGCTCATGCTCCGGCCGACCGGCTTCGAGACGCTGGCCACGCGCCTGTGGTCGCGGACCGACGTGGGCGCTTTCGGCGAGGCCGCGCCCTACGCCTTGGCCCTCATCGTGCTGGCCGCCGTGCCCGCCTGGCTGATGAGCCGCTGGCTCGGTGGACGTCCGGGGGGCACCACGGCTGTGACAGATCCGGAGTGGCAGGGTGCTGCCATGCGCGAGCCGGTGGGGACGCGGTGACCGACGGCGTCATCGTCGAGGACCTCGTGGTGGGCTACGGGTCCGACCCGGTCGTGCGCGGGACATCGTGCCGGGTGCTGCCCGGTAGCCTGCTCGCCGTCGTGGGCGCCAGCGGATCGGGCAAGACCACGCTGCTGCGCGCCATCGCCGGCTTCCTGCCGGCCCAGTCCGGCGCCATCACGATCGCCGGCCGCTGCGTGACGGGGCCGGGGGTGTCCGTGCCCCCGGAGGACCGCCGCATCGGCGTCGTCACCCAGGACGGCTCGCTGTTCCCGCACCTCACGGTCGAACGCAACATCGCGTTCGGCCTGCCCCGTCAGACGCTCGACGACGGCACGCCCACGGCCGAACGGGTGGCCGGCCTGCTCGACGTCGTCGGCCTCGAGGGACTCGGGGGCCGCTACCCGCACGAGCTCTCCGGCGGCCAGCAGCAGCGGGTCGCCCTTGCGCGCGCTCTCGCCCCGAGGCCGCAGGTGATGCTGCTCGATGAGCCCTTCAGCGCACTCGATGCCGGGCTGCGTGCCGAGCTCGGCCAGCAGGTTCGCGACCTTCTTTCCAGCACGGGCACCACATCGATCCTCGTCACGCACGACCAGGACGAGGCCCTCTCGCTCGCCGACTCGGTGGCCCTGCTGGTCGAGGGCCGCATGGTGCAGCAGGGCAGCCCCGAGGAGCTGTATGCGCACCCGAGCAGCATCGGCGTCGCGAGCTTCCTGGGCGAGGTCAACCTGCTTCCGGTGCTCGGTGTGGCCCCGGACGGTCGGGCGCTGACCGTGCTCGGCCCCGTGGACACGGACGGCGCTCAGCCTGTGCAACCCGACCAGCGGGTCGTGCTGCGCCCGGAGCAGCTCACCCTCGTCCCGTCCCTCGACGCCGGCGCCCCCCGCGTCGTCGATGTCGCGTACTTCGGGCACGACAGCATCGTCGACGTCGAGCTCCACGATGGCTCCCGCGTCCGGGCACGCGTACTGGGCAGTCCCGGGCTGCACCCGGGCGATGCCGTGATCATCGGTGTGCGCGAGCCGGGCCTGCTGCTCTGATCCTGCGGAAGTCCACCTCCGCGAGGTGATCGACGGAAACCGTCGCCGCACGTCAAATTGATAACGATCTGCGTCGCGAATCCGCTCATGGGCCCATGAATGCGCCCGTATGGTTAGCCTCCGGCAGAAGCGGGCTCCGACAGCCCGGGGGGCGCCGAGGAAGAGGTGGGCATGGCTTCGGTCATCATCCGTGCGCGCGGGCTGACGCGGCGCTTCGGTGATGTGGTGGCCGTCGACGGCGTCAACCTCGATGTCCTGGAAGGGGAGTTCCTCACCCTGCTGGGGCCGTCGGGCTCGGGCAAGACGACTGTGCTCCGCATGATCGCCGGGTTCGAGCGACCTGACGCCGGCTCCGTCGAGATCGGCGGAGTCGACGTGACGGGCGTGCCGCCGTACGGCCGCGACGTCAACACCGTCTTCCAGGACTACGCGCTGTTCCCGCATATGAGCGTGCTGAAGAACATCGAATACGGCCTCAAGGTCAAGAAGGTCCCGCGTGCGGAGCGCACCGAGCGGGCTCGTGCGGCACTGGCGTCGGTACGGCTCGAGGGATATGGCGACCGCGCCCCGTCGCAGCTGTCCGGCGGTCAGCGCCAGCGCGTGGCACTGGCCCGTGCCCTGGTGAACCGTCCTCGGGTACTCCTGCTCGACGAGCCGCTCGGGGCCCTTGACCTGAAGTTGCGCGAGCAGATGCAGGTCGAGCTGAAGGAGATCCAGCGCGAGGTCGGCATCACCTTTGTCTTCGTCACGCACGATCAGGACGAGGCCCTGACGATGTCCGATCGCATCGTGGTGTTCAACGAGGGGCGCATCGCGCAGCTCGGCACCCCGCTGGAGGTGTACGAGCATCCGGCGACGGCCTTCGTGGCCGGCTTCGTCGGCACGTCGAACCTGCTGGCCGGCGAGGCCGCGGCTGCCGTCCTCGGCAGGCCGGGCACCTGGTCGGTCCGCCCGGAGAAGATCCGCGTCGTGGGCCGCGACGCGAGCGTCGAGCCGGGCTGCCATGCAGTGCGCGGAACCGTGCGCGAGGTCGTGTACGTCGGCATGTCGACACGCTTCGTCGTGGACCTGGAGGTCGGCGGGACGCTCATGGCGGTCGAGCAGAACTCCGACGCCGCGAACAGCGGCGGGCACCTGCGCGGGGAGCCGGTGCTCCTCACCTGGCGGACCGAGCACGAGTACGAGGTCCAGAACTGACCCCTGCCGCCGGCGACCGCCGACGGTGACGCACGAGAACAGGAGGATGCAGGTGCATACCAAGCGTCTGCTCAAGTTGGCCGCGGCGAGTTCTGCCGCGGTTCTGATTCTGGCTGCCTGCAGCAGCGGCTCGGAGGAGTCGGCATCGAGCCCGGCCGCCGAGGCGCCGGCTGCGGAGGAGCCCGCTGCGGAGGCGCCGGCTGCGGAGGCGCCGGCTGCCGAGGCACCCGCGGAGCAGCCTGCTGCTCCTGGTGGAGAGGCGTTCGCCGGACCGGTCGGCGACGGTGAGGGCGCGCTGAGCATCCTCGCGTGGCCGGGCTATGCCGAGGACGGCTCAACCGATCCGGCCGTCGACTGGGTCACCCCGTTCGAGGAGGCCACCGGCTGCCAGGCCGAGGTCAAGGTGTTTGGCACCTCGGACGAGGCGGTCAAGCTGATGCAGGGCGGCGGCTACGACGTCGTCTCCGCGTCAGGCGACGCCTCGCTGCGCCTCATTTACGGCGACAGCGTGCAGCCGGTCAACATGGACCTCGTCCCGAACTACGCGGACGTGTTCGAGGGCCTGAAGAACCAGTCCTGGAACACAGTGAACGGCGTCAACTACGGCGTCCCGCACGGCCGTGGCGCCAACCTGCTCATGGTCAACACCGACGAGGTGCCCGATGGCGCCGCCTCGTGGAGCATCACGTGGGAGCCCGACTCGCCGTACGCCGGCAAAGTCAGCGCCTACGACTCCCCGATCTTCATCGCGGACGCGGCGCTCTACCTGATGGCCACGCAGCCCGAGCTCGGCATCACCTACCCGTACGCGCTCGATCAGACGCAGTTCGATGCGGCCATGGCCCTGCTCGAGCAGCAGAAGCCGCTGATCAGCGAGTACTGGAGCGACTACCTCAAGCAGATGGCGGCCTTCAAGGAGGGCACCACTGTCGCCAGCACCACCTGGCAGGTCGTCGCGAACGCCGTCGCCGGCGAAGGGACGCCGATCGAGGCCGTCAAGCCGCAGGAGGGCGCGACGGGCTGGTCCGACACCTGGATGATCGCCAAGGACACGCCGAACCTGAACTGCGCCTACAAGTGGCTGGACTGGATCGCGTCGCCCGAGACCAACGCCCAGGCTGCCGAGTGGTTCGGTGAGGCACCGGCCAACTCGAAGGCCTGCGCGCTCACCTCGAGCCCGGATCACTGCACCGTGTACCACGCGGAGGAGACGGACTACTGGAACGACGTCTACTACTGGAACACCCCGACCGCCCAGTGCCTGGACGGACGCACGGATGTCCAGTGCGTTCCGTACTCGGAGTGGGTGACCGCCTGGTCGGCCCTGCGCAGCTGAGCGCACGGACTGACTGACTGACGGAGCGAGCACCGAGGGATTCCCAGTGACCACCGTGGCCACCACCCCGCGAGGCGGGTTCGGCTACCGGCATCCGCGACTGCGGCTGGCCGGCCTGCTGACCGCGCCGATGCTGTGGCTGGTCGCGGTGTACCTGGGGTCCCTCGGTGCGCTCCTGCTCACCGCCTTCTGGACGGTCGACGACTTCACCGGGCAGGTCGTCCGCGACCTGACGCTGAAGAACTTCCAGCAGGTATTCACCAACCCGGCCTACTACGGGGTGATCCTGCGCACGGTCGGCATCGCCGTGCTGGTCACGCTTCTCTGCCTCGTGCTTGCGCTCCCGCTCGCGACGTTCATGGCACGCGTCGCGGCACCGCGGTGGCGGCCCCTGCTCGTCGCACTCGTCCTCACGCCCCTGTGGGCCTCCTACCTCGTGAAGGTCTACGCGTGGCGGGCGATGCTCGCGCCCGAGGAGGGCGTGATCTCGTGGTTCCTCTCACCGCTTGGCCTCGACGGGCCGGGCTTCGGCTTCCTCGGCATCGTCATAACGCTGACCTACCTGTGGCTGCCCTACATGGTCCTGCCCATCTACGCCGGGCTGACCCGCCTGCCGAACTCGATGCTCGATGCCTCCGCCGACCTCGGGGCCCGCAACGGTCGGACCTTCCGCAGTGTCGTGCTGCCGATCCTGTTCCCGTCGATAGTCGCAGGCTCGATCTTCACCTTCTCGCTCAGCCTGGGTGACTACATCACGGCGCAGATCGTGGGCGGGAAGGTGATCATGCTGGGCAACGTCGTCCAGATCAACTACGTCGTCAACCTCCCGTTCGCGGCGGCCGTCGCGACGATCCCCGTCATCATCGTCCTGCTCTACCTCGCGGCAGTGCGCCGATCCGGTGCGCTGGAGAACATCTAGGCGGATGCGATGACGCTCTCCCGAGGCACCAAGGCGGTCCTGGCCGTCCTCGCCTTCATCGCCTTCTCCTTCATCTATATCCCGCTCGGCGTGATCCTCATCAACTCGTTCAGCGCCGACAAGGGCCTCGGCTGGCCGCCCAGCGGCTTGACCACGCAATGGTGGGCCAAGGCGATCGAGAACGACGGAGTGCGCGAGGCGCTGTGGACGTCGATCTGGGTGGCGGCGGTCGCAACCCTGGTCGCGCTGGTGCTGGGTACCCTGCTCTCCCTCGCCCTCGGGCGCTACCGCTTCTTCGGGCGTGAGTCGATCTCGCTCGTCGTCGTCCTGCCTATCGCCCTGCCAGGCATCGTCACCGGCATCGCCCTGAACAACGTCTTCACGACCTTCCTCGGCGGCCTGACGATCTACACGCTCATCATCGGCCACGCCACCTTCTGCATCGTCGTGGTCTACAACAATGCGCTTGCGCGCATCCGCCGCCTCGGCGGCAGCGTCGAGGAGGCCTCGGCCGACCTCGGCGCCAACGCCTGGCAGACTTTCACCAGAGTCACGTTCCCACTCATGCGGTCGGCACTCGTCGCCGGCGGCGTGCTGGCCTTCGGCCTGTCCTTCGACGAGATCATCGTCACGACCTTCACGGCGGGTCCCGGCATCACGACCCTGCCGATCTGGATCTACCAGAACCTGTTCCGCCCGAACCAGGCCCCGATCGTCAACGTCGTGGCCGCCGCTCTCGTGATCATCAGCATCCTGCCCATCTACATCGCCCAGAAGCTGTCGAGCGACGACGATCGCGGCGCCGGGGTGATGTAGATGGTGTGGCGGGGCCGACTTCCCGGCCGGGCACCGCGGGTCACGTAGACTCGCGGACGTGCCACGCGGAGACGGGAAGCTGTCGCACGACCTGCTCCCCGGCGAGAAGGGCCCGCAGGACGCATGCGGGGTCTTCGGGGTCTGGGCGCCCGGCGAGGAGGTAGCCAAGCTCACCTACTTCGGGCTCTACGCCCTGCAGCATCGGGGGCAGGAGTCGGCAGGCATCGCGGTCAGCGACGGCACGCACATCCTGGTCTACAAGGACATGGGCCTGGTCTCGCAGGTGTTCACCGAGGCGAACCTCGACTCGCTGCACGGCCACCTCGCGATCGGCCACACCCGCTACTCCACGACCGGCTCGAGTGTCTGGGCCAATGCGCAGCCCACGTTCCGGTCCACCGCTACAGGCGAGCTGGCCCTCGGCCACAACGGCAACCTGACCAACGTCCACGAGCTCCGCGCGCGGCAGTCCGAGCTCGCCGTGGACTCCGGCGAGCTGCCGTTCGACGCGCGCCATCTGGCGACGAGCGACACCGACGTCCTGGCCGCGCTCCTCGCCGCGCATCCCGAGCTGACGCTGGAGGATTCGGCACTCCTCGAGCTGCCGTTCGTGCGCGGAGCCTTCTCGCTGGTCTTCATGGACGACGACGCCCTCTACGGGGCCCGCGATCCGCAGGGCATCCGGCCGCTGGTCCTCGGGCGCCTGGAGCGCGGGTGGGTGATCGCGAGCGAGACGGCAGCGCTGGACATTGTCGGCGCGTCCTTCGTGCGCGAGGTCGAGCCCGGTGAGCTCATCGTGATCGACGAGAACGGGCTGCGGTCCCACCGGTTCGCGGAGGCGGATCCGAAGGGCTGCCTGTTCGAGTACGTCTACCTGGCGCGGCCCGACACCAGCATCGCGGGCAAGGCGGTGCAGGCGGTGCGGGTCGAGATCGGGCGTCGCCTCGCGCGCGAGCACGGGGTCGACGCCGACCTCGTGATCCCCGTCCCGGAGTCGGGGCGGTACGCGGCGATCGGCTACGCCCAGGAGTCCGGGATCCCGTTCGCCGAGGGGTTGGTCAAGAACGCCTACGTCGGACGGACCTTCATCCAGCCCTCGCAGTCGATCCGACAGCTGGGCATCCGCCTGAAGCTCAACCCGCTGCGCGATGTCATCGACGGCCAGCGACTCGTCGTCGTCGACGACTCGATCGTCCGCGGCAACACCCAGCGTGCGCTCGTGCGCATGCTGCGCGAAGCGGGGGCGCGGGAGGTGCACGTGCGCATCTCCAGCCCGCCGGTGAAGTGGCCGTGCTTCTACGGCATCGACTTCGCCAGCCGTGCGGAGCTCATCGCGAACGGCCTCTCGGTCGACGAGATCTGCCGGTCCCTGGGCGCCGACTCACTGGCGTACGTCGATCTCGACGAGCTGGTCGACGCGACGGGTCTGCCGAAGGAGCGGCTCTGCCGTGCCTGCTTCGACGGGGTGTACCCGGTGGACATCCCCGAGCCCGAGCTGCTCGGCAAGCATGTGCTCGAGGTCATCGAGCGGCGTGCGGCGTCGGGTGCCGATGCGGAGGGTGTCGCCACGTGGACGGGCGGCGGCGCAGTGGACGCGCTGGACCGCCCATGAGCCAGGGCGGGGCGTCCTACTCGGCCGCAGGAGTCGACGTCGAGGCGGGTGAGCGGGCGGTGTCGCTCATGAGGTCCGCGATTGCGCGCACCCAACGACCCGAGGTGGTGGGGGACTTCGGCGGATTCGCCGGGCTGTTCGACATCTCCGCTTTCACCAGATTCCGCAGACCCCTGCTGGCCACGTCGACCGACGGCGTCGGAACCAAGATCGCAGTCGCCCGTGCCCTCGACATCCACGACACGATCGGTATCGACCTCGTCGCGATGGTCATCGACGACATCGTGGTGTGCGGGGCGGAGCCGCTGTTCATGACGGACTACATCGCCGTGGGCTCCGTGGTCCCCGAGCGCATCGCGGCCATCGTGTCCGGCATAGCCGAGGGCTGCCGGCAGGCGGGCTGTGCCCTGATCGGCGGGGAGACCGCGGAGCACCCGGGCCTGATGGCGCCAGACGAGTACGACGTCGCGGGCGCGGGCACCGGCGTGGTCGACGCCGACCAGCTCCTCGGGCCGGACCGCGTGGCGGTCGGCGACGTCGTCATCGCCCTCGCCTCGTCCGGACTGCACTCCAACGGCTACTCGCTCGCGCGCATGGTTCTGCTCGGGCGCGACGGCCCGGGACTCTCGGCGCACATCGACGCGCTCGGGCGCACGGTGGGCGAGGAGCTGCTCGAGCCCACGCGCATCTATGCGCAGGACTGCCTGGCCCTCGCTGCAGCGGTCGACGTGCACGCGTTCAGCCATGTGACGGGTGGCGGACTCGCGGCCAACCTCGCGCGCGTACTGCCGGCCTCGGTCGCGGTCGACCTCGATCGCGCGACGTGGTCCCCGCCGGCCGTCATGCGCCTGATCGGGGAGGTCGGGTCGGTCGAGGAGCTCGAGCTCGAGCGCACGTTCAACATGGGCATCGGGATGATCGCGGTGGTCGCGTCGGTCGACGCCGAGCGGGCCCTCGACCTGCTCGCGGAGCGGGGCATCGCCGCGTGGCCGTGCGGAGTGGTCCGCGAGCGCCGCGAGGGCGAGCGGGGGGATGCCGAGGCGAAGGGGGGCGTCGGGGGAGCGGTCAGCCTGGTCGGCGCCTACCGCGCCTGACTCTCGTCGTCCTCGTCGTCGTTCTCGTCGTAGTACTTCGCGTAGGGGTCGTCGGCATAGGGATCCTCGACGACGTCGTAGTGGCCGTCGAGCGGTGCCTCACCGCTGCCGGCGAGTTCCGCCTGCAGACGGTCGAGGTCGGTCTGCGGGCCGCCGTACTTCAGCGCCCGGGCGACCTTCGTCTGCTTGGCCTTGGCTCGGCCGCGCCCCATGGCTCGACCCCCTCATCCGGGGTCCGGCCCCGGCTCATCGTGGACAGCTGCTGTGGGACGCCTGCACCCGGGCCTTCACGCCACGGGCAGGTCCCACAGTTACGGAAGCCTAGACTACCTGCCCGGTCCGCGCCCGGTGCTCGCGGATGCGCTCGAGGGCCTGCTGCTCGGCGGCTGTGACTGGGGTCACACCCAGGCTCTGGGCGCGCTCGAGCACCTGCCTCGTCGTCAGCGCCACGGCCTCGGCCTGCGCCCGGGCCGTCTCCATCGTCCCGCCGGCGTGCTCGGCGGAGATCTGGATGACGCCGCCGCAGTTGACCATGAAGTCGGGGGCGTAGGTCACCCCCCGCTCCGCGAGCAGCCCGGCGACCGACGGCTCGGCGAGCTGGTTGTTGGCCGCCCCGCAGACCACCCGCGCCGAGGTGGTGCGGGCCAGCTCCGGGGTGAGCAGCCCGCCGAGGGCGTTCGGCGACAGCACGTCCACGTCGGCGTCGAGCACCTCCGCCAGTGATCCCGCCACGGTCATTCCGGGGGCCTGGTCCCGGGCGCGCTCGCAGGCCTGCGGGTCGGGGTCGTAGCCGATGACCCGGGCCCCTTCGGCGGCCAGGTGCTCGGCGATGCGGCCGCCGACCTTGCCCAGCCCGACGATCGCCACGGACGTGCCGTCGACCCCGGTGCGGCCGAGTGCGAACTCCAGGCTGGCGCGCAGCCCCGCCAGCACCCCCACCGCAGTGAGGATCGCGGAGTCGCCGAGGCCGCCGTGCTCGGGGGAGCGGCCGGTCGTCCACGGGCAGGTCTGGCTGATGACGTCGAGGTCCGCGACGCTGATGCCGACGTCGCCCGCGGTGAGGTAGGCCCCCTCCAGCGTCGAGACCAGGCGGCCGTAGGCGTGCAGCAGCTCGGTGGTGCGCTCGCGCGGATCGGCCACGATCACCGCCTTGCCGCCCCCGTGCGGCAGCCCGGCCAGGGAGTTCTTGAAGGTCATCGCGCGCGACAGGTGCAGGGCGTCCGCGTAGGCGGCGGCGTGCGGGTCGGATGCTCCCGCATAGGCGTTCATCCGGGTGCCCCCTAGGGCAGGACCGAGCACGGTCGAGTGCAGGGCGATGACCATCCCGATCCCGGTGTCCTCGTCCCGGGCCACGATCACCCGCTCATGGCCCTCGAAACCTGACCACGGATCCACGCCTGCGCCCATGGGCCCACCCTAGGCGCCCTCATGGGAGCGATCGAGCGGGTTGCCGCAGGGGCGGCCGCCTGCCACAGTTGACCTCTGCAGCCTTGGTCGGCCGCCAGGGAGGGCCCATGTCAGGTCAGCAAGCCGAGCCGGAGCACCTGCTCACGCCGGCTGAAGTGGCGGCCCTGTTCCGCGTAGATCCGAAGACGGTGACGCGCTGGGCGAAGGCAGGCAAGCTCACCAGCATCCGCACCCTCGGCGGTCATCGTCGCTATCGCGCGGTAGAGGTCTACGCCCTGCTCGAGGCCAACTCCCCGTCCCGCCGGGCCGACGCCTCCGCCCTCGACTGAGCCACGGTGGCCGAGCCGCTCTACCGATCCGTCATCTGGCTCGCCAAGGGCCTGTTCGCCGGACTCGGGCTGCGCATCGACGTCGTCGGCGCTGACCACGTGCCGCTCACGGGCGGAGCGGTGCTCGCGATCAACCACACCAGCTACCTCGACTTCGCCCTTGCGGGGATCCCCGCCGACCAGCGCGGACGCCGACTGGTGCGCTTCATGGCCAAGGACGGCATCTTCCGGCACCCCGTCGCCGGCCCGCTGATGCGCGGCATGCGCCACATCCCGGTCGACCGGTCCGCCGGGGCGGCGGCCTACGCCCAGGCGGTCACGGCAGTGCGGTCGGGTGAGCTCGTGGGCGTCTTCCCGGAGGCGACGATGAGCAGGTCGCTGCGCATCCAGCCGATCAAGAGCGGGGCCGTGCGCATGGCGCTGGACTCCGGCGCGCCCCTGATCCCGATGATCGTCTACGGCGGCCACCGGATCCTGTCCTACGACACCCGCGACCTCACGCGGGGACGGCCGATCGCGATCACGGTGGGCGAGCCGATGGACCTGCCGCGCGCCCTCGACGAGGGCAGCGAGTTGCTGCGCGAGCGCATGACCGACCTGCTCGACCGCACCGTGGCGCGCTACCCCGATCCGGACTCCAGCCACGCCTCGTAGGCGGCGACGGCCGTGGGGTGCGTCGGGAAGATGCGCGCGCGGCCGATGCGAACGCCGACACCGTGCCGCTCTAGGTCGGCCCACACCTCGCTCTTGACGTGGTCGAGCGCCATGACGATGCCACGGGACTCGCAGTGGGCACGGATGTCCTCGAGCGCGTCGAGACCTGTGATGTCCACCTCGGTGATGCCCTCCATGTTGAGGACGAACCAGCGGGGCTCGGTGCCGTCGATCACCTGGCGGCACCGTCGGGCGAAGTCCTCGCTGTTGGCGAAGAACAGGGGCGAGTCGTAGCGGAAGATCAGCAGCCCCGGGATCTGGCGGGCCGTCGGGTAGTCGTCGATGTCGTGCCACCCGGCGACCTCCGGGGCCTGGCCGAGCACCGCAGCGTGCGGACGCGCGACACGGGTGAGCAGCTCGACGATCGAGATCGCCACGGCCGCCAGGACCCCGTACAGGATGTCGAACACGAGGACGCCGACGAATGCGGCGAGCCCGAGCAGGAACTCCCGGCGGCGGAACCGCCAGAGCCGGCGGAACTCCCGAACGTCGATGAGCCGGATCGCGGCGTAGACCACGATGCCGCCGAGTGCCGCGACCGGGAACGACGCGATGACGCCGGAGAACAGCAGGATGCAGACGAGCACGAGCACTGCGGACATCACCGAGTACATCTGGGTGCGAGCACCGCTGGCATCGGCGATCACCGTCCGGCTGGCGCTCGAGCTCACCGGGAAGCCGCCGACGAGCGACGCGCCCGCATTGGCGGCGCCGAGGCCGAAGAACTCGCGGTTGTTGTGGATCCGCTCGCCGTGCCGTCCGGCGAATGCGCGCGCGGTGGCGATGTTGTCGGTGTACCCGACGATGAAGATGCCGAGGGCAGGGAGCAGCAGCAGGCGCAGGTCGTCGGTGTCGAGGGAGGGCAGTCCGAGCTGCAGTCCGTCGACCGTGACGGGCCCGACAATGGTGATCCCGATGGACTGCAGGTCGAGGATGGCGACGGCGAGCGTCGCGGCGAGCATGACCAGCAGGGGAACAGGCACGCGCGGGAACCTTGGCGTGAGGATCAGCAGGAGAGCGGCCACGGACAGGCCCATGACAAGCGTCGGCCAGTGCGGTCCGTCGGCGACGAGGTTCGTGGCGAAGGAGCGGGCATCCTGCAGGACCGTCTGGCCCGCCATCTCCACGCCGGTCACCTTGCCGGCCTGACTGATGATCATGATCACGGCGACGCCGGCCAGGTAGCCGATGAGCACGGGCCGGCTGAGCAACTCGCCGATGAAGCCGAGCCGCAGCACGCCGGCGAGGATCGCGAAGCCGCCGACGAGGAGGGCCGTGGTCGCCGCGAGCGCGAGGTAGCGCGACGTGTCGCCGAGCGCGAGCGGTGCGAGCACCGCCGCGGTCATGAGCGCCGTCGTCGACTCCGGACCCACGGAGAGCACGCGGGACGAGCCCACCAGTGCATACAGCACCATCGTCACGATGATCACGACGAGACCGGCCTGCGGCGGCACACCCGCGAGTGCTGCGTACGCCATGACCTGCGGGATGAGGTAGGCCGTCACGGTGACCGCGGCCATCGCGTCCCCGCGGAGTGTCGCCCGGTCGTAGCCCTGCAGGAATCCTGGGCCCAGTCGGGAGCTCATGGCATCAATTGGTGACGCCGTCAGCACGATCGTCGCGAGCGGCCTCGCGAGCGGCCTCGCGCGCCTCGTGCTCGGCGATGAGTGCGCTCGCGAGATCGGGGACGTAGCGGCGGGCCTCGCGCGGAGGACGCTCGTAGCCGGTCGACGGCGGTCGCGGCGGAAGCACGAGCGGCGCTCGGACCACGGGGAAGTACGGGATGGAGTCGAGCAGGTGGCTGATCATGTTGATCCGCGCACGGCGCTTGTCATCCGCCTCCACGATGAACCACGGCGACTCAGGCGTATCGGTGCGGACGAGCATCTCGTCCTTCGCGCGCGAGTAGTCCTCCCATCGGGTGATCGCCTCGAGGTCCATCGGCGAGAGCTTCCATCGCCGCATCGGATCGTCGAGCCGTGACTGGAAGCGGCGCTCCTGCTCCTCGTCGCTGACGCTGAACCAGTACTTGCGCAGCACGATGCCGTCCTCGATGAGCATGCGCTCGAAGATCGGGGTCTGGTTCAGGAAGCGGAGGTGCTCCTCGGGCGTGCAGAAGCCCATCACGCGCTCCACTCCCGCACGGTTGTACCAGGAGCGGTCGAACAGCCGGATCTCGCCTGCGGCCGGCAGCTGGGCGATGTAGCGCTGGAAGTACCACTCAGTGCGCTCGCGGTCGCTGGGTGTTGGCAGGGCGACGATCTGCGCGACGCGTGGATTGAGGTACTCGGCGACGCGCTTGATCGCCGAGCCCTTGCCGGCGGCATCCCGGCCCTCGAAGAGGACGACGACACGTGCCCCCTGCGCGCGCACCCACTCCTGCATCTCGACAAGCTGCGCCTGGAGCCGGTAGAGCTCCTTCTCGTAGAGCTTCTTCGGCATCCGGGGGACGGGCTCGTCGCCCGCCCGTCGATGGGGGGAGTCCGGTGTGGAGGTCACCTCCCGAGTCTGGCAGCCCCGCCGGGCCGTTGGCAGGTCGATAGCGTCGGCGCATGCGGCTTCCGCTCCCTTCCGGGGTCGCGGCGGGCTTGGCCGTCGCGACGCTCACGGCGTGCTCGGGCGCAGGTCCCCAAGCGACGCCGCAGGGGCCGGTGCGCGCGGTGGCTCCGGTGGGGCAGATCCTCGAGGGGGTGCGGGTCTCCCGAGTGGTCGACGGCGACACCGTGCGCGTCCGCCTCGGGGAGGAGGACGTGCCGGTGCGCCTCATCGGCCTGGACACTCCCGAGACCGTCAAGCCCGATGCCCCGGTGGAGTGCTTCGGCCCCGAGGCGTCGGACTACGCGAGGGCGATGCTCGACGGGCAGCAGGTGGTGCTGGAGTTCGATGACACCCAGGGCCGACGTGATCGGTACGACCGGGTGCTCGCGTATGTGTGGCGCGTGCTGCCGGACGGCTCGCTTCGGCTGTTCAACGAGGAGGTGGTTGCGTCTGGCCACGGAGTCGAGCGGCAGTACGGGGTACGGCCGTACGCCTGGCGCGACGCCCTGGTAGGTGCGCAGGAAGCGGCGCGGCAGTCGGGACTCGGGCTGTGGGACGCGTGCGGGATCGACGGCGGCGAGCCCTGACATTCCCCGAACCTGTCGTGGATCCCCGGCTGACGTGCCGTGGCGATGATGGCGGCGCACGCCAGCCAGGGCGACGACCAGTACGTGGCGTCTGCCGACCTGTCACGACGATCCGAAGGACCAGATATGAGCGACTCGACCGACGAGACCCCCCAGACCCCGGACATCACGCCCACCGTGGCCCCGCCCCGCTCGGGGTCGAGCACGCGGACGGTGCTGGAGATCGTCGGTGCCGCCGTCGCGGTGGTGCTCATCGCGGTTGCGGCCGCGGGCGGCTTCGTCGCGGGCCTGGTCGCCGGGGAGTTCGAGGACGAGGGGCGCGGTGGGCGGCACATGGCGGAGGAGTACGACGGTCGAGGGATGGCGGAGGAGTACGACGGTCGAGGGATGGCGGAGGAGTACGACGGTCGAGGTCACCATGGTGAGGGCCACCACGAGGGCGGCCGGGGCGGCCACGGGTCCCCCGGCATGGATGGGTGGCCGGGGGACCCGATGACTCCGGGCATGGCTCCGGACATGGCTCCGGAGATGGCGCCGTCCCAGCAGGGCTGACGGCTAGGCCGTCACCTCGCGCAGGCGCCCGGTCGCCACGTCGAACACGAAGCCGCGCACCTGGTCGGTGTGCGGGATGAACGGGCTCTGCGTGATGCGGGCGATCGAGCGGCGGACGTCCTCGTCGAGGTCGTCGAAGGCCTCGGCGGTCCAGCCGGGGGTGACGCCGGTGTCGTCGATCAGTGCGTCGCGGAACTGCTCGTCGGTGAACGTGAGCATGCCGCAGTCGGTGTGGTGGATGAGGATGATCTCCCGGGTGCCGAGGAGACGCTGGCTGATCGCCAGTGAGCGGATCTCGGCGTCGGTCACCACTCCACCGGCATTGCGGATCACATGCGCCTCGCCCTCGGCGATGCCGAGAGCGGCTGCGACGTCCAGACGGGCATCCATGCAGGCGACCACGGCCACGCCCTTGGACGGAGGCAGGGGGAGCGGCCCGGTGAATCCCTCCGCGTAGACAGCGTTGTTGGCGAGGTACTGCTCGGTGACGGTCACGATCATCCCTTCCGCAGGGGCCTTCCCTGCCCTCGAATGACCGAACCCTCCTAGGCTCACTGGCGGCTCGCGCATCCCCCTGCCGCACCTGCGAAGTGCGGGCATGTGCCGGTGATGGGCGGTGGTGTGTTTCTCTACCCGCGCAGGGAGGTCGTCACCGGAGCAGGAAGCCGGAGACCGTTGCCGCGGTGAGGGCGGGCCGCTGGAACAGGAACGAGTGCCCGGAGCGGGCGACCAGGATGAGCTTGGCGCCCGGGATGCGCTTCGCGATGCGACGGCTGTTGACCGCGGGCGTGATCAGGTCGTCGGCTCCGGTGATGACGAGGGTCGGTGCTCGCACGCCCGCCAATGCGTCGGCGTTCGCGTCGCTGCGCAGCCATGGATCCTCGGCGCGCACCATCGCGCGTGCGGTCGACGCGGGCACGCGCTCCTGCGGGTACGCCCCGGAGGCCACGGCGTCGGCCAGTCGATCGAGGAACCTGCGGCCAGCGGAGCGATGCCCGGGCGGGTAGTTGGTGCGCAGGTACGCGGACACTCCGCCGCTGCTGTCTGCCTCCTGCACCCACGGTGGACCGAGGACGGCACCATGCCCACCCGGATTGGTCGCGGCCAGGATGAGTGAGCGCACACGCTCCGGATGGCGGATGGCCAGCTGCTGGGCGATGAACCCGCCCATCGACCAGCCCAGCACGTCGACGGGCGCATCCGCACTGATCGTCGGGAGGAGCTCGGCGATCCAGTCCGCGGCGTTCGCGAACGTCCACGCCTGCGGCGCGGGTCCGGACAGGCCGAGTCCGGGGTAGTCGAGCACGATCACCCGGTGCTCCTGCGCGAGTGCACTGAGCAGGGCCGGGTCCCATTCGCTCATCGGCGACGCGGTGCCGTTGAGCATCAGCAGCACCGGGCCGTCACCCACCTGCGCCCACGCGATCTGCGTCCCTGCTGCCGCAGTGAGCGTCGGATCGAGCTGTGGTGCCGCGTCCTCGACGGCGTGCGCAGGGGCACCGAGCGCGGCCGTCGCCAGGCCGACGATCACGACCGAGGCGAACGCAGCCGCGGTGCGGCCGCCGAGGATCACGACGAGGGCGTCGCGTTGAGCTGGGCCTGGATGTCGGACAGCATCGCTTTGATCTCGGCCAGCTCTCGGCGCAGGTCGTCGTCGGTGGAGGCATCAGCAGGGGCGGCCGCGGCCGTCGTCGAGGCCGGCGCCGTCGTCGAGGCCGGCGCCGTCGTCGAGGCCGGCGCCGAGGTCGGCTGCGCGGCCGTCGTGGAGGCGTTGGGCGTGCTGCCAGCCTGCGCCCGGTACTTCACGAGGGTCGCCGACAGCGTGGCCGTGACCGCGCCCAGGGCGCTGATGCCGACGAGCATGATGACCACGGCGATGGCCCGACCGAACCAGGTGACCGGGACGAAGTCTCCGTAGCCGACCGTCGTCACGGTCTCGAAGGCCCACCAGACGGCGTCACCCATCGACGTGATCTCGGCGCCTGGTGCCCCGCGCTCGGTGTTGAGGACCATCAGGCTGCCGACCCAGATCACGATCACCACGGCGATGGCGGCGGTCGCGGCGGCCCCGCCCGTGATGGCTCCCCGACTGCGCTCGCGCGCAAGGACCCCGTTCGGCGTGAAGGCGCGCAGGGCGCGCAGGGCACGCAGCTGCGGGATCACCACGGTGATCGTGTCGAGCCAGTTCCGGCGGAAGAAGTGCCGCTTGCGGGGTGAGACGACGAACCTGAACAGCAGGTCGACGGCGAACAGCACCCAGAGGAAGTAGCCGAACAGGACGAGCCAGCGGAACCAGGTCTCACCCGGCTCATGCCAGATGCTCTGGATCGAGAAGGTGAACAGGTAGATCAGCGCGAGGGCCGACAGCAGCCTGTCGGTGCGCCGCGTGTACGCCTGGATGAACGCGGCTCGTCGCTGCTTCTCGGGTGACATCGTCAGTTCCGGGCTGGCTGTGGAGGAGGAGGGCTGCATGGTCATGGCGGAAGCCTAGGTCCGACGCCGCATACCGGACCCAGTGCTTGCGCGGGCTTCCGGATGCCATCACAGGTGTGCGCCTCACGCCTGGCGGTCATCGACCGTGATGGGATACGCGCATGACCGCCACCGACGAGTCCGTGACCACCCGTCGTCCCCTGCCGGCCATGCTGCTGTCGGCCGTCGTGGGGCTCGTCCTGGGGTACATCGCCCTGCAGGCGGTCAATCAGGGCATCCACCTGGTCTGGGACGTCGTCCCGGAGCGGTGGGGAGGTGCTCCCGCCTGGTACGTCATCGGGGTGCTCGTCCTGGCGGCGCTCCTGGTCTATGTCATCCGCAGGTTCGTCGGCGACGAGGGGCACTCCCCGATCGGCGGGATCCAGGTGACCCCGCTGACCGCACGCGACTACGTCGGGGTGATCCTGGCAATCCTCGCGACGCTGTGGGGCGGCATCGTGCTTGGCCCGGAGGTCGCGCTCGTGGCGACCGGCTCCATGGTCGGGACGGTGTTCGCCCGGGCGATGGGCGTCACCGGTGGCAAGGACGTCACCAAGGTCGTGGGCCTGGGCGCACTGGGGGCGATCCTCGCTCTGCTCGTCAACCCCCTGCTGTCGGGCAGTGCGGAGATCGGGAACGCACCGACGGCGATCGAGGTGGAGCAGCTCGGGTGGGCGATCGTCGTCGGCGTGATCGCGACGATCACCGTGGGCCTGGCCCGGGCGGTCGCGTCGCTCATCGCACGCGCTGCCGGTACCGCCCCGCACCTGCCGATCCTCGTCGGCGCGGCGCTCATCGTCGCGGTGTCCGCGCTCGCGATGCACGCCATCACCGGCCTGGACGTCCTGTACATCGTGACGTCGGGTGAGGAGATGATCACCACGCTTCCGACGGTGACGTCGATCAGCGCGGTCGTCGCGATCCTCGTGTTCAAGACGATCGCCTACGCGGTGTCGCTCGGCGCGGGCTACCGTGGCGGGCCGTTCTTCCCCGCGATGTTCGTCGGCGCAACGTCGGGCCTGCTCGTCGCCCTCGTGATCGCCGAGTTCTCCACGCACGGCCCGTCGGTCCCCGCTGCCCTCGTCGTCGGTGTGGTTGCCGCCACCATCGCGTCCGTCAAGATGTCGTGGCGGGTGGCGATCCTCCTGGCCGTCGTCATCGGTCTCTTCATGGGCACGTGGACCCTCGTGCCAGCCGCCCTGGTCGGCGCGATCGTGGCACGGGCCATCCCCCGGTGGAGCGATCGGCTCGCCCCGCCTGCTCATGCGGCCTGATCAGAGGATCGTCCGCAGGTACGCGAAGATTGCGCGACCTGCGCGCTCGCCGTATTCGTGGAGCTGCTCGGGCGTCGACGTCACCTGATCACCGTCCAGCCGATCCAGCAGGGTCGTGCAGACCATCGCGAACCGCGAGAACCCCCACGTGTTGAGGTACGCGGCGAGCATGGCGCCCTCCATCTCGATGTTCCGCACGCCCGCCGCATGGATCCGGTGCAGCCAGGACATCTTGTCGTCGACGGTGGCGAGTCGGATCGCACCGTCGAGCCGGAACTGCTCGACGAAGAAGTCATTCGCTGCAACGGTGCGGCCGGAGGCCATCGGAAAGCCGCAGGCGCTGTTCGCGGCGAGGATCGCGTCGACCACCTCGAGCGGGAAGTGCCCGTCGAACCAGTGGTAGCCGCCCGCGCCATCGAGCAGCCGGTAGGGCTCGAGATCCGCCATGACACCTTCGGTCGAGACCACGACGGTGCCCGCGGGAAGCCCCACTCCACCGCTCGTGCCCACGCGAGCCCAGAAGATCCGGTCCAGCGCATCAGGATCGCCGTCGGTGACGAAGTACGCGAGGCGCATCAGCTCCTGCAGTGCGATCGAGGCGCTCGGCATGCCCATCCCGTGTGAGGCGAAGAGCACGCCGGCCGTATAGCGGATGACGAAGCGCTCCTCCTTGGGAAACGCGACGATCGGGGCGTCGTCGTGCTCGGCGCTCCAGAGTCTGGCGAAGTCGTCCATACGGGGCCCGGACCCACCGAGGATCACGGCGCGCAGGCCGCGCAGTCCCTGCACCAGCTCGTCGGCACTCGTCACGCCCAGGTGGTAGTACGCATCCACCTCGGTACCGGCAATGACGCCGTCCAAGAACTCGTGATTGATGCCTGCGTGGTCCATGCCTGCTCCTCGACGGCGGTCAGCCGCAGCAGCCGCCTCCGCAGCACCCTCCGCCGCCGACGGGTGCTGAGTCCCCAGTGCTCGCACCGCCGGAGGCGACGTTGAGGAGGCGCACGGTGTCGGCGTGGCCATCAGGGCAGTCAGCCGGGTCTTGCGACTGGCTCATTGGCCGGTTGACGACGAAGGTGGATCCGCAGGATCGGCAGCGGAATTCGTACGCGGGCATAGCGGAAGGCTAGGCCCGCGGGCGCGCAGCGTGCGGAGCGCCCCAGG
>JAFMFD010000074.1 GCA_017856385.1 Actinomycetota bacterium
ACCGAGAACTCCGACATGAACGACATGTCCATGAGCCCCACGCCCTCGCGCACCGCGGCATGCTCCTGAGCCCAGATGCCGAACCATGTCGGGCGCCCCCACGTGGGTTCGCCCGCGTCAGGTGTGCGACCGGGACCGGCGAACCAGTCGGCCCCCTCCCACCCGCTCACATCGCGGAAGTAGGCGCCATGCTCGACGAGTTGCGCATGGAGCGGCGAACGACGGATACCTCGGGCCGTCGTGACGGCACGACCCGGCAGATGCGCGGCATAGACGAGGCCGAGCGTCTCGACCGTGCGCGCGGCCCGGTAGCGCGGGGAGAGCTGGTAGTCGGCCATGCGATCGATCGAGAAGCCCGTGACGTCCACATCCGGACGGCCGTCCGCAATCCACGTGGCGACGATGCGGCCCAGTCCACCACCCGTGAGGATCCCGACGGAGTTCATGCCGGCGGCGACGAAGTAGCCGTCGAGGCCGGGTGCTGGGCCCACGATCGGGGCGAGATCCGGCGTGAAGGACTCCGGTCCGCAGAAGAAGGTCCGCACTCCCGCATCGAACGTCGCCGGTACTCGCGACATCGCACGCTCGACATACGGGCCCATGCGCTCCCAGTCCGGTGTCAGCTGGCCGAACGAGAAGTCCTCCGGGATGCCCCCGACCGACCAGGGAGCGCACACGGGCTCGAAGAGCCCGACCATGAGCCCGCCACCCTCCTCGCGGTAGTAGCCGTGCCGCGCAGGATCCTCGAGGATCGGCAGCGAGGCGTCGACGCCGGCCATGGGCTCGGTGATCAGGTAGTAGTGCTCCGCCGCCTGCAGGGGGATCACCACGCCGTTGCGCTCACCGAGTTGACGTGCCCACATGCCCGCGGCGTTGACCACCACTTCGCACTCGATGTCGCCGGCCGATGTCCGCACTCCCGTCACGCGGCTGTCCCTGGTCAGCGCCCGCTCGACCGCGACGCCCTCGACGATCGTGACACCCCGCATCCGCGCGCCCTTGGCCAGCGCCATGGTCGCGTCGACCGGGTTCACGCGTCCGTCACCGGCCACGTAGAAGCCGGCCAGCAGGTCGGAAGTCTCCGCCAGCGGGAAGTAATCCCCCACCTCGGCCGGTGAGATCTCCTCAACCTCGAGCCCGAGATACCGGTTGAAAGCCGCCACCCGCCGGTACTCCTCGAGGCGGCCCTCGTCGCCGGCCACCTCGATGAAGCCGACCGGGCGGAAGCCGGTGGACTGCCCGGTATCGGCCTCCAGCCGGGAGTACAGGTCGCGGGTGTACATCCGCATCGACATCGAGGTCTCGGACATGGAGCCGAAGCAGGTCATCAGCCCGGCTGCGTGCCATGTCGTCCCGGAGGTCAGGCGATCACGCTCGAGGAGCACCACGTCCGACCAGCCCATCAGGCCAAGGTGGTACGCGATCGAGGTGCCTATGACGCCGCCGCCGATGATGACGACCTGCGCGCGTTCCGGCAGGCCCTGGTGCAATGCGGTCACGTCCACTCCCTCCCTTGCTAGCGTAGTCAGGCGAGAGCGCGACGCGCACGCCGCCGCGAGCAGCCGGGGAAGGGCCTATGTCGGAGCCGGACGTCGATCGCCGCGTCGCCATGCGGCACAAGCTCAGCAACCCCAGCTACGAGATTTTCATGGGTCTGCTGTCGATCCTGTCGATCGTCAACCTCGTCCTGATGCTCCTGACGAAGGATCCGGACCTCAACGAGATCCTCGTCCTGATCAACGTCGTGCTGACGGCCTTCTTCGCCCTGGACTTCATCTTCCGCCTCATCACGGCGCCTTCGCGGAGGCAGTACTTCTTCCGCGACTATGGCTGGGCGGACCTGCTGTCGAGCCTGCCCTTCGCGCAGACCAACATCCTGCGCCTGTTCCGGCTGATCAGGGTCTACCGCCTGATGAAGGAATACGGCACCCGTGCCCTCGGTCGCGCACTGCTGAAGGACCGGGCCGACAGTGCGCTGTTCACTCTCGTGTTCATCGCGATCCTGGTGCTGGAGTTCGGCAGCCTGGGCATGCTCAAGGTCGAGTCCGCGTCGGCCGACGCGAACATCACGACTGCCTCGGACTCGCTGTGGTTCATGGTTGTGACCATGGCGACGGTCGGCTACGGCGACCAGTTCCCCGTCACGAACGCCGGACGCGTGCTCGGTGTCCTGGTGATCCTCGTCGGCGTCGGCATCTTCGGCACCCTCACCGGCTACCTGGCGAACTTCTTCCTCTCCCCCACCCGCGGCCGGTCCCGCAATGACGAGCCCGACCTGCAGGCGCGGCTCGACGCGCTCCGGGAACTCAACCTGCAGCAGCGCCAGGCCAT
Organism: Actinomycetota bacterium; assembly: GCA_017856385.1. Classification (GTDB taxonomy): domain Bacteria; phylum Actinomycetota; class Actinomycetes; order S36-B12; family S36-B12; genus UBA10649. The sequence continues at coordinate 2,332 of JAFMFD010000074.1, forward strand.
CGACGAGCTTGAGGCGCTGATCCAGGACCGTAGCGACCGGCCCCCGACATCCTGATCCGGCCCGGAATCCGGCCGGATCAGCGGACACGGGTCGCCCGCGCGCGTACCGTTCGGGGTCATGGCACCCCAGAACCGCCCTGCACTGCAGATGCCGTCGTACGGTCGACTCCTGCTCATCCTCAACGTCATCCTCGCGTGGTGCGCGGTCACGCTGTCGCTGACGCTCAACCTCACCGGCTACTACGTCGGCGATGAGGATCTGAGCAAGCCCACGATCCTCGGCAATGTGCCCGGCGGAGTCGACACCCCGATCGAGCGGTTCCTCGACTGGAGCACCTACTTCACGCTCTGGAGCAACGTCACGGTCGCCGTCGTCATGACGGTACTGCTCGCTCGCCCAGGGCTCTTCGTGCGTCAGGACCGGGTCGGGGCGATCTGGCGTGCCCTGCGCCTGGACACCGTGCTGACGATCATCGTCACCGGAGTGGTCTACAACGCCCTGCTGGCCTCCGGCCCCAAGGAGGGCTGGGACTTCCTGAGCAACATGCTCCTGCACATCGTGCTGCCGATCGTCACGCCGCTGGTGTGGCTCATCGCCGGACCGCGTGGCCTTGTCCGGCAGTCCACCGTCTACGCGGCACTGGTGCTGCCCCTGCTCTGGACGGTCTACGCACTGGCCCGCGGGCAGGTCCTCGGCGCCTACCCGTACCCGTTCCTCGATGTCGCGACCAACGGCTGGGCCTCGGTGCTGACCTTCATCGGGGTCATCGTGATCTTCGCGATCATCCTCGGCTACGTGCTCCTCGGCCTCGACCGCATCATGGGACGTCTCATCCGCTACGAGGACGACACGACGAACGAGGAAGGCAGCAGGTGAGCCGGACCGCCATCGTCACCGGCGCCGCGCGAGGGATCGGGGCGGCGGTCGCTGCTCGCTTGGCACGCGACGGCATGGCCGTCGCCCTGCTCGACCTCGACGAGGACGGACTCGCTCAGGCTTCCGCCGCCATCAACGCGGCGGGAGGTCGCTGCCTCGCCCTACGCACCGACGTCACGGACGAGGCGCAGGTCGAGACCGCCGTAGCCGACGTAGCCGGTCAACTCGGAGCTCCCACGGTGCTGGTCAACAACGCCGGGATCCTGCGAGACAACCTGCTGTTCAAGATGACCCTCGCCGACTGGGAGTCGGTCATGGGCGTCCACCTGCGCGGCGCCTTCCTGATGACGCGCGCAGTCCAGTCGCACATGGTGTCCGCCAAGTGGGGCCGGGTGATCAGCCTCAGCAGCGTCTCAGCTCTGGGCAACCGCGGCCAGGCGAACTACTCGGCAGCCAAGGCTGGCCTGCAGGGCTTCACCAGGACGGTCGCCATCGAGCTCGGCCCCTTCGGGGTGACGGCGAACGCGATCGCCCCCGGGTTCATCGCCTCCGAGATGACCAAGGCGACAGCCGCACGCATGGGCATCGATTTCGAGGAGTTCACCTCTGCCGTGGCGGGCCAGACCCCGCTGCGGCGGGTCGGGGTGCCCGACGATGTCGCGAACGTCGCGTCGTTCCTCGCGTCGGAGGAGTCCGGCTTCGTCTCCGGCCAGGTGATCTACGTGGCCGGGGGCCCCGCCTCCTGATCCTCGGCGTCTGCCTCCGTCGCCTTCGTGCGGTAGGGCTTCCAGCGCCCGGACCTGCTCTTCGCCCGCTCCGCCGGCGGCCCCTCGTGGACCGCACCGATCAGCTCGTAGCGCTTGCCGTACGTCTGGAGCAGCGCGAGGAGCATGGCCGCCACCGGCACCGCGAGGAAGGCGCCCGCGACCCCGAACAGGGCTGCGCCAAGCAGGACGGCACCGAACGCCACGGCTGGGTTGACGTCGACGGCCCGGGCGCTGATCTTCGGCTCGATGGTGAGGTTCTCGACCTGCTGGTAGATGATCGCCCAGATCAGGGCGGCGACGCCTATCCACGGGCTTCCGCTCAGGAGGCCGACGATCACGGGCAGCACGATGGCGATGTAGGTGCCGATGGTCGGGACGAACTGGGCGACGATGCCCGTCCACAGCGCGAGCGGCAGCCAGTACGGCATGCCGATGATGACGAACACGACCGCCGTCGTGCCGGAGTTGATGCTCGCGAGGATGACGCGTGCGCCGATGTAGCCACCGGTCTTCTGCGCAGTGGTCCGCCACACCGTCATGACGACGTCCTGCATGCGTGGGGGGAAGAGGCTGGCGAACCAGCGCTCGAGCCGTCGCATGTCCGCGCACAGGTAGAACGTGAACAGCGCGAACGTGAAGATCCCGAAGATGCTGCCCACGACGGAGACCACGAAGGCCAGGACCGTCATGCCGATCTTCGCCGCGGCCGTGGCGACGTTGCTGGTGTCGAGTCCCGCCATCTCCATCAGCGATCCCTGCGACAGGGTGAGGTCGAAGGTCGCGTTGGCCCAGGCGATGGCGTCGTCGATGAGATCGGGCACCAGCATGACGAGCTGCACCATCTGGTCGACGAACAGCGCACCGAAGAGCAGGAAGAAGACGATGCCGAAGACGATGACCGAGACCATCACGATCATGGTCGCCACACCCCGGCGCATGCGCCGGGACATCCGCGTCACGAGGGGGTCCATCGCGATCGCGGCGAACCACGACATCAGCACCGTGAAGATGACCCCGCCGCCGTCGTCGAGGATGAAGCTGAGGAAGAGGCCGAGCGCAATGACGGCGAGCACGACCAGGCCGACACGCCAGATGTTCGACGGAACGAAGGTCACCTGCATGGGCGAACGCTACTGCTGACCTTGCCCACGGCCCCGCATGTTCGCACGCACCCACCGGAACGACTCGCAGGTGACCACCAGCCAGACCGCGATGCCCAGGATCGCCATCAGGATCGCGGCTGCCACCATGAGCGGCGCGTCCCAGCTGTTCGCGAGACTGCCGGTGGCGACGGACAGGGCAGCCAGTGGGAACACGAACCCCCACGAAGCGGGGCTGAACGACAGCGCCTGACCCCGCGTGCGCGCCGTGAGGGTCGCCACGACCAGCAGCCACAGCAGGCCGAAACCGACCAGTGCGCCCGCCATCAGCGTGGTCACCGGCGTGACGGACGTGGACGGCTGCCCCAGGAGCGTCGGAACGGTGACGGGGATGGCCAGGAGGGCCAGGGAGGCGGCGGACGACGGGGACATCAGCGTCCACGTCGCCGGCAGGCCGCCCACGGGCAGGAACGGTGCGGCGATGAGGCGATCGAGGACGATGGCCCCGACGAGCAGGAACATGATCAGCCCGGCCCCCAGCAGCAGCACGGCTATCGGCGCGGCCACCTCGGCGATCGAGGAGTCCGGACGGTTCGACAAGTGGGCAAGGGCGGCCGATGCCAGCAGCAGCACCGACTGCGGCAGGAACCAGACTCCCGTCAGCGCGTTCGGCTCGAGCGCGTCGGGATTGATGATCGCCGAGGTGAACACGATCAGCGTCAGGAGCAGGTCGATCGCGACCATGGCGACGCAGATGACCAGCGTCAGCCAGCCGGCCACGTCGGAGGACGACACGTCAGGCGCGACCGCCTGAAGGGCCAGCACGATCGCGAGGACCGCTCCCGGCGCCGCCGCGTATGCTGGGCCCCACTCGCGCGAGCCAAGGCTGGCGGCGAGCTCCCCTCTGGGAAGCGGAGCGGCGAGGTTGGCTGCCAGCAGGATGACAAGGCTGAGGACCGCCAGGCCGAGGAATACCCATCCGACCACCGTGCCGACCGAGTTCGCCCACGTGAGGTCCCCGGGCAGCCGGAAGGCCACCACCGCCAGAGATGCCGTGCCCATCACGCCGCTGAACCATCCGGGCTGGGCTCGGGCGGGCAGCGAGATCACGGCAGTGGCAGCCACTCGACCTCCGCTCCGGCAGGAACCCGCTCGCTGACGACGGCGAATCCCGTCGACTGTGCAAGACCCCTCAGCATGGCCGACCCCCCATAGGGGGAGAGGACGAACACGCCGTCGACCGCGGTGCCGGCGATCAGGCGCGTGTGGCCTGGAGGAGTGCGCAGCTCCTCGCCCGCCCGCAGGGTGCCCAGGCGCACCGGAGGGATACCGAGCATGGCGTCGATCACGGCCAGGGCGAGCGTCACGAACCCCACAATCGCTGAGTGCGGGTTGCCCGGCAGGCCGATCAGCGGGACGCGTCCGCCGCCGATGCCCGGCAGCGCGGCGAGCAGCATCGGATGGCCCGGACGCACGGCGACGCGGTCGACGAGGAGGTCCCCGTTGAGCTCGGCCACCATCGCCTTCACGTGATCACGCGGGCCGTCCGCGGTGCCTCCCGTCGTGATGACGAGGTCTGCCGACTCCACGGCATCGAGGACCGATGCCCGGAGCGACGGAGGGTCGTCCGGCACCTGCAGGGCGCTCGCCACGACTGCACCCGCGCGCGCCACCCAGCCGGGCAGTTGCGGACCGAGGGAGTCACGCACCCGGCCGCGCTCGGGCACGCCTGATGTCAGCAGCTCATCCCCGAGCAGGAGCAGCGCGACACGGGGCCGTCGAACGACCGCCACCTCGTCATGGCCTGTGGCCGCCAGCAGCCCCGCCAGCGCAGGCGCCACACGTGTCCCGGCGCGCGCGACGAGGTCGCCGACCGCGCACTCCTCCCCGGCAGGCCGGATGTCTCGACCCTCGTCCGTCTCGCCGTGGACGAGTCCGTCGCGGACGTCGGCGTCCTCCCACCGCAGGACGGCCGTCGCACCCTCGGGGACGACGCCACCCGTAGCGATCCGCACGCAGGTCCCGATCGATAGGGCCCCATCGTGCGGACGCCCGGCGAGCACGTCGCCGACGATCGCCCAGGGGCCCCGTCCGGCCACGGCCCACCCGTCCATTGCCGACGAGTCGAACGACGGCAGCGCGCACTGTGCGACGCAGTCCTGCGCAAGGACCCTCGCATCGAGCTCATGAACCCCGACCTGCTCGGCATCGAGGCGCGTCGCGACCAGGTGGGCTGCGGCGCGGGCCGCCGACCACGGGGCCTCCTGCAGCGCGGTCAGAGGATCGCGATCGGCCATGCCCTCCCCTTCGCCGCGTGCTGTCGGGGTGAGGCTACTTGGCATCCTCCGACGCCTTCGAGTCGCGCGCGACGGATGCGTCGGGGAGGTCATAGTCCGCCAGGGTCTCCTTGACCGGCCAGCGGATGAGCAGGGTGATACCCACGACGAGGACGACGATCCCGGCGATCACCTCGAGCATCTGGATGGCCGATCCCTGCGCGAACTCGAGGATGCTGTCACCCACCTCCTGCACGAGGATGAACACCGCCATTGCGAGCACGAACCAGCCGAAGCCCTTGCGCAGCCGATCGGGATGGATGCGCCCGGCAAGCCGGGCACCCACGAGTGCTCCGACGATTGCGAAGGCCGTCACGATCAGCACGACCGTCCAGTTGAAGGACGTCTCGGGATTGAGCGCCACGAGGCCATTGGGGCCGCCGAAGGTGAACGCGTAGCCGATGAACCCGGCGATCGACTTCATCATCACCACGAGAAGTGAGGTGCCCACCGCGATCGGCATGGGCAGGCCGCCGAGGAGCACCAGGGCGGGCACGACGAGGAACCCGCCACCAGCCCCCACGAGGCCGGTCACCAGCCCCACGATGAACCCGTCGAGCAGGATCCGGAACAGCGGGAGCCCCGAGTGCCCCGCCCCCTCGACCTTCCGCCGACCGCGCAGCATGGCCACTGCCGTGGCCGCCATCATGACGGCGAAGGCCGCAAGGAGCAGCGAGCCGGGCAGCCGAGCGCCGATCTGGCCGCCGACGAAGGCACCCACCATCCCGGCCGCGCCGAAGATCAGGCCGGTGCGCCAGCGGACGCGACCGGCGCGCGCGTGCTGGATCAGCCCGAACAGCGACGTCACCGCGACGACGAACAGGCTCGCGGCGATCGCCTGCTTGGCGTCGAAGTCCATGACGTACACCAGCAGGGGCGTCGTCAGGATCGAGCCACCGCCGCCGAGCAGGCCGACGGCCATGCCGATCACGATGGCCAGGACGGCGGCAAGCGCAACCATCAGCGAGCGACTCCTTCGACCTTGCGCGGTGGACTACTGCTGCGGCAGCTGGTTGTCGACGTAGAAGGCACGGACCTGCGGCATGACAGGCCGCATCATGAACATCGGCCGGCGCAGGCCGTCCTTGTTCGGGCCCGGTCGCGTCCAGGACAGCCACTCGCGGTACACCTCGCGCGACTTGGCGGTGTCGACTACGACGTCGCCGTACTTGTCTTCCTCGTGCGCCCTCTCGACCCGCACGCGCTGGTGCCAGCAGTGCATCCCCGAGTGGGTATCGGGATGGACGGCGAACGCCAGGTTCTGGTGGACCCCGGGGTCCTCCCAGGTGATGCGCATCGAGTCCTTGTCATCGCTGGCGAAGGGGCGCACGCCCTCCTTGTACCGAAGGCGCCACCTGCCGTCCTCGAGCCTGCCCACGTCGACCTTGCCGCTCACCCATCGGCTGCCCGCATCGTCGGTCGTGCGCCAGCGGCCCATGTGGTGGGACATCGCGATGACTCCCGGCTTGATCCCCTCGGTGGCCCAGATGCGGGCCACGAAGTAGCCGATCTCGGTGTTCACGCGAACCATGTCGCCGGTGTCGAGGCCGAGCGCCCGCGCGTCGACCTTGTTCATCCAGACCGGGTGCTTGTTGCTGATCTCGTTGAGGTACTTCGCATTGCCGGACCGGGTGTGGATGAGCGTCGGCAGCCGGAAGGTCGGCACGAGCGCGAAATCGCCTCGCGCATGCTCCATGCCCTCGTGGTGGACGTGGGTGCGGATGTAGCAGGGAGCGGCGTACTCCGGCCAGCCGAAGTCGGCCATCGCCGGTGAGTACAGCTCCAGCTTGCGCGAGGCCGTCAGCCAGCCGGCCACCTCTGACCCGTCATCGAGCACGACGCCGACCGCGCCCGCCTCGCCGACCAGCGGCTTCTGGGTCTCCCCGGTGATCGGCTTGCGCAGGACCCCGTTCTCGTCAGCGACAGCGCCCTCCCGCTCCTCGGGAGTCAGCGGCCGCTCGTCCTGCCGGTAGAGGTTGTTCACGATCTCCACCGCGCCGTACTTGCGCATGTACTCCAGCGGGGTGAGCCCCTCGTCGGCGGCCTTCTTCGGCAGCCCCGGCACCTGGTTCTCGAAGATCCAGCCGTAGTACTCGTCGACGGTGACCTTCTTGCCCGGCTCTCCCGGCGTCTCGAAGTGCTTGCGAATGCCCAGCGATCCGTCCGGGTCGATGCGCCAGGACAGCTCGATCCAGAACTCGGTCTCCTCCCAGACCTCACCCGGGTTCGACTCCCGGGTGTCGGTGATGTCCTCGCCCATCTTGTTGAGCGCGACGCGTCGCACCGGCTGGCGGAAGCCGAGCCACTTGCCGGCGTACTGCTCGTACGACTGGGTGTCGTGGCGCTCGGTGCTGTGCCCGAAGGGAAGGATGTAGTCGGCGAAGATCGCGGTCTCGTTCCAGGTCGGCGTCATGGCCACATGGCAGCCGACGAGGTCCTCGTCCGACAGAGCCTCGATCCAGGAGAAACCGTCCGGATTGGTCCACACCGGGTTGTAGACCCGCGAGAAGTAGGTGTCGATCCGGCCGCGGCCGTCCTTGAGGAAGTGCGGGAGCAGGATCGACAGCTCGTTGGTCGACATCGGGAACTCCGATGGCCACAGCAGCTCGTTCCAGGAGTCATGCCCACCGGGCATCGACGGGCCGTGCGGGATGAACTTGTTCCAGCCGTTGGGGCTCGTGCCGCCCTTCTGGC
>JAFMFD010000016.1 GCA_017856385.1 Actinomycetota bacterium
CCGGCCTTGATCTTGCCCCAGTCGCCGTCGTCGAAGTAGACCGGTCCGGGCGAGACGGTGTTGACGCGGATGCCCTTGGGAGCCAGGGCCTGCGCCGCCGACGATGCGTGACGGATGATCGCGGCCTTGAAGGCGCCATAGGAGTTCGGCGAACTCGGCCACACGTTGTCGAAGCCGAAGGTCGACGACAGCGCGATGATCGAGCCACCCCCCGCGGCCTCGAGGATCGGGGTGCCCTCATCGATGAGGTGCACGAGCGGGAGCAGGTCGAGCTCGAGGCTGCTCTGCCACTGCTCGGGACCCTTGAGGGAGCCGCCGGTCACGTTCGAGACGAGGATGTCGAGCCCGCCGAGCGCGTCCGCGGCATTGCGGATGAAGCCCTTGAGCTCATCCTCCTTCGACACGTCGATGGCCTCGGCGTAGACCGTGGCCCCCGCAGCGCGGAGCTCGCTGGCGAAGGCGTCGACCGCCTCCTGGCTGCGCGCGCAGAAGGCGACTGACGCACCCTCCGCAGCGAGCAGCTCGACGGTGGCGCGACCGATGCCGCGAGTGCCGCCGGTGACGAGGGCGCGCTTGCCCTTCAGGCCGAGGTCCATGGTGATCCCATCTGTCGAGACGTCGATTCCAGCGAACTGCCGTCCACTGAGTGGATTGGCATGTTACTAGATCCGGACTACGGTAAGTGCCTGTTCACCAGACTCCGGGAGCGCCATGGAACGCGTCACCGTCCTGCCGATCGACCTCGCGCTCGAGGTGGCGGCGGGCCAGACGGTCATGGAGTCCGCGCATGAGCGCGGGTACGTGTGGCCGACCGAATGCGGGGGCAACGCCTCGTGCGGCCTGTGCGTGAGCATCATCCGCGAGGGCGTCGACCACTGCGGCGTCATGTCCGACGAGGAGCGCGACACCCTCCAGCGGACCATGGGCGCCGTGGACCCGAGTCGACGTCTCGCCTGCCGACTGACCGTCACCGGACCGGTGACGCTGACCAAGCGCGGCGTCCGCCCCGCGGAAGGACACTGATGAACGACAACGCGATGATCGAGAACCTGCTGGCGCGGCTCGAGCGACTCGAGACCGCCGAGGCCGCCCGCGAGGTGACGTGGCGCTACGCGAACGCCGTGGACGGTCCCGACTACGTGCTCCTCGGCGGCGTGTTCACCGACGATGCGGTGCTGGTCACGCGCAAGGGTCCCCGCGAGGGCCGCGACGCCATCATCGAGTACTACCGCACCGCGATGGCCGACCCGGTCGCGCGCAAGCACTTCGTGGTGAACCAGACGGTGACGAGCACCGGGCCGGGCACCGCCCTCGTCGAGTCGTACTTCCTCTACACCTACGCAGGAGACGACACCGCGATCCTCGGCTGGGGCAACTACGTCGACCGCGTGCGGGTGATCGACGGGGTCGGCTACATCGAGGAGAAGCGGATCTCGATCGACGTCCATGCCGACGTGCGCGAGGGGTGGGCCACCGCGTGACTGCCCAGCTGGAGGGCAAGCGCTTCCTGGTGACCGGGGCCGCTCAGGGCATGGGCCGTTCTATTGCGGTCATGGCGGCGAGCCGAGGTGCCGAATCGGTGATCGTCACCGACGTGAAGGCGGGAGCCGTCGAGGAGACCGCTGAGATCGTGCGCGAGGCAGGGGCGGCATCGTCCGTCATCCTCGCCGACCTCACTCGCATGAGCGACATCCAGCGGCTGGTCGACGAGACCGTTGCCGCTGCGGGCGGCCTCGACACCCTCATCAACAACGCCGGGATCATCGACTCCGTGCTCATGGAGGGTGCGCGTTTCGACACTCTCGACGAGCGCGTGTGGGACATCGTGTTCGACGTCAACGTGAAGGCCCCCTACTTCCTGTCCCAGGCCGCGGCGCCGCACCTGCGCGCGTCCGACCGCGGCCCATCCATCGTGAACTCCGCGTCCGTCTCGGGCATCAACGGTACCCAGAACGCGGTGGCCTACGGGGCGAGCAAGGCTGCGCTCATCTCCCTCACCAAGTCGACCGCCGTTGCGCTGGCCCCACAGGTGCGTGTCAATGCGTTCCTACCTGGGGCGATCGCCACTCCGATGGCGATGGACTTCCTTGACTCCGTCGAGGACCGCGAGTACACGATGAATCACATGACCGGCGCGCACCTGATCCCCCGCTTCGGCGAGGCCGATGAGGTGTCGGAGGTGGCCTGCTTTCTCGCCAGCGATGCGGCCTCGTTCGTGACCGGCGGCATCTACACGGTCGATGGCGGGACGCTCGCATGGCGGGGCCTTCGCGCGTGACCCCTGCGTACGACGTCGTGCTGCTCGATCTCGACGGCACGATCATCCACTCCGAGCCCGGCGTCCACATCTCAGTGCAGTACGCGCTGGAGCGGGGCTTCGGCATCGTGCCCACGCAGGCCCAGCTCGAGGAGTTCATGGGCCCGCCGCTCGCCGAGGTACTTCCCCGGGTCTTCGGACTCAGCGATGCGGTCGATGAGCAGCGCTTCTTCGAGCTCTACTGTGAGCGCTACTTCCACGACGCGGAGTACGAGTTCGACCTCTACCCCGGGATGGGCGACCTCGTGCGCGACCTCGCAGAGAGCGACTGCTCCGTCGTCCTCGCAACGGCCAAGCCGCAGGAGTCCGCCGAGCGGATCCTGGATCGCGCCGGGCTGATCAAGCACTTCGCCTTCGTCGCGGGCTCCGCCTCCGACGGATCGCGCCAGGACAAGGCGGAGGTGCTCGAGCATGCCTTCGCGAGCATCGCCGCGGACGGGCGCACGCATCGGGTAGTCATGGTCGGCGACCGCGCCCTCGACGTGCAGGCCGCTCGTGCCCACGGCGTGGAAGCCATCGCCGTCACCTGGGGCTACGCAGAGGAAGGCGAACTCGAGTCCGCCGGCGCGACGCACCTGGCCGGCGACGTCGCTCAGCTGCGCTCCGTGCTGCTCGGCTGATCCGTTGCTGCGTCACTTGTTGGGGTCTTCAGCCGCGTGGAGACCCCACCTACTGACGCAGCAACGAGGGCTCAGCCCTTCGCGCGACGCGGGTTGACGACCCCGCCCTCCCGCGGCGGCTGGAAGCCGGCCTCGCGCACCCGTCGCTCGCGGATGCGCCACGTGCCGTCGATGCGGACCCACCGATCGTGGTACTCGCCCCACAGGATCATGTCGGGCTTGTCACGGTCGCGGTACCGGTGCCACGCCTGCACGTAGCTGACGGCGTCCGCGGTGTCGTCACCCGTGAACGTGATGGTGATGTTGCCGATCAGGTGCTGCGTGGCCTCGAACGGCGGGAGCACCCGGGCCATCCAGTCCACGACGGCGTCGACACCGTGGAGGTCGCCGCTGTGCGGGGAGGCGAACACGCAGTCGTCGGCGAACACGAGCCGGTGGTTCTCCGGCTCGAGCCAGTCCGTGGCGCGCGCGTAGGTGAACATCTGCTGCTCGATCGCCGCGCGATCCTCGAGACGGTCCATGTCGCCTCCTCCTTACGGTGTGGCTGCGTCGAGCAGGGGGGCCAGCCGGTCCGGTACCGCTGCCCAGTCCTCGGGCGAGGTGATCGAGGGATCGAAGTTCGCGTCGATCGACACCGCGTCCACCCCCGACGCGGCCGCCTCGGCAACCTGCTCGCACAGCTCGTCGACACTCAGGGGTCGCAGGTTCGCGACGAGGACGGGTGGATCGGTGAACAGGTTCCAGCACATCTTGAGCGGGGCCAGCCCCGCCGGGCGCATCCCAGCGAGCTGATCCATCGTCTGCAGGTGCTGCTCGAGGGTGCCCGATGCCGGGTTCCACCAGTCGAACTGCTCCGCCGTGCGACGCAGCCCCACCTCCGATCGCATGCCCGACATCAGCGGCGGGTGCGGCCGCTGCGCGGGCTTGGGGTCGACGTCCGACATCGGGATGGAGAAGAACTCCCCCTCGTACGACACCGGATCGGGCCCCCAGCAGGCCTTGAGCGCGTCGATGAGCTCCCCCGCCCGACGCCCTCGCGTGCGCGGGTCGACGTCGTACTGCGCGTGCTCCTCATCGGACCAGCCGACGCTGAAGCCGAACACCGTGCGCCCACCCGACAGCAGGTCCAGCGTGCTGATCCGCTGGGCGAGGTCGACCGGACGGTGGTAGCCGGCGACGAGGATGCTCGTGCCGAGGATGATCTCGGAGGTCCAGCCCGCGACCACGCCGAGCAGCTCCATCGGCTGCAGCACCGAGCGGTAGGCCTCGGGGACGGCGAGTCCGGGGCGCGCGGAGTAGCCCGACGCGACCTCGTGCGGGTAGAACAGGTGCTGCTGCACGAACAGGTGCCCGAACCCGAGCGCCTCCGCCCGCTCCGCGAATCCCCGGACCGCGCGCGCATCCGCACGTGGTCCGAGCTGCGGCAGGGCCAGGCCCACGCGCATCGACGACATCGCGCACCCCCTCGATCAGCCTGCGATCGTGCGGTCGGAGTCCCAGTAGGGACGGCGCAGCGACTTCTTGTCGACCTTCTGCATCTCGTTGCGCGGCAGCTCGGCGATGAAGTCGTACCGGCGCGGGATCTTGTAGGACGCGATCAGGTCACGGCAGAACACCTCGAGATCGGCAGGTGACGGGTGCGATGCCTGGTCCTCGGGGACCACGAGGGCCAGCAGCTGCTCACCGAGGTCCGGATGCGGGATGCCGATCACGGCGACGTCGGCCACCTGCGGATGCTGCCGCAGCGCCGCCTCGCTCTCCGAGGGATACAGGTTGACGCCGCCGGAGACCACCATGTCGGACAGCCGATCGGTGATGAAGATGAATCCCTGCTCGTCGACATGGCCCATGTCGCCGAGGGTGAACGTGTTCTCCCTGACGTACGCCTTCGCCGTCTTCTCCGGATCCTGGTGGTACGACGGCCCGTACCCCTGCGGGGCCTCGAACGCGAGGATGCCGGTCGCGCCAGTGGGCACGTCATGGCCGTCCTCGTCGACGACGACGACGCGGAACGGATCCACCGCCCTGCCCACGGAGCCCGGGTGCTCGAGCCAGTCGACCGACGAGATCCGGCACAGCGTGCCCGACTCGGACCCGCCGTACGACTCGACGAGCACCGGCCCGAACCACTCGATCATCGCGCGCTTGACGTCGGGCGGGCAGGCCGAGCCGGTGTGCGCGACGAGCTCGAGGCTGCTCACGTCGAACTGCTCGCGCACCGAGGGATCCACCGCGAGCAGCCGCTGGAAGTGCGTCGGCACCATGACGGAGGACGTCACGCGGTGCTCGTCGATCAGGCGCAGCACCTCGGCGCCGTCGAAGCGCTCGACGACGATGACCGGGCGACCGAGGAGCAGGTGGCGCACCGCGGTCAGCGGGCCGTTGTGCTGCAGTGGCCCGACGACGATGTGCGCGCCGGCCGGGAACTGTGCGCGCGCACGCAGCTGCTCGAGGTACTCGCGGTGCGTCGTCACGGGTGCCAGCACCCAGCGGGTCTGGGTCCCCCGCGCGCGGCCGGTGGTGCCCGACGTGTAGACCATGCCCGGTCGCGGCGGCCGGTCCGGGAAGTCGTCGACGGGCGGTGCAACGGCGATCCAGTCCGCCCACGCCACCAGGCCCGGGTGCGTCGAGTCGCTCGTGGCGCCCGAGTGGAGCACCACGGTGGACACCAGTCCGGCCTTGAGGGCAGCGACCGCGGTCGGCGCACTCGACGGACCGGCGACCAGCCCGACCATGCCGGCATCCTCGATCTGGTCGGCGAGCTCCGCGAGTGTCAGCTGGCGGGAGACGGCCACGGCACCAACCCCGGCGAGCAGGGCAGCGGCGTGTGCGAGCAGCGTGGGAGCGGCGTTGTCGCCCATGACGCCCCAGCGCTGGTCGGGGTCCGGGGTCGTCGCCAGCAACTGCGATGCGGCACCGCGAATGTCGTGGATCGCCTGGTCCCACGTCCAGGTCCTGCGAGAATCCGCGAGCGCGAGCCCGCCCGGGTTCGCGACAGCGGCATCGGCGAGGGGGCCGAGGGGCAGGTCAGGCACGCGGGATCCTCACAGGGGACTTCGGTCGGCGTGGCGCGAGGATACCGCGGTTACTAAAGTACGAGTCAAGAAACCCCGAGCGGGCACGGATGAGCGGAGCGAGCATGGACTTCACCCCCAGCGCACGGGTCCAGGAGCTGTCCGCGCAGATGTGGGACTTCCTGAACGAGCGCGTGCTGCCGGCCGAGGCGGTCTACGACGCCTACCGGGCCGAGGTCGGGCCCGACGACCACGAGCTGCCGCCCATCGTCGAGGAGCTCAAGGTCGAGGCGAGGGCGCAGGGGCTGTGGAACCTGTTCCTGCCCGCCATCAGCGGCCTGACCAACGTCGAGTACGGGCAGCTGGCGGAGATCTCCGGGTGGAGCGTCGACATCTACCCCGAGGCCATCAACTGCCAGGCGCCCGACACCGGCAACATGGAGACGATCCACCTGTTCGGCACTCCCGAGCAGAAGGAGCGCTGGCTCGAGCCCCTGCTCGACGGCACCATCCGCTCCGGCTTCGCGATGACGGAGCCGTACGTCGCGAGCAGTGACGCGACGAACATCGAGTGCTCGATCCGGCGCGAGGGTGACGAGTACGTCATCAACGGCACCAAGTGGTGGACGTCGGGCGCCAATGATCCCCGCTGCCGGATCCTGATCGTGATGGGCAAGACCGATCCCGACGGGCCCGCGCATCGGCAGCAGTCGATGGTGCTCGTGCCCATCGACACTCCCGGGGTCGAGATCGTGCGCTCGCTGCCTGTCTTCGGCCGGCAGGACCAGCACGGTCACGCGTGGATCGAGTTCACCGACGTGCGCGTGCCAGTCAGCAACCGCCTTGCGGAGGAGGGCGACGGCTTCCGCATCGCGCAGGCGCGACTCGGCCCCGGTCGCATCCACCACTGCATGCGGTCGATCGGCGCGGCCGAGCGTGCCCTGCAGATGATGGTGGAGCGGGCGAACAGCCGTGTCGCCTTCGGCGGACCGCTGTCAGACCAGGGATCCATCCAGGAGTGGATCGCCGAGTCCCGCATCGAGATCGAGCAGGCCCGCCTGCTCACGCTCAAGGCGGCGTGGATGATCGACCAGGGTGACGCCAAGAGCGCGAAGACCGAGATCGCCGCCATCAAGGTGATCGCGCCACGCATCGCGTGCAACATCATCGACCGGGCGATCCAGGTGCACGGCGGCTTGGGCATCTGCGACGACGTTCCCCTCGCGCGCATGTACGGATGGCAGCGCGCCCTGAAGATCTTCGACGGTCCCGATCAGGTGCACCTGCGCTCGATCGCCCGGTGGGAGCTCAAGCGCGATCGGCAGGTTCGGCTTCCCTCATGATCGGGACGAGGATGTCCGCCAGGACGGCCTCGACCTTCGCGACGGGCAGTCGGCTCAGCGTGCCGTCGAGCCACGCGGTCTGGGAGACCGGCAGCAGGGCGCTCAGGAAGCGGAAGCCGAGGAGGCGCACGGCGTACTGCTCGCGCGCCTTGCGGGAGCTGCGCGGCGGCCTCGTGTCCTCGGGCAGGTAGTCGAAGGCCCGCTGGGCATGGCGCTCCTGCCAGTCCTCGTACAGTCTGCGTGAGGCGGGCGTCGCGCCGTTCAGGTGCAGGGTCAGGAAGCGGGCCTCGACCGGATGCGTGCGCCACCACGCCCATCCGGCGTAGATGACCTCCCGCAGCACATCCTCATTGAGCGTCGCGGCCGTGGCGCGCACCGAGTCGACCATCGCGGAGAAGCCGACGAGGCAGGCCTCGAAGGCCTGGTCGAAGAGTTCCTCCTTGCCGCCGAAGTGGTAGTACACGGCGGTGGGTGCGACGCCGCACTCGGCGGCGATGTCCTCGACCGTCGCCTCGGCGTAGGTCAGCCGCGAGAACACGTGCGTGGCCGCCATGACGATCTCGCTGCGGCGGGACGGGCGGTGTGCCGGACGGCTGGAGCCCAGGGCATCGTCCGAGACCTCGGTCACCGTCGTCCCTTCACGCCAAGGCCCCCACCGGCCCATGCCCCCTGTGGGAGGATCGCCCGATCATGCCAAAGACCCGTGCCAGCCGTCCGGCCAACCGGCCTTCGCGCCGTCACGAGATCCTCGAGGCGGCGATCGACCTGCTGGCGGCCCAGCCACCGGACGAGATCGCCGTCTCGGACATCGCCGCCCGATGCGGCATGACGCCGGCGGCCTTCTACTACCACTTCGCGAGCAAGGACGAGATCCTCGACGAGATCGTGGGCACCTTCGCCGACCGGTGGTCGAACGCCGTTCAGGAGGCCCTGGCGGCCGTGCACTCGATCGACGACCTCACCGCCTGCGTCGACAGCGTGCTGACCTGGGTCGAGGAGAACGAGCAGGTGGCGCGCGTCTACTTCGTGACCTCCGTCGGGGCGACCAGCTCGTGCGAGGCGGTCCGGCGGCGTACCCGCAATGAGCTGGCCCGGCGCGGCGCCCGGACGTTCCATGAGATCGCGCCTGAGCAGGACCGCATCCGGGTGGCGCTCGCCGGCCTGGGCCTGGTCACGTTGCTCGAGATCGTCGCGCGGAGCCGGCTGGAGCTCGACCCGAGCTACCGCACCCTCGGCCCGGTGGCCTTCCGGCAGACGTCCGGCCAGCTCGCCCGCGCCCTCATCAGCTGACGGGCCCAGCGTCCAGAGCGGTCATTTCGGACATTTTCGGCTATCCGTTCTCCGGAAGGATTGATATCCTAATATCTGTCATCCATTGACACGGGCGATGAGCCGCCCCCGAACCGCAGGAGAGAGCGCGTGCCCGAGGCCCCGCATCACCCCGTCCGGTTCGTCACCGCGGCCAGCCTGTTCGACGGTCACGACGCCTCGATCAACATCATGCGCCGCATCCTGCAGTCGCAGGGCTGCGAGGTCATCCACCTCGGCCACGACCGCAGCGTCGAGCAGGTCGTCCGCGCGGCACTGCAGGAGGACGCTCAGGGCATCGCCGTCTCGTCCTACCAGGGCGGTCACGTCGAGTACTTCAGCTACCTGCGCGAGATGCTTGACGCGCATGGCGCCTCCCACGTGCGCATCTACGGCGGTGGCGGCGGTGTCATCGTGCCGGACGAGATCGCCCTGCTCGCTGACCGCGGCGTGCGCATCTTCTCCCCCGAGGACGGCCAGCGTCTCGGCCTCGTCGGGATGATCGCCTCGATGGTGCAGGAGTGCGACCACGCTCTCGAGGACGCACCCAGCATCGAGGCCGTGCTCGCCGGGCACGACACCGCGCTGGCCCGCGCGATCACCCTGCTCGAGGACGGACGCGCACCGGAGGCCCTCCGCACCGAGCTTCTCGCGGCGGCCGCCGCAAGCGGCACACCGGTGCTCGGCATCACCGGCACGGGTGGATCGGGCAAGTCCTCGCTCACCGACGAACTGCTGCGCCGCTTCCGCGCCGACCAGGAGGGCAAGCTTCGCATCGCCGTGATTGCGGTGGATCCCACGCGTCGCAAGGGCGGCGGCGCACTCCTCGGCGACCGCATCCGGATGAACTCGGTCGACCTCGGCAACGTCTACTTCCGCTCACTCGCCACGCGCCAGCCGGGTTCGGAGATCCCCGAGAACCTCGCCGACGCGATCGCGGCCTGCCGCTCGACGCACGATCTCGTCATCGTCGAGACGCCCGGAATCGGCCAGGGCGATGCCGGCATCGTTCCCTTCTGCGACGTCTCGCTCTACGTGATGACGCCGGAGTTCGGCGCCGCCTCGCAGCTGGAGAAGATCGACATGCTCGACTTCGCCGACGCGGTTGCGATCAACAAGTTCGAGCGACGCGGGGCTGAGGACGCCCGCCGCGATGTCGCCCGCCAGCTGCTGCGCAACCGCGAGGCCTTCGGCTCATCTTGGGAGGACATGCCCGTCTTCGGCACGTCGGCGGCACGCTTCGCCGACGACGGCGTGACGGCGCTCTACCTGTACCTGCGCGGCCTCCTCGTCGACAAGGGCCTGGAGGTGACGGCGGGAGTGCTCGAGCCGGTCGACACGCGCCAGCCGACCGGGCTGACCACCGTTGTCCCGCCCGCCCGCAGCCGCTACCTCTCCGACATCGCCGACTCGGTCCGCGGCTACCACCGCGAGACCGGCCAGCAGGCCGAGGTCGCACGCCGTGCCCAGCACCTGCGCACGGCGGCCGCGATGCTCGCCGCCGCTGGGTCCAGCGCGACCGACGTGGAGGCACTGCTCGCCGCGCAGGAGGCTGAGCTGAGGCCCGAGGTCGCCGCACTCCTCGAGGAGTGGCCCGCCGTCCGGGAGCAGTACGCGGCCGAGGAGCTCGTCGTCCGCATCCGCGACAAGGACCTGCGCACGCAGCTCTGGCGCACCACCCTCTCGGGCAATCGCGTGCCACGTGTCGCGCTGCCCCGCACGGAGGACGCCGGTGACCTCGTGCGCTACCTGCGCGAGGAGAACCTTCCCGGTCGCTTCCCCTACACCGCCGGGGTGTTCCCGTTCAAGCGCGACGGCGAGGCGCCCGCCCGCATGTTCGCGGGCGAGGGCGATCCCTTCCGGACCAACCGACGCTTCCACCTGCTCGCCGAGGGCCAGCCCGCCACGCGGCTGTCGACGGCGTTCGACTCCGTCACGCTCTATGGCCGCGACCCGAACACGCAGCCCGACGTGTACGGCAAGGTCGGCACGTCCGGCGTCTCGATCGCGACCCTGGACGACATGAAGGCGCTCTACGCCGGCTTCGACCTGTGCGATCCGACCACATCGGTGTCGATGACGATCAATGGGCCGGCGCCGACGATCCTCGCGATGTTCATGAACACCGCGATCGATCAGCGCCTCGACGCATTCCGCGAGACCGAGGGGCGCGAGCCCACGCCCGAGGAGGCAGCCGACATCCGCGCGTGGGTGCTGTCGAACGTGCGCGGCACCGTGCAGGCGGACATCCTCAAGGAGGACCAGGGCCAGAACACCTGCATCTTCTCCACCGAGTTCGCACTGCGGTGCATGGGTGACGTCCAGCAGTTCTTCATCGACAACTCTGTGCGCAACTTCTACTCCGTGTCGATCTCCGGCTACCACATCGCCGAGGCCGGGGCGAACCCCATCTCGCAGCTGGCCTTCACGCTGGCCAATGGCTTCACGTACGTCGAGACCTACCTCGCTCGAGGCATGGACATCGACGACTTCGCCCCGAACTTCTCCTTCTTCTTCTCCAACGGCATCGATGCGGAGTACACGGTTCTCGGCCGGGTGGCGCGTCGCATCTGGGCGATCGCCATGCGCGAGCGCTACGGAGCGAACGACCGCAGCCAGAAGCTCAAGTACCACATCCAGACCTCCGGTCGGTCCCTGCACGCGCAGGAGATGGACTTCAACGACATCCGCACGACCCTGCAGGCGCTGTGCGCGATCTACGACAACTGCAACTCACTCCACACCAATGCCTTCGATGAGGCGGTGACCACACCGAGTGAGCAGTCGGTACGTCGGGCCCTTGCGATCCAGATGATCATCGACCAGGAGTGGGGGCTGGCCAAGAACGAGAACCCGCTGCAGGGCTCCTACATCGTCGATGAGCTCACCGACCTGGTCGAGGAGGCCGTCCTCGCCGAGTTCGACCGCATCTCCGACCGCGGTGGCGTGCTCGGCGCGATGGAGACCGGCTACCAGCGCGGTCGCATCCAGGACGAGTCGATGCTGTACGAGCAGCGCAAGCACGACGGCACCCTGCCGATCATCGGGGTCAACACCTTCCTGAACCCGCACCCGGATGACGCCGTGCAGCGGCTCGAGCTGGCCCGGGCCACCGAGGAGGAGAAGGCCTCCCAGGTCGCACGCCTGGCGGTGTTCCACGAGGAGCACCGTGACGAGGCCGAGGAGGCCATCGCCCGACTCAAGGACGTCGCAACTTCGGGAGGCAACACTTTTGCCGCCCTAATGCAGGCCGTCCGAGTATGCTCCCTCGGTCAGGTCACCGCCGCCTTCTTCGAGGTCGGCGGGCAGTACCGGCGCAATGTCTGACCCGGTCCGCGCTGAGAGGGAGATCCGCTGATGACGATCGGTCGGACGCTGGACTCCGATCCCATCGAGGAGGCCCGGCGGCAGTGGATCGAGCGGGGCTGGGAGTCGGCGGCCGACGGCATGGCGGCCGTCACCTCGATCGTCCGGGCCCAGCAGATCGTGCTGCAGCGGATCGACACCGCCCTGCGGCCGTTCGACCTCACCTTCGCCCGCTACGAGATCCTCACGCTGCTGTCCTTCACCAAGCGCGGCAGCCTGCCGATGACCCGGATGGGCGCCCTGCTGCAGGTGCATCCGACGAGCGTGACCAGCGCCGTGGACCGGCTGGAGAGCCAGGGCCTGGTGGAGCGGCTGCCGCACCCCACCGATCGCCGGGCCGTGCTTGCCTCGATCACCGATACGGGACGGGCCCGGGCGCTGGCCGCCACGGCGGCGCTGAACGGCCAGGTCTTCGAACAGCTCGGCATCACCGAGCACCAGATCAACCAGCTGCGCACCGTCCTGAGGGCCCTGCGCGCGAATGCCGGGGACTTCTAGCCCGAACCGAGAGCGCGGGGGCACGGCCGCTACGCGCCGTCACATGAGAGAGAACAGATGATGAATCGCATGGGTGTCGTCGGCTGCGGCGTGATGGGCGCAGGCATCGCCGAGGTGGGCGCCAAGGCGGGCTGCGACGTCGTCGTCGTGGATGCCTTCCCGGAGGCCCTGGACCGGGCGCGCGAGCGCATGGCCGCGTCACTGGCCAAGGCCGAGGAGAAGGGCAAGCTCTCGGAGCCCGCGGCGGATATCCTCGCCCGCCTGCGCTGGACCACCGACCTCGCGGCGCTCGCCGACCGCGAGATCGTCACGGAGGTCATCCGTGAGCAGCTCGACGACAAGATCTCCCTGATCCACCAGCTCGACGGCATCCTCGCCCCGGACGCGATCATCACCACGAACACCTCGTCCATCCCGATCGCGCAGCTCGCCGCGGCGAGCGCCCACCCCTCTCGCGTTGTCGGCACGCACTACTTCAACCCGCCGCAGGTCATGCCCCTGGTCGAGGTCATCGCGGCAATCCAGACGTCGCCCGAGGCGACGGACCGCACCGCCGAGTTCTGCGCCGACGTGCTCGGCAAGAAGGTGATCCGCGCCAAGGACCGCTCCGGTTTCGTCGTCAACGCCCTGCTCGTGCCCTACCTGCTCGATGCCATCCGCTCACTGGAGAACGGCGTGGCGTCGAAGGAGGACATCGATGTGGGCATGGTGGCCGGCTGCGGCATGCCGATGGGTCCGCTGACGCTGTGCGACATGATCGGCCTGGACACCATGCTGCTGGTGTCGGAGAGCCTGTACGCCGAGCATCTCGAACTGCGCTTCGCTCCCCCGGCCCTGCTGAAGCGGCATGTCGAGGCGGGGATGTACGGCCGGAAGTCCGGCCGCGGCTTCTACGACTACTCCTAGCCCCCGCCGCACCCGCACCCGCACCCCCGCGCCCCCGCGCCCGCGAGTGGGCGGTTAGCGGGCCGAAACCTCGGGTTTTCGGCCCGCTAACCGCCCACTCGCGAGAAGGAGGAGGGGGTCAGACGAGGCCGAGGGAGCCGTACGGGCAGGGGCCGAACGCCCGCTCCACCTGCTCGTCGGTCACGGCGTCGAAGGTCGCAGGCTCCCAGTGCGGATCCCTGTCCTTGTCGATGATCAGGGCACGGACCCCCTCGATCCCGTCATGGCCGTACATCAGCGCGCATGAGATGCCGAACTCCATCTCCAGCGCATGCTCCAGGGACTCCAGTGCGCGCGCCCGGCGGATCGCGGCAAGGCTGACGGTGACGGCGATGGGGGACTTCGATCGGATCAGGCCGGCGGTCTCACGGGCCTGCTCCACCGCGCTCCCGTCGAGTGCGCCGAGGATCTCCTCGACGGTGTCGAATCGGAAGCACTCGTCGATCCAGCCCTGCTCTCGCTGCAGCGGCGACTCCGGCGCCCGGACGGTGAGCTCGCGCAGCAGGGAGTCCAGCGGCTCCCGCGGGAGCCTGCCCTCGAACGCCGCGATGTTCGCGGACGGCAGGAGCAGGTCGGCGAGGCCGAGATGGATCGCGTCTGCGGCCCCGAAGGTCACCCCCGTCATCGCCAGGTAGGTGCCCAGCTCCCCCGGGGCCTGGGCCAGCAGCCACGTCGCACCGACATCGGGGCAGATGCCGATCGTGACCTCGGGCATCGCCAGCTTCGCCCGCTCGGTCACCAGGCGGACGCTCCCGTGAGCGCTGACACCGATACCACCACCCATGACGAGGCCGTCCATGATCGCGATGTAGGGCTTCGTGAACTGATGGATCTGCGCGTTCATCCGGTACTCGGCTCGGAAGAACTCCGCGGTCGAGTCATGGCGGGCGACCGCCCCCGTGTGCATGGCACGCACATCGCCGCCCGCGCACAGGCCGTGCTCCCCCGCACCGCGGATGAGCACGGCATGGATGTCTGGACGGTCCTGCCACTCATCAAGGTGCTCGCTGATCGCGAGCACCATCGCCGCGGTAAGGGCATTGCGGGCCCTCGGGCGGTTCAGCGTGATGAACCCGACGCCCGCCCGGACCTCGAAGGCGACCTCATGCATCAGCGCGACAGGTAGCCACCGTCGACCGCAAGGGCGTGGCCGATGGTGAAGCCGGCCGCCCCTGAGCACAGCCACAGGGCCGCCGCGGCGATCTCATCGACCGTGCCGAAGCGTCCGATCAGCGACAGTCGGCTGGCCACCTCCTGCGGATCCCGACCGCGCTTCTCCATGGCCCCGCGCAGCATCGGGGTGTCGATCGACCCGGGGCAGATCGCGTTGATGCGGATACCGCGGGGGGCGTAGTCGACGGCCGCGGACTTGGTGACGCCCAGCACGCCGAACTTGCTGGCCGTGTAGGCCGACTGATGGGCCTGCGGGCGGTAGGAGTTGGTGGAGGCGATGTTGACGATCGCGGCGCCTTCACGATCGGTCGCGAGCATCGCGTTGATCTCGTGCTTCATGCACAGGAAAACGCTCTTGAGGTTGACCGCGATCATGCGGTCCCAGTCGCTCTCGGCGAGGTCGGCGAGGTAGTCGACCTCGAACTCGATGGCCGCGGCATTGACGGCGAAGTCCAGACCACCGTACGAGGTGACGGCGAGGTCGACCATGGCGCGCACGTCGGCGTCCTGGGAGACGTCCGTGCGGATGAACTGGGCCTCACCGCCGGCCGCTGTGATGAGGTCGACCGTCTCCTGGCCGCCGGCCTCCGCGACATCACTGACGATGACGCGGCTGCCGGCGGCCGAGAAGGCCAGCGCGATGGCCCGACCCATCCCCCCTGCCCCACCTGTGACGATCGCCGAGCGACCGTGGAACCACTGATCGAGGTCTCCCAGGTGGGACAACGGGTTCCTTCCGTGGAGGGGAATCGGTCAGCGCGGTGCTGCTAGTACGGCGAGGCGCCGCCATCGATGTTGATGGTCGTGCCGGTGATGCCCGCGCCCGCATCGGAGGCGAGCAGCACGCATGCCGCGCCGACCTCCTCGGCCGTGTTCGGACGCTGGATGCAGGTCACGCTGTACATGACAGCTGCCAGTGCGTCGAGATCCGGCAGGCCCATGGCCTCGACCGTCGCCGGCCCGGTCTCGTAGAACATGTCGGTCGGGACGAAGCCGGGGCAGACCGCGTTGGCGGTGATGCCCGAGGTGCCGACCTCCTTGGCGAGCGCCTTGCAGAAGCCGATGATCGCGTGCTTGTTGGTGATGTAACCCGGCACGGCCATCGTCGTGATCTTGCCGTACATCGAGCTCATGCCGATGATGCGGCCGAACTGCTGCGGGATCATGTACTTCAGCGCGCGACGTGCCATCCAGAACGTCTGGTTGATGTTGAAGTCGAGCTCGTACTGCCACTCCTCGTCGCTCATCATCGCGACCGGGGCGGTGTTGGCCACGCCACCGGCGTTCGGCACGACGATGTCGACGCGGCCGAACCGCTCGACGGTGCCGTCGACGAGGGCCTCGACGTCGGCCTGCTTGGCCGCGTTTGCCGCGATGAAGTGCAGGCGGTCACCGCCGCCCATCTCCTCGATGGCCTTCTGGCCCTTCTCGGGGTTGCGTCCGCTGAGGACGACGCTGGCGCCCTCCCTGTGGAAGGCCTCGGCGATGCCGCGGCCGATGCTGCGGGTGCTCGCGGTGATGACCGCGACCCTGCCGTCCAACTGGCCCATGGAGTGCTCCTTGTGCGTCAGGCCCGGCGTGGTCACCGGGCGTGAGTCCCGAGAGTAGTAGGACTTCCTCGAAACCGCCCGGGATTGCCGGAACCGCCCGAGACGGGGTCAGCTGCCGCCGAACTGAGCCGCGCGCTTGTCCTGGAAGGCCGCGATCCCCTCGGCGAAGTCGGCCGTGGTGAGCAGTTGGCCCTGGCGCTCCCGCTCGGCCGCGAGGACCGATCGGAGGTCGCCGAGGGTCGCCTCATTGAGCGTCCGCTTCGTCGCCGCGTAGGCAAGGGGTGCGCCGTTCGACGTCTGCTCGACGAGCTGCTCAATGCGGGCGTCGAACTCCTCATCGGCGACGGCCTCGGCGATCAGGCCCCACTCGGCCGCCTGCCGCGCGGGGATCCTCTCGGCGAGCAGGGCCATGCGGGCTGCCCGGGCGCGACCCACCGCAGCGGGCACGAGCAGTGACGCGCCGCCGTCGGGCATCAGGCCGATCCGGGTGAAGGCGAGCATGAACGACGCCGACTCCTTGGCGATGGTGAGATCGGCCGCGAGGGCGAAGGAGCAGCCCACGCCCGCAGCGATGCCGTTGACGGCCGCGATCACGACGCATGGCGAGCCGGTCAGGGCGAGGGTGAAAGCGTTGGCGAGGTCGAGCAACTGGAGTCCCGGGGGCGCACCATCGGGGCCGACGTCGGCACCGGAGCTGAACGCACGGCCGGCGCCGGTCAGGACGATGACCCGGGTGCCGTCGCCGGACGCTGCCTCCACCTCGGCGAGCGCTCGCTCGACGATCGCGGGGGTGAGGGCATTGAGCCGGTCCGGGCGGTCGATGGTCAGCCGCAGCACTGCGTCCGAGCGCTCGATGCGCAGCCCGTCGTCGGTCATGTCCTGCCTTTCGCCGTCGCCGGAGAGTCAACGTCACTGTAGCGATAGATTCTTTACATGGAGTCCGGTTTCGAGTTCGACGTGGTGGTCCTCGGCAGCGGCGCCGCGGGGCTGACAGCGGGCCTCGCCGCCGCCCAGCAGGGCGCCACCGTGGGACTGTTCGAGAAGGCCGACGTGCTCGGCGGATCCAGTGCGATCTCCGGGGGGGTCCCGTGGATCCCCCTGAACCACCATCAGGACGAGGCCGGTGTCGCCGACTCCCGCGAGGATGCCCTGGCCTACCTGGACTCACTGTCGCTGGGCCGGATGGACCCGACGATGGCGGAGACGTTCGTCGACAACGGCCGCGCGACGATCGAATGGCTCGAGGACACCACTGCCGCGAGCTTCACGCTGCTGCCGCGCTACCCCGACTACCACCCCGAGAATCCCGGTGGCCGGCCCGACGGCGGTCGCTCCCTCGACCCCGGCCTGTTCTGCTACGCCGAGCTCGGCGCCTGGCAGGACCGCGTTGCGCGCAGCAAGCGCAGTGCGCACCTGAAGATCACCGACACCACGCTCGGCGGCGGCACCGGTCATCTGCCCGAGGAGGAGATGCAGCGGCGCATCGACCTCGACCTGCGCGGGTGCGGCAACGCGCTCGTCGGCCCGATCATCAAGGCGCTGCTCGACCTCGGCGTCGAGCCCGTGGTCAATGCACGGGCCCTCGATCTGCTCGTCGAGAACGGACGCGTCGCAGGTGTGCGGCTGGAGATCGACGGCGAGAAGCGCGTGGTGCGCGCACGCCGCGGAGTCGTGCTCGCCACGGGTGGCTTCGAGTGGAACACCGACCTGGTGTCGGAGTTCCTGCGCGGGCCGATGACCGCACCCACGTCGGTCCCGACCAACACCGGCGACGGCCTGCTCATGGCGATGCGCGTGGGCGCCCGCCTGGCCAACATGGGCCAGGCGTGGTGGGTGCCGGCGGTCAGGATTCCCGGCGACACCGCATTCGGTGAGCCGAGGTCGAACCTCGTCAACCGCGAGCGCACCCTTCCCGGCTCGATCATGGTGAACTCCGCCGGCCGCCGCTTCACCAATGAGGCCAGCAACTACAACGCGCTCGGCGGCGCGTTCCACCAGCTCGATCCCGTCACGTTCACCTACGCCAACCTGCCCGCGTGGCTCGTCTTCGACCACGCGCACGCCGAGCGCTATGGCACTTTCGGCGCCCCCGCAGGCACGCCCGTTCCGGAGTGGGTCACCAGCGCCGACTCGGTGCGCGACCTCGCAGACACGCTGGGCATCGACGCGGAAGGCCTCGAGCGCACGATCGAGCGCTGGAACGGCTTCGTCGCGCAGGACCACGATGACGACTTCCGTCGCGGCGACAGCGCGTACGACCGCTGGAGCGGTGACGGTGACCACCGCTTCACGACCGCCTCGACGCTGGGGCCGATCGCAACCGCGCCGTTCTACGCCGTGCCGGTCGAGTCCGGCACCCTCGGCACCAGCGGCGGGCCGCGCACCGACGCTTCCGGTCACGTTCTCGACACGCACCTGGTGCCGATCCCGGGCCTGTTTGCCGCCGGCAACGTCGCTGCCGCCCCGACCGCGATGGCCTACGGAGGCGCGGGCGGCACTCTCGGGCCGATTCTGGTGTTCGGTCGCCTCGCGGGCCTGGCCGCGGCGCAGGAGCCAGAGTGGCCCGCGCTCAGCGAGGACGAGCTCGATGACGTGGCAGGGGTCCTCAGACCGACGCTCGAATGACCTGGGCCTGAACCTCCGCCGCTCGCGCGATCGTTGCCGCCGCGGCACCTGAGCAGGTCGTCGTAGCGGAGAGCAGAACGTCGAGCAGCCGCAGGTTCGCGTTCGCAATCGCCGCGACGACGCCCGCGGGCAGCACGCCCGTCTGCCCCGCGCCGAACGTCACGTGGCTCGCGACAAGGCCGTCACTCGATCGTCGCACCTGCGTGGGCATGAGCGTTCCGTCACGACGACGACCCTGAGCCTGCACCCGCACACGACCGAACCCCGGCACATCCACGGACACGGGAGCACTGTGGGCGATGGCAGAGTCCGAAGCCACGAATCCGTAGACCACCGCCATGCCAATCGCGTCGCGCTGCAGCCCGTAGTCCAGTCGGCACTCCCCCAACTCACCCGCATGCGCGATGTCGACGCTGAATTCCGTTCCTGACCACGTCGGCGTGGAGCCATCACGTGCGTGGTCCAGCAGGTCGATGAGCGGGACCGCAACCGGCTCAACAGCGCCATCGTCGCCCACCGGCAGCCGGAACACCCGATCGCTCCAGAACAGGCCCGCCGCCGATGGCTGCCGTCGACGGAAGCGGGGCCGGAATGCGCGGATGGCGTCGATCACGTCGTCGCTGAAGTCGGGAGCGAGGACCGGATGCGTCGACACGAGCCACGGGATCTTTCCGCAGGCGTTGTGGAGAGCAGCCTGCAGGACCAGCAGCTCGGTCTCGATCGAGCTGAACTCGGAAGGCACCGCGTCGAACTCCAGTGCCTCGCTGGACGTGGACCAGCCAACCCGGCCGATGCGCACGAGTGCCGAGCGCGGGATGCGCAGCAGAGGCTCACCGGCAATGCCCTCGCATCGCACGCTCCCCTGCCCCTGCCGGATCACGAACCGCGCCGCAGGGTGGACCCACCCGCCAGCCTCCGCCACCGCATCGACGGTGCCGGCCAGCAGGTCGGCTACGAGGTCGTCGTCGCAGACCACATGACGCCACGGGTCGAAGGCCGGCACAGACGTCATGCACGCCTGCTCGATCAGGAGGCCAGGCCGGCGATCGCGCCGTGCGCGAGGACCTGTCGGCCCATCGCGGCGAGCGCCTCGGTGGCACTGCGCATGCCGTCGATCTCCGCTGCGCCTGCGCCGAGCTGCTGGCCCTGCAGGCTGCGAGCGAGGATCGACTCCATGATGACGGCGAGCTTGAAGCACGCCAGGGCGGTGCACGCATCGAGGCCGTCCAGCCGCGACCCCGTGCGCTCGGCGTAGCGCTCGACCACGCGCTCACGCGTCCAGAAGCCCGGGCGGTCGGTGATGTGCTCGGCGACGGGCACACTCGCGCGCAGGGCATCACCCGGGTCCGTCCAGTAGACGAGAGTGACGGCGAGGTCCATGACGGGATCGCCGAGCGTCGCCATCTCCCAGTCGACGACCGCCTGCACGGTCGGCTCCTGCAGCCCAAGGATGGTGTTGTCGAGCCGATAGTCGCCGTGCACGATCGCGGCTCGCCCTGCGGGCACGGAGGGGATCACCGTCTCTAGCGCGGACTGCAGTGCATCCACGTCACTGACCTCACGGGTCTTGGTCAGCTGCCACTGCTGCGACCAGCGACGCACCTGGCGCTCGAGGTAGCCATCCGGTCGCCCCAGCTCGCCCAGGCCCGCAGCCTCGGCGTCGATGGCGTGGAGGTCGGCCAGCGTGTCGACCAGGGATGCGCAGATGGCACCGGCCTCGACGGGATCGATCGCCGCCGCCCTGTCCTGCGAGTCGATGACGCGACCGTCGACGAAGCCCATCAGCAAGAACGATGCGCCGATGACGCCGTCGTCCTGGCACAGCGCCACCACCGGTGGCGTCGGGAAGCCCACGCTGTTGAGTCCGGACAGCACGCGGAACTCGCGCACCATGTCGTGCGCGCTGGGCAGGACGTGGCCGAGCGGCGGTCGGCGCAGGACCCAGTCACCCCCCGAGGCATCGCGGAGGCGGTAGCTCACATTCGACCGCCCCCCTGCCAGGAGCGAGGCTCGTAGCGGTGCGGAGTCGTCGACCGGGATGCCCGACGCCTGCATCCACGCCGTCAGGGGCACGAGCCGCAGGCCCTCGGGATCCATCGCGTACGCCCTCCAGGGTCGTCTTGCCGGCGGCCTGTAACGATACCCCCCGAGCGACCGGTCCCCGACGTGCATTTCCGGCGACGACCACTAGCCTGCCGACCATGACCATCGCCATCGGAGATCGCATCCCTGACGTCACCGTCTCGATCATGAAGGACGGATCCCCCACTGACGTCTCGTCCCTGGAGCTGCTCGGCAGCGGCCGCGTCGTGCTCTTTGCCGTGCCCGGTGCGTTCACGCCCGGCTGCTCGCGCGTGCACCTGCCCGGCTATGCCGAGCGCGCCGGCGAGATCGCCGGCAAGGGTGTCGACCGAATCGCGTGCATCTCCGTCAACGACACGTTCGTGATGGATGCCTGGGGCGAGGCCCACGACGTCAACGACACGATCACGATGATCGGCGACGGCGATGCCCTTTTCACCGAGGCCGTGGGCCTGGAGGTCGAGGTGCCGAGCGCGGGACTCGGCCGTCGCTCGCAGCGCTACGCGATGATCCTGCAGGACGGCGTCGTGCAGGAGCTCATGCTCGAGGACAACGGCCTGTCGGTCGCCAACAGCGCTGCGGAGTGCGTGCTCACGCGCCTGTGACGCGGCGGGCGATCGCGGCCGCGAACCGGTCGGCGGCGCCCGAGGAGTGGGCGAGGAACACCGACGGCTCGGTGAGCTCGAGCTCGAGCACCATCGGTGACATGTCGGCGTCGCGGATGAGGTCCACCCGGGCATAGAGCGGGGCTCCGCCGGGGATCATGTCGAGGGCCCGACGACCGACGTCCAGCTCGTCGTCGGTCGGATCGCGGGGGTCGATCTGCTCGCGCAGGAAGAGCCCCTCGACCTGCTCCCCTTCCTCGCCGCGGGCGAGCAGGGGACCCTTGCGGATCGCATGCGAGAACTCCCCGTCGAAGTACAGCAGCGCGGTCTCGCCCGCGAGGTCGACGGAGGCGATGTAGGGCTGCACCATCGCCGTGCGACCGGCCGTCATCAGCCCCCCGGCGTGGTCGAGGATTCGACCGGCATCCTCGCGGGTGTCGTAGCGGGCGGTGTCGCGCGACCCGCACGAGATCGCCGGCTTGACGACGACCTCGCGCCACGAGCGACGCTCCTCGCCCGACCAGCCCTGAGGGTCATCACCGGGCTCGAGGAACATCGTGGGCACGACGGGCACACCCGCATCGGCGAGGTCGCGCAGGTAGCGCTTGTCGGTGTTCCACCGCAGGACGTGCGCCGGGTTGAACAGCCGCGTCGCCGCTGAGACGTGGTCGACCCAGGCGAGGTAGGCGTCGCGGTCGTTCGCGTAGTCCCATGTGCCACGCACGACGACGACGTCGAAAGCGCCCCAGTCGACCGTCGGGTCGGTCCAGACGGCCGGCACCCCCTCGAGGCCGATGGCGGCCAGCGCCGGGAGCAGCAGCTGGTCGTCCTCGTCCAGGACGGGGAACTCCTGGCACGTCGCCAGACCGATGCGGGGCACTACTCGCTGATCGTCAGGGCGATCTCGCGCGTCGCGCCGTCCGGGCCGGTGAGCGTCAGGGTGGCCTCGCCCGCAGCCAGGCACTTGCCGCCCGGGTTGAACAGGGCGTCCCCCTCCTGCTTCGCCTGGGTCACCTCGACGAGGGCGGTGTCGCTGGAGTCGATGGTCGTCCCGGCGAGCTGCTCCTCGGGGATGATCACGTCGAGGAAGTTGCCGACCTTGCAGGTGGCCGAGGTCTGGTCCTCGGTGATGATCACCGGGGGCAGGGCCTGCGCGGCGTCGCCGGTGTCGGCGGAGTCGCTCGACGACGAGCAGCCGGCCAGGACACCCGCGCCGATCAGGGCGGCGGCGGCAATGGCGGTGGTACGCATGCGGAACATGGGACTCCCTTGAGTTCTGCGTGAGGTGCCGGGCAGGCACCCGCTCGGACGCAAGCCTAGACGCTCAGGTTTCCGGCACCTAGGTCCGTCGGCCGACCGCGGTGGGGAACCCGCTCAGGGCGCGGGGCTCAGCCAGACCACCTGGTCGCGGAGTTCGCGAGCGCCTGAGTGCGCGGTCATCAACCTGTCGATGCTCTCGACGAAGGTGCCGATGGACGCCCTGCTCCGCGGCATCCGCGCGTCCGAGGTGAAGGCCAGGCCGAAGTGGGATCGGCCGACTCCACTCCACGAGCGAGAGACCGACATGAAGTCTGCGACGTTGTTGGTGAGCACGGCGCGCTCCTCTCCGGACCCCAGGGCGAGCAGTTCCTCGTCCGATGCGGTGTGCCAGCCCCGCTCCTCGCAGGCAATGACGTCATGGCCTCCCTCCCGGAGGACCGCCGCGATCATGGGTGAGAAGTGGTGATCAAGCACAAGCCTCACGCGAGAACGTCCTGCGCGCGCTGCCATCGAGCGAGCTCCCGGTCAGCGCGATCCTGCGCCGCCGCCGCATCCCGATCGACCTCCTCGGTGAAGTCGGCGAAGTAGGTGATCGCCGCTCGCACCGATGCCTCCGGAATGCCGAAGTACTCAGCGGTCGCCGCGATGTCGTCGCCATCGGCACGGAGGGTCGCGATGACCTGGCGCACGAGGATGCGGGTGCCGACGAGTCCTGGCTCCCGTCGCCCGGCTCCGCCCGTCCGGAAGGAGATCAGCGGGTGCGAGTGGGTACGAAGTCCCTCGGCGAGCACCTGCTCCACCAGCGAGGTCCGTGACTCACCCGTCTCCTCGGCGATGTCATTGAGCAGTTCGCTGGTGCGGACGGTGAGGCGAAAGGAGCGCTGAACAGTGGGGGTCGACATGTATCCCACTGTAAGTAATCGGGATACCAATGGTCAGTCCGGCTCTCACCAGCGCGGTCATCCTCCGCTGCCCCTACGGAACAGCACCTTGACGACGGCCGCGATCACCGAGCCGATGACGATGACGATAAGGCCGAGCCACAGCACCACGTAGGCGCCGAGGTCGACTCCGAAGGGATTCAGGATCCAGTCGAGCACAGCTCTCCCCCGTTCATCCGGCCGGTTCCGGTCAGGCCCACGACGCTAGGGCACCGGTGTGACAGCCTCGGCCCTGTCCGACCTAGGGCTGTCGGTAGATCGATTGGTCACCGATCCGCCGCCACAGCACCCGGAGCACCTGCACGTGCTCGGCCGCATGATCCAGGCAGCCGGTCGAGGGGGGGAGCTGACCCCGGACGCTCACCTCGCGGCGCTGGCGTTCGAGAACGGCGGCACCATCGCCTCCCACGACGCCGACTTCGCGCGCTTCACCCTGGTGTCGTGGATCGACCCGCTGGCCCCCTCCTAGACCTCCGCAGCGCCGTTCGTCTCGTCGAGGCGCTCGAGCATGTCCACGCGGGCTTCATGCCGGCCGCCGTCGAACGGGGTGGTCAGAAACACCTCCAGTGACGCGACCGCGACGTCGGCCTCGGTGAACCGCTCGCCGAAGCAGGCGACGTTGGCGTCGTTGTGGCGTCGGGTCATCTCGGCGTCCTGCTCGTCGCGGATGACGCCGCCTCGCACGCCCGGGATCTTGTTGGCCGCCATGCAGATCCCCTGCCCGCTCCCGCATACCGCGACACCGAGGTCGGCATCGCCGCTGGCCACCGCGCGGCCGACGAGCGCGCCGAAGTGGGGGTAGTCGACCCGGTCCTCGCTGTAGGTGCCGAGGTCGATGACGTCGTGGTCCTGCTCGAGCAGCCATGCGCGCAGGGTCTCCTTCAGGACGAACCCGGCGTGGTCCGAGCCGATGGCGATCCTCATGCGTGGACTCCGTCCTGGTCATCGCCCTGCCGGCGCTCGACCTCGCGCACCATCCTGCCGCGCCGCTCGGCGAGCATCGCGACGGCCTGCGGGTCGGGGTCGACGCGGCCCGACAGCCCGGGCTCCCGCGGGCTCGACGTGCGGCCGGTGCCGAGCAGCGCAGCGCCGATCACGGCCGCATCCGGGGCCTCCGTGACCGCGAGGCTCACCTGGCACGCGTCGGCGAGCAACTGCCGGAACGCCGGGTCATGCGTGCCCCCGCCGACCAGTGGCACGACGCCTGGCAGCGGCGCACCGGACTGCTGCACCGCCTCCACGCCGAGCGCCACCGCCTGCGCGACGCCCTCCAGCACGCTGCGCAGCATCGCCGCTCGGTCGGTGCCGAGCGACAGCCCGTGCCACGAGCCGCGCAGGCCCGGGGTCATGAAGGGCGTGCGCTCACCGGAGAGATAGGGGACGAAGACGGGATCGTCCGCGCGGATGCCCTGCGCGAGCGCGGCGGAGGCCTCCTCGATCGAGGCGTCCAGCCAGCGCAGCGCAGCGGTAAGCGTCAGGCCCGCGCTCTGGACGGCGCCGATGCGGTACCAGCCGGAGGCGGGCGCACCCGCCACAGCGAACGTGTGGGTGCGCAGGGTGCCGTCGAGCGTGGGCTCGTCGAGCATGCGCACGGTCTGGGATCCGCTGCCGACGGCGACGAACCCGTCGCCCACGCGCAGGCCGAGCCCAGCGATGACACACGCGGTGTCGGCACCCCCGACCACGCAGGGCACATCATGCGCGCCGATGCGGATCGATCCGGCGGACGCCTGCGATGCACGGATGCCCGGCAGCAGCGCCGGATCGATGCCCGTCCATGCGACGGCATCTGCCGACCACGTGCCCGAGGCCACGTCGAGCATGAGCGTTCCCGATGCGTCGCTCGGCTCGGTTGCCACCTCGCCGCCGAGCGCAGCACGCAGCCAGTCCTTGGGCTGCAGCACGTGCGCGGCTCCGTCGAACACCTGCGGCTCGTGCTCGACGAGCCAGGCCAGCGTCGTCGCAGCGAATCCCGACACCGCGGGCGAGCCGAGACTCGCGAGCAGCTCGGCGGGCAGATCGCGCGCCATCGCTGCGGTCTGCTCGGCCGAGCGCACATCGGCCCACAGGATCGCCGGGCGCCGGGGAGAGAGGACGGCATCGGCGACGACGACGCCATGCATCTGGCCGGAGAAGCCGACCGACGTCGGGGCGCTGCCGGACTCCTCGATCGCCCGCAGTGCCACATCGACGCTGGCCTCGAGCCACTCGCGCGGATCGCTCTCGGCCCAGCCGGGACGGGGGGAAGTGACGGCGTATGCGCGGCTGGCCTGCGCGAGGACGGTGAGGTCCTCGTCGAGGACGGCAGCCTTGACCGATCCCGTGCCGAGGTCGATGCCGAGCATCGTCATGGTGGAGGCCTCCCAGCGCGCGAAGCCGACGCTACCGGCTCGACGCAGTCGCGTGCGCTCGCTGCATGCCCTCAGCCATGAAGGCTCGCGCATGCGTCGCGAGATCCTGGCTGTCGGACCACAGGTTGCGCCACACCGCGAGGGCATTCGACAACTGCAGATCGACGACCGCGGACGAGAACGACTCGAACACCATCGGTCCGCTGTAGTCGATGTCGGCGAGCGCGCCGAACACCTCGTCGAAGTCGATCGTCCCCTCACCGAGGTAGCCGCGGTTGGACTCTCCGATGTGGACGTAGCCGAGGCGGTCCTGGCACAGCAGCAGCGGTGCGCGGAACCCGTTCTCCTCGATGTTCATGTGGTAGACGTCAGCATGGACGACCACGTTGGGCTCATCCACTTCGTCGAGGTAGTCCAGGGTCTGCTGCACGGTGTTCAGCAGGTTGCTCTCGTAGCGGTTCACGAACTCCAGGCCGATCGTCAGGCCACCGCGAGAGGCCTCCTGCGCGAGCTCCTTGATGACGGCCACGCTGTTGCGGCGTGCGGCCTGCGTCGTCGGACCGGGGTACTTCGCGATCGCCCCGAAGATCACGCCGCCGAGGTACTCACCGCCGATGCCGAGCGTCACCTCGAGCGCGCTCATCAGGATCTGCCGTCCCCGCTCGACCGTCGCGGCGTCCTCGGAGTTGATGTCGGCGTCAAGGCTCAGGCCGAGCGACACTCCGGCGCGAAGTCCGTGCGCCTCCAGGCGAGCCCGGGTGTCGGCGATGTCGATGCGCGAGGGGTCCAGGGCCGGGATCTCGATGAGGTCGTAGCCCGCGCGCGCGGTGGATGCGATCGCCAGCTCCGCATCATCAGGCGTCCACCCGCCCGTCCAGACGAGCGCATGCACGCCCAGGGGATTGACCATCGAGCCTCCTCGTTCTCAGCGTCCGGGCCCCATCATGGTCGGCTCGGGGGCCGCACGCGTGCGCCCCCGCCATACTGGCGCCATGAGTTCACGCGTCGTCGTCGTCGGCAGCCTCAACCAGGACCTCGTCGTCACCCTCGATCGCATGCCCGACGCGGGCGAGACCGTGTTCGGCACCGCCTTGGAGCGCCATGCGGGGGGCAAGGGCCTCAACCAGGCCGTGGCCGCTGCCCGCATGGGTGTCCCCGTCACGATGGTCGGGTCGATAAGCGCCGACAGCGCGGGCGACTTCCTTGCAAGAGTGCTGGACGCCGAGGGCATCGACGCGTCGCATGTCGCGCGCGTCGACGGCTTCTCCGGCACCGCCGTCATCGAGGTGGACAGCACCGGCGCCAACCGGATCATCGTCATCCCCGGCGCGAATGCGAAGGTCGACGCCGCCCAGGTGCGCGCAGCACTCGAGCAGATCCCGGAAATCGCCGCGATTCTCGCGCAGGGCGAGGTGCCAGCGGACGCCGTGCATGCCGCGATGGCGTTCGGTCACGAGCGTGGCATCCGCACCGTGCTGAACCCATCTCCCGTGCAGGTCTACCCGGCCGATCTCTGGCCCCTCGTCGACATCGCGGTCCCGAACGAGCACGAGATCGCGCTCATCACCGGGCATGACGCAGAGACCAGTGCGGACGCCACGGCGGCCGCCCGGGCGCTCGCCGAGCGCGGCGTCGGCACGGTCATCGTCACTCGGGGCTCACGGGGCTCGGTCTGGTCGACCCTGACCACGAGCGGGTCGGCAGGGGCATTCACCGTGCGCGCCGTCGACACGGTCGCCGCAGGCGATGCGTTCTGCGGGGCGCTGACCGCCTCCCTCGCCGAGGGCAACAGCCTCACCGAGGCGCTGAGGTGGGGAAGTGCAGCAGGTGCGCTTGCTGCGACGAAGGCCGGGGCCGTCCCCTCGCTGCCGACTCGCGACGAGGTCGAGGAGCTCGTCAACATCGACGCTTAGTCGACACGATCGAAACCCAAGACGTCGCACCGCCAGGCTCGTCAACGAGATCCTGCGACTGCCGATCTCGTCGCACTCAGGCCCGCTACCCTGCGCCGATGGGCGCGACATCACACGGATCGTCAGGGGCGCTGAGCTCCCGGCACCGCTCGCGGGTGACGATGGGGGCGTTCATCACCGTGGTCCTGGCCGCTCTCGTGACGGGCATCGCGGTCGCCCCTGCCAGCGTCACCGCTGACCCCGCGTGGAGCTCCGCGGTCGACCTGTCCGCCGCCGGACAGAGCGCCTATGGCCCCCAAGTCGCGATGTCGACCGACGGCCGCTACCAGACCATCACCTGGCAGCGGTCCAATGGCAGCAACTACATCATCCAGGCACGCACCAGCAGCGACTACGGCGCCACCTGGTCCACCGCGGTCGACCTGTCCGGCACCGGAGCGAACGCCACCGAGCCCCAGGTCGCGATGTCCTCCGACGGCCGCTACCAGACCATCACCTGGCAGCGGTCCAATGGCAGCAACGACATCATCCAGGCGAGCACCAGCAGCGACTACGGCGCCACCTGGGCCACCGCGGTCGACCTGTCCGCCACCGGAGCGAACGCGCTCTACCCCCAGATCGCGATGTCCTCCGACGGCCGCTACCAGACCATCACCTGGTACCGGTACAACGGCAGCAAGGACATCGTGCAGTCACGTACCAGCAGTAACTACGGCGCCTCCTGGGCCACCGCCCTCGACCAGTCCGCCACCCTTCAGGACGCCTACGAGCCGCAGGTCGCCGTATCCAGCGATGGCCAATACCAGACCATCACCTGGTACCGGTACAACGGCAGCAAGGACATCGTGCAGTCACGTACCAGCAGTAACTACGGCGCCTCCTGGGCCACCGCCCTCGACCAGTCCGCCACCCTTCAGCACGCCTACGAGCCGCAGGTCGCCGTATCCAGCGATGGCCGCTACCAGACCATCACCTGGAAACGCTCCAACGGCAGCAACACCATCATCCAGTCACGCACCAGCAGCGACTACGGCACCACCTGGTCCACCGCGACCGACCTCTCCGTCACTGGGCAGAACGCTGATATCCCCCGCGTCGCGATGTCCTCCGACGGCCGCTACCAGACCATCACCTGGAGACGCTCCAACGGCAGCAACACCATCATCCAGGCGAGCACCAGCAGCGACTACGGCACCACTTGGGGCGCCGCGGCCGACCTGTCCGACACCGGACAGACCGCGCGCAACCCCCAGGTCGCGATGTCCTCCGACGGCCGCTACCAGACCATCACCTGGTACCGCTCCAACGGCAGCAACTACATCATCCAGGCACGCACCAGCAGCGACTACGGCACCACCTGGTCCACCGCGGCCGAACCGTCCGCCACCGGACAGAACGCGCTCGACCCCCAGATCGCGATGTCCTCCGACGGCCGCTACCAGACCATCACCTGGTACCGCTCCAACGGCACCAACACCATCGTCCAGGCGAGCACGTGGGCGAACCCAGCCGCGGAGACCTCGTCGACCACCGCGCGGGCCACGTTCCGGTTCGTGCTCGCCGACGGCACCGAGTGCACCGTGATCAGCCCGCAGGTGGTCATCGTCGGCACCATGGTGACCCTTCCCACTGCCGACGCGAACTGCCGCACCATGCCCGGATCGACCGTGGCCGGCTGGACCATCCCGACCCCACCCGGGTCCACCGAGTACGGATCCCCCACCACACCCTTCGGCCCGGGACTGTCGGTGCGCGTCGTCGACTCCCAGACCTTCACGCTCGTGCCCTTCGAGCCGATCCTGACCTTCGTCTACGACGCCAACGTCGCGGCAGCGGACTCCTGCACCAGCAACAACGTCGAGAACACCACCGCTACGGGTCGCCGCAACCACGTGTGGGTGCCGCGCCACGACGTCACCATCGCCCGCTTCCCCACCAGGGCCGCCTGCACCCCACCCGGGCACACCCTCACCGGCTGGAACACCCGCGGCGACGGCACCGGCACGAGCTACCGCCTCGACGAGACCCTGCCGAGCACCTGGGCCACCGACTCAGTAAACGAGCGCACCCTCTTCGCCGTCTGGAAGTAGTACACGACGCAGCGCACTACCAACCTGGCTCAACCCTCGATGCACTCCGCCGGCAGGCCCAGCTCGCGCGCGGCCTCGCGATACGCCGCCGCCGGATCGCGCACGTCGAGCAGGATCGAGCGCAGCCCGACGCGTCGACCACCCTCGACGTAGGACGGGTTGTCGTCGATGAACACGATCTCCTCCGCAGGCAGGCCCATCTGCTCGATCGCGATGAGGTAGGGCTCGGGCGCGGGCTTGCGCGCACCGAGCTCGGAGGAGTCGACGAGCACCGGGAACCAGTCGAACCACGGCTGCGCCTCGACCCACTCGCGGCCCTGGAAGTCCATCAGCTCATTGGTGAGGATGCCGACGCCGAGACCGGCCGCGCGGCAGGCCTGCACGAGCGCGAGGCCCTCGTGGCGCACGCCGTCGATCCCCGGCTGCTGGAACATTGCGCGCATCAATGTGGGGTGCCCGTCGAGCGGGGCACCGCGCTCCTGCGCGCGGGCGGCGAAGGTCAGCCAGTAGTCCCGCTCGGTGATCTCCCCGCGGCCGTAGCTCTCCCACAGCGGATCCTCGCCCTCGAGGGGACCGCGGCCCTGGACGGTGCCCGCGGGCAGGCCACGCAGGCGCTCGTAGTCGTCGGCGATCTCCCACACCGACTTGAAGAACACGACTCCTACGTCGAGCAGCAGTCCCCGCGCGTGACCCATGGGCCTATTCCAGCGGATCAGGCGGGAACGGGCACGGGAGTCGTGATGGTTGTCCCGTTCCGCGTGACAGTCACGCCGTTCCCGTCGATCGTGACGGGCACCGCCTCGGCGCTGGTGCGCGGGACGAAGACGGTGACGAGCACCTCGGAGGACTTCCTCGGCTTCAGGGCGGCCTGGCGCGACACGACGGCTCCCGGCAGCCGCTCCCCCCACTGCCCGGTGAACCACCCGGCATTGGAGCCGCTCCCGGCGGCCTTGATGTCCCAGTTGCCGGGGCCGGACTTGTGGACGTCGAGGCGGGCGTCGCCGGTGCCGAGGGTCAGGACGTCGTTCTCGTAGCTGAGCGCGCCGATGCCCGGGGGCAGCTGCCACCGCTGGGTGACCTCGCGCGGCGGCTTGCCGCGCAGGGCCTTGCGCTTGCCGGGCAGCCGCTTCGCATCCGCGTAGTCGGCGACGATCACCGCGTCGACGGACCTCACATACACGGCGCAGCGCGTCACGGTGACGCTCCCCCATGTGCGGTCGACGAGGCACGTGGTGTCGTTGCCGCCCTCGCGCCAGTCGGAGTTCGCGAACGACTTCAGCACGTTGCCCGACTTGGTGCGCGGCACGTTGCTGACGGTGAACGACGAGTGCGCGGGCCGAGACTTCATGAAGTAGCGCAGGGAGCTGCCGTTGTCATAGCGGTACGGCCCGGGATCGCCGATCCACTCGACCCCGCGGGAGAACAGGGTCATGCCGCCACCGTCGTCATGCGTATGCGCGGTGTCCGGACGCGAGGACGAGAAGCGCAGGGAGTAGAAGGTGTCGGGGCCGCCGGGCTGGGGCCGCCAGCCCGCCCTCCCGAACACGTAGCCGCCGTCGAACGTCGTGTAGACCGGGGTCGGGGGCGCTCCGGCCGCGCCGGACGAGCGGATCCAGTCGGCGCGCCAGTCGCCGACGCCGAAAGAGTCGCGCAGACCGCTGTTGACGGAGTCGCCGAGCGAGGTCAGCCGGAAGTCGGGACGGAACGCCTGCGCGACGAACTGGTAGAGCAGGCCGCGCAGCTCGGTCACGGTGGCCGTCGACTGGCCGCAGTTCGCGCCCGCGCGCTCGGCGTCGGTCAGCAGCGCCTCCATGTAGGCGGCGTAGGCCGGGGACCCCTCGACGTCGCTGCCGTCCGGGTGCACCAGGCCGCGGGCGAGCGCCTCGATGTTCGCCCATGCCCGCGCGATGCCCGGGGGGTCCTGGACCCAGCAGTATGCGGCGAGCGCGCCGGTCTGCCGGATGAGGTCGGTGTTGTTCGTGCCGATGGCTGCGGTGCGGTTGGAGCGGAAGCCACGGATCATCGTCTGGGAGTCGCGCAGGGCCGCGTCGATGATCTTCTGGTCATTGAGCGTCTGCGCCGCGCAGACGAGGGTCTGCGTCCGAAGGCCGCCGTAGATCGACCCGTCGACCCAGTAGCCGCGGCCGGTCTGGTGGTCGTCGATCCAGTAGTAGAGCAGGTCGCGGAAGCGCTGCACCATCGCCGGGTTCTGCGCGGTCACGCCCTGGTAGAGCAGCGGCAGGGCCCAGTCCAGGGAGTGCACGTGGCGGTCGCCGGAGGTGTCGGTGCCCGACTGCGGCCGCCAGTTTGGCCGCTCGGCCAGCTTGTAGGTGCCGCCCTTGCCCATGTCGACGGTGCCGGCCATGATCGCCCGCGCCTTGGCCCGCTGGGCACCGGGCTTGCGCTGCGGGAAGAGCGCGGTGCACCACGAGCCGAGGGACGTCGGCATCACCAGTGGGGCGGGAGCAGCCGGGGTGGGGGCGGACTCGGTCGGTGCGGGGGCCGCGGGGGTGGACGCCGAGGGCGCTGGGGTGGGTGACGGGGACGGGTCCTCAGACGGCGCCCGGAGGGGAAGGGCCTGCGCGGAGCCCAGGGGGGTGGCGAGCAGCGCCACCACGGCCAGCGCACCGGCCACCCAGCCGCCCCGACGGCGGTCACGTCCCATCTGCAACATCCGAACCATCATCACCCGAGCCCCGACCCCGGGCCAAATCCACGCCCTCCCGGGCGCGCCGCGTCAGGCGTCGAGCCTCGCGAGCCGGCGCTCGGCCGCCTGCACCGACGGCGACGAGGGCCCGAGGGCGAGGGCCAGGCCCCCGAGCATGGCGCCCACCGCGGGCCGGACCACGGTGAGCGGGATGGTGGGCAGCTCCAGCAGGCGGCGGTGCTCGGCGGGCAGGGTCGCCACAGCCCCCGCGAACAGCAGGGCGTAGGCCGGCCGCCCGGCGACGGGGATGGGCGCATTGCGGATGAAGTCGACGGTCTCCAGGGCGGCCGCTCCCCCGCGCAGGTCCGGCCCGAAGTCGGCGATCTGCTGCTCGAGCTCCGAGACCGAGCGGGGGGCGTCGGTGACGCCGACGAGCTCGCCGGCCTTCGCCCACTGGCGCACGTAGGCGTCCGGCCCGCCCGGGATCGGCCCACCCCACACGCGATGGGTCGCGAGGAACGAGTCGGTGAAGGCCACGTGCACCCACCGCAGCAGGTCCGGGTCCATCGCGGAGTAGGCGCGCTCGGTGCCGCGATCGTCGACGTAGGAGCCCGCCACCCGGCGGTGCATGCCGCGCACCCGCGCGCACTCCCGGTCCGCGGCCACGGTGTCGCCGAACGTGACGACCGTGAGCCACTGCGTGGTGCCGGCGAGTCGGCCGAGGCCGTCCTGCTGGTAGCGCGAGTGCTGCTGCACGCCCGCGAGCGCGCCGGGATGCAGTGCCTGCATGAGCAGGGCACGGATGCCGCCGATGATCGTCGGCAGGGAGCCGTGCACGAACCAGGGCGCGGACTGCGGCCCGAAGTAGCCCTCGTCGATGCCGTCCGCCAGGCTGCGTGCCCACTCCGGGGCTCCCGACGGATCCCCCGAGACGACCTTGCGGAATCCGGCGGCCACGCGATCGCGCAGCGGGTCGAGGACGGCGGGCACCTCGACAGACTGCCCGGGATCGCGACGGTCCGCATCCGCGGAGGCCCCGCCGCGACCGTGGCCTTCAGCACAGTGATGGCCCGCGCCCTCGAGGAGGAAGGGGCACGGGCCATCACGTCAGCGGGCCGCCTGCGTCAGGACTGGCTCCCGAGGGTGACGGGGACCTCGAGGGTCTGCCCGCCGCGCTCGATCGTCAGCTCGATCGTGTCGCCGGGCGCCTGCGCCCGGATGGTCACGACGAGCTGCGTGGAGTCGGCCAGCACGGTGCCGTTGGCCTTGATGATCACGTCGCCCTCCTGAAGGCCCGCCCGGTCGGCCGGGCCCTGGGCCGTCACCTCAGCCACGCGAGCACCGGGACCGGTGAACTCGGTGTCGAGGCTGACGCCGATGATCGGCGTCGTCGACGTGCCCGTCGCGAGGATCTCGTCGGTGATGCGCTTGGCGACGTCGATCGGGATCGCGAAGCCCAGGCCG
>JAFMFD010000075.1 GCA_017856385.1 Actinomycetota bacterium
CCCGGCCTCCCACTCCCGGATCTGGCGGGTGTCGATGACCATCGCCGACGGGTCCGCCTGCCACTCGTCCCGCAGCTGCGCGAAGGACACCCGCCGCGTGCTCCGGGCCTCGGCACCCGGCTCAAGCCACGTGGCCGGATCGCCAACGGCGTGCGCGGCAGGACGGTCGATCCCGATGCGCACGAGCTCGCGCTGCGCCGCCGCCACCTGCTCCTGCGTGGAGCCCAGCAGGGTCACGGGCGTGCCCCACGGGATCATCCACCCGAGGTAGTTGACGAAGGCCCCGTCGAGATCGAAGTTCAGGGCACCGGGGACGTGGCCGGCAGCGAACACCTCGCGTGAGCGCAGGTCCACGATCCACTCCCCCTCGCCGATGCGTCGACGAAGCTCCGCCGGATCCGCCGCACTCGGCGGCGAGAGGTCGATCGGTGCAGGCCCGGCGGCATTCGC
Organism: Actinomycetota bacterium; assembly: GCA_017856385.1. Classification (GTDB taxonomy): domain Bacteria; phylum Actinomycetota; class Actinomycetes; order S36-B12; family S36-B12; genus UBA10649. Next base: position 451 of record JAFMFD010000075.1, read on the forward strand.
CGGGCCCATGTGCGCGTAGTAGGCCGGGAAGACGTCGAGGCCGGCGAGCAGGCGCTCGACGAACATCGCCTCCGGCTCGGTGAGGGCGGGATTGACGGTGCGCTCCTGCGCGAGATTGCTCTCCACCCCCGCAGTCTGGATCGACGAGCAGAACGACCCGAACCCGTGCGTCGGGAAGATCGTCGTCTGCCCGTCGAGATCGTCGACAAGCCGGTGCGCCGAGTGCCACTGATCGTGCGCCTGCCGGACGGTCAGGTCGGGTGCCACCAGGTCGGGGCGACCCACCGTGCCGTAGAGCAGGGAGCCACCGGTGAACACCGCCCCGGGCGCGCCATCGCGTGACACGGCGTACGAGACGTGGTGCGGTGTGTGACCTGGCGTGTGCACGGCGACGACGTCGAGCTCCCCGACACGCAGGGCATCGCCGTCGCGCACCGCGATGACGTTGGGCTCGCCCAGGTATGACAGCTCGACGTCGCCGGGAACGATGTAAGTGGCGCCGTGCGTGCGCGCCAGCTGGTAGCCGCCATTGACGTAGTCGTTGTGGATGTGGGTCTCGGCGACGTGCGTGAGTTCGAGTCCGTGCTCGGCCAGGACACGCTCCACGCGATCGGTGTCGCGCTGGGGATCGATGACCAGCGCGTGCCGTCCGTCGTGCACCACGTAGGCACGGTCGCCCAGGCCCGGTGTCTCGATCGTGATGACGTGGGGGGCGCTGCTCGCGGCCATGGTGGGCTCCTTGCCTCGGAAGTGTTGGACGCCAATGAGCCTAGCATACCCCCGGGGGTATGCTAGGCCAGTTCGAAGTCCACGATCAGGGGGGCGTGGTCGCTCCACCGCTCGGCATACGAGGGCGCCCGTCCCACCTCGGCCCGATGCGCGCGTTCGGCGAGTCCGGGCGTGGCGACCTGATAGTCGATCCGCCACCCGGCGTCGGTGTCGAAGGCCTGCCCGCGCCAGGACCACCAGGTGTACGGCCCCGGGCCCTCGCCCCCGAGCCGTCGACCCAAGTCCACCCACGCACCCCCGAACCAGCGGTCGAGGTACGACCGCTCCTCGACGAGGAAGCCCGCCTTGCCGATGTTGCCCTTCCAGTTCTTGATGTCGACCTCGTGGTGCGCGATGTTGAGGTCCCCGCACACCAGCACGTGCCCGCGCTTGCGGGCAGCCGACCGGCGGAGCGTGCCGAGGCGGGCGTCCATCGCGTCGAGGAACAGGTACTTGTCCTGCTGCCGTGGCGTATCAGCCTCGCCGGTGTGCACGTAGGCGGAGACCACGGTCAGGAGGCCTGCAGCGGTGTCGACGTCGACCTCGACCCATCGCCCGAGGCCGTCCATGCCCGCCTGGCCGACCGACTCCCGCACGGCCTTCGGCGCGATGCGCGAGAGCACCGCCACACCCGCCCGGCCCTTCTGCGGGGCCTCGGAATGCCCGACATGCCAGTCGCGGAAGGGTGATGCCTCGAGTACCTCCGCCAGCTGGTCGGCGGTGGCCCGCACCTCCTGCAGGCAGATGACGTCGGCGTCCGCATCCGCGAGCCAGGCGATGCCGCCGCGACGCTCTGCCGCACGGACTCCGTTGACGTTGGCGGTGATGACACGCAGCGCACTCACGCGGACCCCTCCGCCCAGTCGACCTCCGCCGCGACACGCAGCGCCTGGGCGGCGATGGTCAGAGCGGGATTCTGGGCCGCGGACGACGGGAAGAACGCGGAGTCGACCACGAGCAGGTTGGGCAGGTCGTGCGCGCGGCACCACGGATCGAGGACGCTGGTCGCCGGATCCACACCGGCCACCGCCGTGCCGCACATGTGGCTGTTCATGTCGATCGAGAACCGCTGCTCGAAGATGGCCGAGTAGCCGCACTTGCGCAGCACCTGCCGCACCTTGGACAGCAGGGCTTCATGCCGGTCGTAGTTGGTCCGGCGCCACGACACCCTGATGCGTCCGTCGGAGTCGACGGTGACCCGGTTGTGCACGGAGGGGGTGTCCTCCGACATCACCACCCACTCCATGCTGCGGTCGGCGATCCGGTCCAGCAGGCGCCGCGGCGCGCGCGTCGCATGGGACTTCATCATCGAGCCCTGCACCTTCCCGATGGCCTGCAGGGAGCCACCGGGATACCCGTCGCCGAGGTCGTTGTAGAAGTCATTGACGCACACCGTCTTCTGGAAGACCACGTCGTTGCGGCGGCGCGGATCGACGGTGGCGATATGCGTGTTGTTGTGCACCATGTAGTTGCGGCCGACGAGCCCGCTGGAGTTCGCGAGCCCGAGCGGATGCTCGTCACTGCGGCTGGCCAGCAGCAGTGCAGCCGAGTTCGCCGCGCCCGCCGAGATGACGAACGTGCCCGCCTCGACCACCAGCGGCTCCCCGTCGACCTCGCCGTGCAGCCGCACCGCACGGCCCTGCGAAGCCTCGATGCGGGTGATCCGCGCCCCGGTCAGCAGCCGCACGGCGCCTCCGGAGAGGGCGGGACCGAGCGCGCACGTCTCGGCGTCCGACTTGGCGCCGAGACGGCACGGGAAGCCATCGCAGGTCTGGCAGCGCGCGCATGTGCCGCCCGGCCGGAGGTCCACGCCCATGGGCGTCGCCGAAGGGTGCAGGCCCTCCGCCGCGAGTCGGCGCTCGGTCTCCTCGACGTACGGCTCGTGCGGCAGTGCAGGGAAGGGGAAGGGCTGGCTGCGCCACGGCTCCGTCGGATCGTCGCCCGTGGAGCCGTGCACCCGGTAGAGCGCCTCCGCCTGCGAGTAGAAGGGCTCGATGTCGGCATACGTGAACGGCCAGGCCGGCGAGATGCCGGACGGATACGCCGTCTGCTCGAAGTCCCGCTCGCGGAACCGCGGAAGGGCGGAGCCGTAGACCTTCGTATTGCCACCCACCACGTAGTGCACACCGGGATGGAAGGGCTCACCCTCGTCGTCGAGCCAGGTCTCGTCCGGCTTGTACCGGCGCTCCAGGAACACCGCCTCGGGCGACCAGTTCTGCGGCTCCCGCGGGAGCACCCGCCCACGCTCGACGACGAGGGTGTCGATGCCGCGCTGGGCCAGGCCCCAGGCAAGGGTGCCCCCGCCCATGCCGCTGCCGACGATGACGACGCTGGCGCGCTCCGACCTCATCGGGCCAACCTACCCAGCCGACGGGCCCGGCGGGGGTCAGCCGACGTGGCGCTCCATGACCTCCATGGCCTCGTCCGGCGACTGCCGCAGCGCCTCGACGCAGCGTCCATCGAGCTTGCCGGCCGCCACGAGGTCATCGAGCTCGGCGAAGGCCCGGTCCAGCGGCCAGGCAGGCTTGTACGCCCGGGCACTGGTGAGCGCATCGAAGATGTCCGCCACCGTGACGATCCGCGCCTCGAGCGGGATCTGATCGCCCACCAGGCCGTGCGGGTACCCCGAGCCGTCGAGCGCCTCATGGTGGAGCTCGACGATGTTGCGCATCACCGTGTCATGGCGGAGTGCTCCCACGCCCAGGTCGCGGCTGATGGCGTCGACCATCTCCCGGCCCTTCGTCGTGTGCGTGCGCATGATGGCCCGCTCCTCGTCGTCGAGGTTCCCCGCCTTCAGCAGGATGCGGTCCGGGATGCCGATCTTGCCGACGTCGTGCAGCGGCGCATACAGGAAGACCGCCTCCACGAACTCGTCGTCGAGGTCGAGGGGCTCGACGAGGTTGCGGGCGATCTGCCGGGCGTAGCGCGACATGCGGGCGAGGTGGCTGCCCGTCTCCACGTCGCGCAGCTCGGTGAGGTCGCGCACGACCTGGAGCGTGCCGATGACGCCCTGCACCGCGGCCTGCTCGGTCGCGACCGACGACGCGATGATCTGCGAGTACAGGAACAGCTCACGCTGGAGCTCTGGCGTGAACGCACTCCGGGTCCGGGAGTCGTAGAACACGAAGCCGAGGAACCGACCCTCGTGGTCCAGGGGGACGGTGAACGACGACAGGTATCCCTCATCGCGCACGAAGGTCGAGTGCTGCGTGTCCGGGGGCAGTGCGTCCGGGATGTCGTCGATGACCCGCGTCGCACGCGTGCGGGCGAGCTCCGACAGGGACCGGGAGTCCGCCAGCGGGTAGCGGTACCCACGCAGGGCGAAGCCCTCGAGCGTGCTGTGCACAAAGGTGGAGAGCGTGCCGTCCTCGGGATCGAAGAGCGCGACGGCAACGCGGTCCACATCGGGCGCGACGAACCGCAGCCGCTCGTGCAGGTACGCCAGGTGCTGGTTCAGCGACACCCCGAGCGACGAGTCGTCGGGCCGTGAGCTGCCACCCGGAAAGACGGGACCGTTCACCTGACCTCCTGCCTACCACGGTAACCCCGTCACCCTCGCGGCCCTGCGTGCGGGCGACCTGCCATCGCGGACCCGCCACCCCTACGATGAGCAGACCGTCAGGGCGCCGGCCCGGGCGATGGCCCTTGGAGGACCTATGTCCCGTGCACTTCCCGGATCGACCCGACGGGTGGCAGCCCTGGGTGCAGCCGCCCTGCTCGCGATCGTCGGCCTCACCGGCTGCATCAAGGTCGACGCCGTCGTGGGCATCGCGCCGGATGCCACCGCATCGGGCACCTTCGCCGTCGGCTTCCAGAAGGAGGCGGCCGGCTTCCTCGGGATCGCCGACCTGGAGTCGTTCGAGCGCGAGATCAGCTCCGGTGCCCTCGACGAGGGCGGCGACCTCGAGGCGTTCAAGGACTGCGTGACCTCCGAGACCGACGTCAGCTACGTCTACACCTGCACCTTCGCCAATGAGCCCTTCACCAACCCCGACGACCTGTGGCAGATCGCCAAGGAGGGCGACGAGATCGTCTTCACGATGCAGAACGAGGGCAGCGACCCCGAGAGCGCGGAGATGCTCGGCGGCGCCGACCTCGGCTCCCTGCGCGTGGACGTGCAGTTCCCCGGCCCCATCACGTCCATCCAGGGCGAGTTCGCCGAGCAGGTGTCCGACACCGAGGCCAAGGTCAGCGCCAGCGCAAGCGACGCCTTCGACGTCACCATCCGCAGCGAGTCCGGCGGTGGCGGCGCATCGATCGCCGTGATCCTGGTGATCCTCGTCGCGGTCGTTGTCGCGATCGTGCTGGTCATTGCGGTCGTGCTGCTCGCCATGCGCCGCCGCGCAGGCACCGCGCCGGCGCCCGTCGAGCCGGTAGCAGCGACAGATGCGGCAGCGACCAAGCCGGCAGCTGCGGCCGAGCCCGTCGATCTCGCCAAGGCGACCGAGCAGTCGCAGGAGCCCGAGCAGTCGCAGGAGCCCGATCAGCCGGGCACCACTCCGCCGGCCTGACCAAGACCGTCCGGGCGGACCACCGCCCCGGCCTGCCGCCGCACGCGGTGCGCGTCGGCGGCCTGCTCGACCGTGACGGCCGCGAAGCGCACCGGGTCCCCCGGGGCGCGAACGCTGATGAGGTCCAGATCGGCGGTGACGACGACGCCGACCACCGGGTAGCCCCCGGTCAGCCCCCCGTCGGGACCGAGGATCACCAGCTCGGCGTCGGGCGTGGCCTGGATGGCCCCCACGACGACGGGCATGCTCGGCATCGCGGCCAACGAGTCGACCCTGCCTCCCCGCAGTCGGGTGCCCGATCGCGCACTCGTCGTCACGTGCCACGGGCCGGAAAGCCAGTCCCCTTCCTCACGCACCATGACGCGCACGCTTGCGGTGTCGACCTCGTCGTCACGCACGAAGGCACCGGCACCCGGGTGGCCCGTCGGGTCGCCGACCAGCACGTCCCCGCGGGCCAGGGGCCCGCCCCCGAGGCCCGAGAACGTGTCCGCGGATGCCGACCCGAGCACCCGCGCCGGGGTCCAGCCGGCGACGGTGACGTAGACCGGTCCCGCACCCGTATGGGTGACGCTCACCACGGACCCGGCGACGACGTCGATTGACGCACCGATGGGAGCTGACCGACCGTCGACCTGCACCTGCGCCGGCCCGACCACCGCGAGCGTCGTGCTGCGCTCGAACTCCAGTGACAGGTGGCCGGCCAGCAACTCGATCGCGGAGCCGTCGCTGCCGTCGACGAGCCGGACGCAGGCGCGGTGCCGACCCCGATGCCACGCGCCAGAGACCGGCACCCCCACGGTGGTCCACCCGCGGCGGCCGTGGTCCTGCACCGTCGCGAGGCCGGGATCTGCGACCACGGCGATCACGTCAGGCACGTGCGGCCCCGTCCTTGACGGTCGGCACGAAACGCACGGTGTCGCCCGACTGGAGCAGCGAGGGGCGGTCGACCGCCGAGGCGTCGAACAGCACGGCGTCGGTACTGCCCAGCAGGTGCCAGCCGCCGGGCATCGGCTGCGGATAGACGGCGCTCATCCCCGCAGCCACGGCCACGCTGCCCGCTGGCACACGGTTCCTCGGGCTCGCCCGGCGCCCCAGGACGGCCCAGTCGACGAGCATCTCGCCGACCGGCTCGAGATAGCCGAACCCCGGCGCGAAGCCCATCATCGCGACGCGCCACGACTGGCTCGAGTGCGCCCGGACCAGGGCCTCGGCCGTCACGCCGAGATCGTGGGCGACCTGGTCCAGGTCGCTGCCGTCGTACGACACCGCGATCTCCACCGTGCGCTGCGCGACGAGCGGCGACGTCGACTGCGGCACCGCATCGGCGAGCACTGCACGCACGGAGTCGAGCAGTCCTGGGTCAGGAGTGTCGATCTCGAGCAGCACGGCCGTCAGGCCGGTGCGCACCGAGCCCGGCAGTCCCGACCCGGTGAGGGCGGCATGCACGTGGTCACGCTCCTGCGCGGTCCCGGTCTCGACGAGCACCGCACGATCGCCGAACCATCCTGCGGTGCTCATGGCCGCGTCGGGTGCGCGATCACCAGGCCATGCGCCTCGAGTGCGGTGCGCACGCTCACGGCGAGGAGCACTGCGCCGGGCGTGTCACCGTGGAGGCAGAGGGTGTCGGCGGCGACGACGACGCGGCTCCCGTCTGTTGCGGTCACCGAGCCGTCCATCGCGAGCGCGAGGGCCTGCTCGACCACCGCGTCCGCGTCGTGCAGCACGGCACCCGGCTCCGAACGCGGAGCGAGGGTCCCACTCGGCAGGTACGCGCGATCGACGAACGCCTCTGCCCAGAACGGAATGTCGCGGTAGGCGCAGGCCGTCGAGATCGACGACGACGGCGCACCGACGACGGCGACCTCATGGCCGAGGTCCGCGGCGATGTCCGCGACCGCGCTGACAACCACGCGCGCGGCCGCATCGTCGGCGGCGACATCGTGGTAGAGCGCACCGTGCGGCTTGATATGGGTGATGGCGATGCCGTGCGCCGCGCAGGCGGCGGCCACGGCGAAGGACTGATGGCGGATCAGGGCTGCCAGCGACGCGGCGTCATGCTCCTGAAGTCGCGAGGTACGCCCGAAATCGGCGCGATCCTCGTACGACGGATGGACGCCCACCGCAACCCCGGCCTCGGCCGCGTCGCGGACCGTGCGGTGCAGGACCTCGCCCCCACCCGCATGGGCTCCAGCCGCGACATTCGCGGTCGTCACCACCTGCAGGAGCGCGCGGTCGTCGCCGCACTCCTCACCGAGGTCGGCATTGAGGTCGATCGAGGGCACGGTCGAAGTCTAGGCAGCCACGGCAGGTCCGGCCGCCGTGCGCATCACGGCTCGGGGCGAATGGTGAAGAACCGCAGCTCGGTCGGTGCGCGCAGTAGGTCGGTCAGCCGCTCGTTGCCGCGGATCACATGGTCGGTGCGCATGTGGTCCTCCCAGTCGGCACGCGAGTGGAACTTCTCGAGCATCGTCCACGTGTCCGGCTCGTCGGCGGACTCCACGAGGTCCATGTAGATGCAGCCGGGCTCGGCGTGCGTGCCCGCCATGAGGGCTCGGACCTCGCGCTCTGCCTCGGCCAGCCGGTCAGGACGCGGACGGATGGTCGCGATCAGGTACAGCGGCTCCTGAGCGTCGTCCATCAGCGTGCTCTCCCTCGATGCGCGGCATTCCTGAATCCGTGGTCGCCACGCTACCGGCCCGAACTGCCTGATGCGACGGATAGGCTCGCCCGATGACGACCGGCGACTACACGACCGAGCAGCTCGCGGCCGAACTCGACTCCCTGCACCTGGCGTCCTTCTCCACGGCCGAGGCAGTGGCCCTTGGACTTCTTGCCACGGACAGGGCGATCGAGAAGTCCCTGCCCATCGTGATCGAGGTCGTGCACCTCGGCCGGATCGTGTTCCGTGCGGCGCTGCCCGGATCCCTGCCCGACTCCGACGACTGGATCGCCCGCAAGCGCAGGGTCGTCGAGCGCTACCACCGCTCGACCCTCGCCACCAAGGTGAAGTACGAGGAGCGCAGCAGCGAGTTCCACGAGTCCACCGGCCTGAGTCGCGCGGAGTACGCGGCTGCAGGGGGCGGCATGCCGGTCATCGTCACCGGCGTCGGCGTAGTCGGGGGCTTCTACGCTTCGGGGCTGCCCGAGGTGGAGGACCACCAGTTCCTGGTGGCCTGCCTGCGCGACCTCAAGGAGCACTAGGTCGGAAGACCTGTGCTACCGGTCCGGGTCCGGCAGCACGACGTCGCGGACGAGGAGCTCGAGGTCGTTTGTCGCCTGGAGGAACTGGCGCAGCGTGCGGACGGTGGCACCGTAGGTGTCGAACTCCGCTGGGGTCAGGCCATCCGCGTCGTAGGCCTTGCGGAACTCCCCAAAGTTGTCGTAGAGGTCCTCGACGATGCGCGGATCCACGGGCTCGTCCAGCCGGTGCAGGGGCTCGATCCCACTGGCGTTGATGCGCCGCTGCCATCCGAAGGGCGGGGAGATCACCACATTGCCGCCGATGAACTGACTCCAGTGCATGTGGTTGCGGAACGCGGCGGAGAGCAGGCGCGTGCGGTATCCCCGCTCCTGGTAGAGCGCGTGGGCCCTCTTGAACACCGCCACACCCGCCCACTCGGTGATGCCCGGATCGACGGTGATTTGCTCCTTCTCCGCCGAGACCCGCATCCAGTCGTCGGTGCGTCCCACCATGATCGTGCAGACCGGTCCCATGCGGCTCACGTCGAGACCCTCCGCCTCGCGACGTCGCAGCCCGCGCTCCACCGCCTCGCCGACAGCGAGCGCCTGCGACACCGTGAACGACACCGTCGCGTTGATGCTGACCCCGCGATAGGTGACCTCCTCGAAGGCTGCCACCCCCGCCGCGGTGACCGGGATCTTGACGATCATGTTCGGTGCGAGCGCGCTGAACTCGACGGCCTGCTCGATGAGGGCCGCGGTATCGCGGTGGAGACGCGGGTCGGTCTGGATCGACAGGCGGCCGTTGACCCCCTGGTACCGCTCGAA
>JAFMFD010000076.1 GCA_017856385.1 Actinomycetota bacterium
GGGTCGAATCCCGCAGGCGTGATGCGGGCAAGTGCTGCGGCTCGCACGGCTCGTACGATCGGCTCGCGGGGGAGTGTGGCCTCGAACAGCCTTGGTGGGCGAGCGGCGAGCGTCTGCGCCGTCCGCACGGACCGGTGGACCTGGACGTGATCCGGATGCCCGTACCCACCGGAGCGGTCGTAGCCGACGAGGATGTCGGCCCCCTCCTCGTCGCAGATCTGCGCGATCCGCCGCCCGATCTGGAACCGCCCCACGTGGGCCAGGCCGTCGGGGTTCTCCGCGTGCAGCCCGGAGTCCGGGTAGCCGAGGGTCACCGTGCGGTGGACGCCGAGGATCCGGGCCGACTCCGCAAGCTCGCCCGATCGGACTGTCGCGAGGTCGCCGATGGCGGACGAGGCCAGGCCCGCGGCACCGTCGGTGGCCACGATGAGGACCACGCGATGGCCCTCGTCCGCCGCCCGCGCCATCGTCCCCGCCGTCAGGAGCGCCTCGTCGTCGGGGTGCGCATGCACGAAGACGAGGGTGCGGTGCCGCATGCCGGTCATTGTGGCGTACGGTCTCACGGCGTGAGGATCGCCCACGTCAGCGACTGCTACGCCCCGCGCACGGGCGGCATCGAGTCGCAGGTCGCAGCACTGGCCCAGCGCCAGGTCGCAGCCGGCCGGGACATCCGGGTGATCACCGCGACGCCGGGCCGTCATGTGCGCTCGGGGATCGATACGGTCGACGGAGTTCCGGTGCACCGCATCACGGCCCACCTGCCGGCCGACCTGCCCATCCACCCGCGCACCCGGCGTGCCGTCGTCGGGGTGCTCCGCTCTGATCCCGTCGACATCGTGCATGTGCATGCGGGAGTGATCTCGCCCTTCGCCTGGGGTGCCGTACGTGCAGCGCGGGAGCTGGGTATCCCGGTGCTGGTGACGGTCCACAGCGTCTGGGGCGCCATGTCGTCACCGGTCTTCCGGGCGAGCGACGCCCTGGCCCGCTGGTCGTCGTGGGGCGTGACGCTCAGCGCGGTGAGCACGCTCGCCGCGCAGCGGGTGCAGCGCGCGGTGCCCCAGGGGGCTCCGGTGCTCGTGATCCCCAACGGCATCGACCCGGAGCAGTGGCGCGTTCCCCGACGCGAGGTGTCCGCCGAGCGCATGCACGTCGTCACGGTGATGCGGCTGGCTCCGCGCAAGCGTGCACTGCCATGGGTCCGCATGGTCGCGCTCGCCCGTCAGGGACTCCATGGCCAGATCGACCTCACGGCCACCGTCGTCGGTGATGGTCCCATGCGCGAGCGTGCCCAGCGCCTGGCTCGGTCCCTCGGGCTAGCTGACGCTCTCGAGTTCACCGGCCGCCTGGACCGTGCCGGCGTACTGCAGGAGCTGGGCCGGGCCGATGCGTACGTGCAGCCGTCGGTCAAGGAGTCGTTCGGACTGGCCGCGCTCGAGGCCCGCGCCTCCGGGCTCCCGGTGATTGTCCGCGCGCAGTCCGGGTCGACCGAGTTCATCCACGACGGCGTCGAGGGCCTGGTCGCATCCGACGATCCCGGCATGGTGGCCGCCCTGGTCCGATTGGGGCTGGACCCGGGCCTGCGCCAGCGGATCGCCGACCACAATGAGTCGACGCCTCCGGATGAGTCGTGGGCGAACGTGCTCGACATCGTCGACGACGCCTACGCGAGCGCCGTCGAGCGCGCGGGCGCTCGTTAGGGTGTCGACGTGACCAGGCTGGACGAGGTGCCCTTCGTGAAGGGCCACGGCACCGGGAATGACTTCATCGTCATCCCGGATGCTGCGGGAGTCCGGGACCTGACGGCAGAGCAGGTGCGCTGGCTGTGCGACCGGCATCGGGGCCTGGGAGCCGACGGCGTGCTCCGGGTCGTGCCGACGTCGCGTATGGAGGACTACACGGACTGGTCCGATATCGCCGAGTGGTTCATGGACTACCGAAACGCCGATGGATCGGTCGCGCAGATGTGCGGAAACGGCGCCCGGGTGTTCGTCCGCTACCTGTACTCCGCGGGGCTCGTCACCGACCGCGAGATCACCATCGGCACGCGCGGCGGTCTGCGCACGACGATGCTGAACGACGACGGCTCGATCACGGTTGACATGGGTGCGGCCGTCGCGACGGCCGAGGGACAGGTGTCGGTGGGCCAGCGATCGTGGCCGGCCATCGGTGTTGCGGTGCCCAACCCGCATGCGGTCGTGGTCGTCGACGACCTCGACGAGGCGGGAGACCTCAGGCAGCCGCCGGCACTGGCCCCGGCCGACGCCTTTCCCGAAGGCGCCAATGTGGAATTCCTGAAGCCGCAGGGGGACCGGCACGTCGCGATGCGCGTGCACGAGCGCGGCGTGGGTGCCACGCAGTCATGCGGCACCGGGGCCTGCGCGGTCGCGTGGGCGGCCCGTCGGATCATGGAGCCGGAGGCCACCGGCGAGTCGACCTACCGCGTCGACGTGCCGGGCGGGACGGTGCTGGTCACCGAGACGGCAACGGGATCACTGCTGCTGACCGGCCCCGCCGAGCTCGTGGCGCGGGGCACCGTCCTGATGCCCTCCTAGAGCGACGTCGTCTTGCCTTCGCTCGGCGGGCTGTCGCCGTAGGCGTGCGCGTACCCGTACCGCTCGCCCACGAAGCCCGTCACCATCCCCGCCAGGGCATCGGCCTCCTCCCGCGTCAGCGCCATCGACGCGGCTCCGGCGTTCTCCTCGAGGTGCTGCACGCGCCGGGTCCCGGGGATGGGGATGACGTCGTCGCCCTGGGCGAGAAGCCACGCGAGCGCGAGTTGGCCGGCGCTGCACCCGCGTGCGTCGGCCTCGGCGACGAGCCGGTCGACGACGGCGCGGTTCGCGTCGAAGTTCGCCTCGGAGAACCGCGGTCCGGCGAGGCGGCGATCATCCGAGGTGAGGGCGTCCCGTCGGTCGAGGGTGGCCGTCAGCATGCCCCGGCCGAGCGGGCTGTAGGGGACGATCGCCACCCCGAGCTCGCGGGCGACGCCGAGGACCTCGACCTCGATGTCGCGGGTCCACAGCGACCACTCGCTCTGCAGTGCGCTGATCGGATGGACGGAATGAGCACGGCGCAGCGTCGTCGCACTCGCCTCCGACAGGCCGAGGTGGCGCACCTTCCCGGCGGCGACGATCTCGGACATCGCGCCGACCGTGTCCTCGATGGGGACGGACGGGTCGATGCGATGGACGTACCACAGGTCGACGTGGTCGACGCCGAGCCGCGACAGGCTGCCGTCGATCGCCGCGCGCGCTTGCTCGGGGCCGGCGGACACCGCGCCGGTGGCGTCGATGCCGAACTTGGTCGCGATGACAACCTCGTCGCGCCGGCGGCGCAGCACCGGGCCCACGAACTCCTCGTTGCCGCCGTTGCCGTAGACCTCGGCCGAGTCCCACAGGGTGATACCGAGGTCGACGGCCGCCTCGAGCGCGCGCTGGCCCTCGGCGGGGTCGCACGGGCCGTAGAAGGACGAGAAGGACATGCAGCCGAGGCCGACGGCGCCGACGCGTGGTCCGGTGGCGCCGAGCTGTCGCGAGATCACGACTCGACCCTAGCGGGGAGGATGCGACCCTACTGGGGAGCGCATCCGCGCCTCGGCGACCGCCATGACACCCTTGGCGCGATGGACACGGACCCGCGCCCCTGGTCGGAGGACGTCGCCACGGGCGAGCTGGACCTCGAGGACCGTCAGGCGCTGCGGCGCGTGGCGGGGCTGTCCACCGAGCTCGAGGACATCACCGAGGTCGAGTACCGGCAGGTCCGCCTCGAGCGGGTCGTGCTCGCGGGAGTGTGGACCCAGGGATCGCTCGCGGAAGCCGAGCGGAGCATGCGCGAGCTCGCGCTGCTCGCCGAGACCGCCGGGTCGATGGTCCTCGAGGGCGTCATCCAGCGACGCGCCTCCCCGGACCCGGCCACGTACCTCGGGTCGGGCAAGGCGCGCGAGCTGCGCGACCTCGTCGTGGCGACGGGGGCCGACACCGTCATCTGCGACGGCGAGCTCAGCCCCGGCCAACTGCGGCAGCTCGAGGACATCGTCAAGGTCAAGGTTGTAGACCGCACGTGGCTGATCCTCGACATCTTCGCCCAGCATGCCCGGAGTCGCGAGGGTCGCGCGCAGGTGAGCCTCGCGCAGATGCAGTACCTGCTGCCGCGCCTGCGGGGCTGGGGCGAGTCCTTGTCCCGACAGGGCGGCGGCGCCGGTGGCGGTGGCTCGGGCGGCGGCGGTGTGGGCACGCGCGGACCGGGCGAGACGAAGATCGAGACCGACCGTCGTCGCATCCGCGCATCGATGACGCGGCTGCGACGGCAGATAGCGGAGATGGAGGGGAGTCGCGCGACGCAGCGACAGTCGCGGCGGTCGAGTGGCACCCCCGCGGTCGCGATCGCGGGCTACACGAACGCCGGCAAGTCCAGCCTCCTCAATCGGCTGACGGGCGCAGGGGTGCTGGTGGAGGACGCGCTCTTCGCGACCCTTGACCCCACCGTGCGTCGGGCGCGCACCCCCCGTGGTCGTGAGTTCACCCTGGCCGACACCGTGGGTTTTGTCCGGCATCTGCCGCACCAGCTCGTCGAGGCGTTCCGCTCGACGCTGGAGGAGGTGTCGGATGCCGACCTGATCCTGCATGTCGTCGACGGCTCGGACGAGGCACCGGAGGAGCAGATCGCAGCCGTCCGCGAGGTGCTGGCGGAGATCGGGGCCACCGGGATCCCCGAGCTCATCGTCATCAACAAGGCCGATGCCGCCCCACCCGACGCCTTGGCCCGGCTGGCCCGGCGCGAGCCGCACTCGGTCATCGTCTCGGCCCGCACCGGGCTGGGGATCGACGAGCTGCTCGAGGCCATCGAGGAGGACCTGCCCGGCGCGTGGATCGAGGTCGACGTGCTGGTCCCGTACTCCCGGGGCGACCTCGTCAGTCGCGCGCACCGGACCGGGGAGGTCAGCGCGGAGGAGCACGGGGAGCAGGGGACCCGACTGCGGGCCCGGGTGCCTGCGGCCCTGGCGGCCGAGCTGACGGCCCTCGCCGGGGACGTGCCTGCGCAGGCGGGTCCCGATGGGTGACGGCCAGGCAGACATGGACGACGACGCCGATGCCCGGCTGCTGGCGGCCCTCGAGGCCGTGATCACCTCCATCGGCGGCGAGGAGCGTTCCGGGCAGGTGGCCATGGCGCGTCTGGTGGCCTCAGCGCTGAGCGGCCATGGGCATGCGGTCATCCAGGCGGGTACAGGGACCGGCAAGTCCGTCGGCTATCTCGTTCCGGCGGCCCTGCACGCCACCGATCCGTCGCGCGGGCCGGTCGTGGTGGCGACCGCCACGCTCGCGCTGCAGCGGCAGCTGGTGGAGCGCGACCTGCCCCGGGTGGCGCAGGCCCTCGAGCCTGTCCTCGAGCGCCCCGTCACCTTCGCAGTGCTGAAGGGTCGCAACAACTACGTGTGCCTGCAGCGGCTGCACGGCTCAGGTGCGCAGGACGACGACGCCGAGGCGCTGTTCGACGCGCCCACCAGCGTCCTGGGCCAGCAGGCCGTCGAGCTGCGCCGCTGGGCGGAGGACACGCAGACGGGCGATCGGGACGACTACCCCGGTGAGCTCGACGCACGTGTGTGGCGGGCCTTCTCGGTCGGGCGCCGCGAGTGCGTCGGCGAGAGCCGGTGCGCCTACGGCGAGGAGTGCTTCACCGCGCTGCGTCGCCAGCAGGCGCAGGATGCCGACATCATCGTCACCAACCACGCGATGCTCGCCATCGACGCGATCGAGGGAATCCCGGTGCTGCCCGAGCACGATGCGGTGGTCGTCGACGAGGCCCATGAGCTCGTCGATCGCGCGACCCAGGCGGTGACGCGGGACCTCTCCCCGGCGCTGGCCGAGCGCGCCGCTGCAGCGGCGCGACGGCTGGTCGAGCCCGAGACCCGGGAACGCGTGGACGACGCCATCGGCCAGCTGGGCGAGACGCTCGGTGCAATGGCGGTTGGTGCGAGCGGACCGCTGCGCATCACCGAGTGGGGGCGTGACGCGGTGCTGGCACTGACGGCCGTGCGCGATGCGTTCCACGCCGCGCTCGTCGAGGTCAACGCCGCACGAGAGGGCGACCCCGATGCCGTCGCGGCGCGCCAACGCGCAGCCGGTGCGCTGGAGGAGGTCCACGACACCGCGGGGGCGCTGCTCGCGATCGACCGGCACGATGTCGTGTGGCTGGACCCGGGCGAGGGGGCGCGTTCGCCGGTGCTCCATCGCGCGCCGCTCTCGGTCGCCGGCCTGCTCCGCTCCGCGCTGTTCGACGCCGGCCCGGTCGTCCTCACCAGCGCCACGGTCACCGTGGGCGGCACCTTCGCACCGATCCTCGCCGCCGTCGGACTCGATGACGATGTGCAGACCGCCGACGTCGGCTCGCCCTTCGACTTCGCCCGCCAGGGCATCCTGTACGTGGCGAGGGACCTGCCTGCACCGGGACGCGACGGTGTGCCGATGGAGGCACTCGACGAGCTGGCCGACCTCATCGAGGCCGCCGGTGGTCGCACACTCGCCCTGTTCAGCAGCTGGCGCGGCGTGGAACGGGCGGCCGAGTACCTGCGCGTGCGGCTGCGCGATCGGGCGGACCTGCCGATCCTGGTGCAGCAGCGTGGCGATGCGGTGGCCGGGCTCGTGGCGCGATTCGCCGAGGAGCCGGCGACCACGCTGCTGGGGACGGTGAGCCTGTGGCAGGGGGTCGACGTGCCGGGGGAGTCCTGCATCCTCGTCGTCATCGACCGAATCCCGTTCCCCCGCCCCGATGATCCGCTGGTGGCGGCGAGGCAGCGGGCTGTCGACGAGGCCGGCGGATCGGGCTTCGCGTCCGTCTCGGTGCCGAAGGCTGGGCTCCTCATGGCCCAGGGGGCCGGGCGGCTGATCCGCAGCGTGGCGGATCGGGGGGTCGTGGCGGTGCTCGACTCTCGCCTCGCGACGGCCGGCTACGGCCCCACGCTGCGCCGCAGCATGCCGCCTTTCTGGTTCACGACCGATCGCGCGGTGGTGCAGGGGTCGCTGACCCGTCTGCGTGACGAGCTCGGCTGACGCACGACCGCACTCACGCACCGTGCGACCGGTCCCCCAGAAGCGGGGAGCCGGCCGCACGGAGTGCTGATGCGTCGGGCTGCGGTGTCAGCGGATGCGGAGCTTCTTCAAGCTGGCTGCCTGGACGCCGGAGCCCGCGTCGGTGAAGACGACCCGGAGGAAGTAGTCGCCCTTCTTGATCTTCGCGGGAATGACCTCGTAGCGCGCTCCGCGCAGGCTCTCGACCTCGATCGTCCGCAGCTTCTTGACCGCCTTGGCGCCGGACCTGTTGGACTTGACGAGTTCGACGATCGCCGGGCCCGTGCCGACCGTGCCTGCGCCCTTGCCTGCCAGCTTGACGGCCACGAGCAGCTTCTTGCCCCGCTCGGCGACCTTCTTGGCGACAACGGTCATCGTGGGCTGGACCGGCGCAATGATGTCGACCGGAGCAATGATGTCGACCGGCGGTGTGGCGTCGGCCGGGGGAGTCGGGGCGGCCGCTGGGGCCGGAAGGAGGGCCGTCGCCGAGCGAACCGTGTACAGGTACGGCTGGCCGGAGCTCGCCTTGGCCACCACGGTCGACATGGCGACCAGGTACTTGCCTGCCATGGCGGCGGTCGTGGTGAGGCGATGAGTCGCGACGTTGTTGACTGTGTTGTCGATCGAGGAGCTCGTGACCGGAACGCTCACGCATCCGCTCGTGCTGAAGGCAGCGTCAGCCGTCTGCCCGGCATTGGCGTCTGGGCACGCCCACGCAGTCGTCAGCCGGCTGGCGAAGGTCTGCCCCGTGGGCATCGTCCAGGTGCCGGTGATGAGCCCCGCAGCCTGGCCTGCGACGACGTCGTTCACGCCGATGACGGGTCGGGGGGACGTGGGGATCGCAGTCGGGATCGCGAGTGGGGCGTCGGCCCGGTTCGAGACGACGACCGAGCTGCGCAGTTCATTGGTGGTGTCCCGGGCGTTGACGGTGCCACCGAAGACGATGTACTTGCCGAGGTCAGCCTCCTTGACGATGTACCCGACACCCTTGCGGGTGGCGTCGCCGGCCGCGAAGCCTGCGGAGAGGATGGCGCACGTGTCCAGGGCCTGGGTGCGCGACGAGCAGCCGAACCACGTGTACGTGTAGGTGCTGGGGCTGTAGGCGTCGGCGTACGAGACTGCTCCGAAGTTCGCCGTGACCATGCCTCCGACGTTGACGAGGCCAGCCGCGGGCAGGCCCAGGACGCGTGCGCCCGTGGTGGTGGCATCGCCCATGGCGGGGACGGTGTGGGTGATGCTGGCGGCGGAGACCTGGATGCCGGTGTCGGCCCGGACGGCCGGCGCCAGGACCGTGCCGGCGACGCCTGCGACCAGAGCCGCCGACGTCACCCCCGTGATGGTGCTGCGCAGGGAGCGGTGGATTGACGCCATGATGGTCTCCTAGAGTCGGTGGTGCCGTGACTGGACCCTGCAGGGCCAGGCCAAGGAGCGGCGATGCGGAACGGGAAATCGGGGTACTGGCACCCCCGCCCGGGCGTGGCGCCACCGATCACTCGGGGCCGAACTCCATCGACTCCGGGGCATCCTCCGGCACGGCCGGTGTGGTCGGATCCGGCTCCGGCGGGGCGATCGTGGTGATGGGCGCCGGCACCTCGGCAGGCGTCGCGTCGGCTCCCGCGACCAGCCGGACCAGCGCCTCCTGCCCGGTGAGGTCGGGGTGCAGGTGTTGGCCGTCCTGCTCGTACCACTCCTCCTCGGCGATCGAGGCGAAGTCGAGGAGGGTGAGCCAGTCGCGCCTCTCGGCGATGGTCGCGAGCTCGGCGTTGAGCGCGTCGAGGGTCCAGGCCGACATCCCGCCGGTGTAGGTCGAGGGCCGGTACGGGGTCACCCAGAACACCTGCTGGTCGGCTGACCGGAGCCCACGGATCGTGCGCACCCACTCCCGGACGCTGGCGACGTCCTCCTCGTGTCCGGCATTGTTCGTGCCGAGCACGATCACCCAGGCCGGTGCGGCCTGCGCTGCGGCCGACGACAGGTGCTCAGCCAGGTAGGGCGTCCGGGCAGACTGGCCGACCTTGCCGACCACCGGGTAGCCGAGGCGGGACAGCGCCGGGGCGATGGACAGGCCGATCGAGTCGCCGAGGACGAAGGATCCGACAGGTGCCGTGGGGACCGGCTCAGCGGTGGGCGAGGCCGTGGGCGGTGGTGTTGCGGTGACGGCCGGCGCGGATGTCGATGCTCCCGATGTCGACGGAGCCGGGGCGGGCGCGCTGGCAGTCGTGTCGGTCGGTGCGGGCGCGGGAGTCTCCTGCGGCGCTGCTGCCGTGGCCGTGCCCATCGGGACCGCGTCGACGCTCACCATGGACGACGAGCATCCGCTGATCCCGAGTACGGCGACCAGCAGGACGCCGCAGCCGCTGATCAGGGGTGTCCGCACGGTCCTATGGTGCGGCATGGCGGGTCCTGCGCGGTGGTGGCCTCGATCACACCTTGCGCAGGAC
>JAFMFD010000017.1 GCA_017856385.1 Actinomycetota bacterium
AGATCGACCGGATCGTCGAGGCGGCGGACATCGAGTCCGTCATCGACCGCGTGCCGATCGTGGGGATCGCTGAGTACGTCATCGACGAGATCGACCTCCCGCAGATCATCCGTGACTCCACCAGTGGTGTTGCCGGGGAGGCGCTGGACTCCGTGCGTCGACAGGGGGTAGGTGCCGACCTGCTGCTCGCCGGGCTGGTCGACCGGATCGTCCGGCGTCGGTCCCGCGACCTGGAGTCACCCGCCGAGCCTGAGTCGCTGCAGGAGCGCACCGTGGAGCCTCCGGTATGACCACCTTCCGCGAGTACCGCGAGGCCGTGTCGCAGGGTCGGCATCCCGGCCTCGACCTGCCGTCCCTGCCGACGGATGCGGTCGCCTTCCAGGGTGAGCGTGCGGGCCTGGTCAGTCGCGCCGTTGCTGCAGGCATTGACGTGGCCATCGTGTTCGTCGTCGTCCTTGCCACCGTGGCCGCGCTGTGGATGCTGTCCTTCCTGGTCAACCCGACCAACGCGGACCTGGCGAGCTCGTTCCAGAGTGCGGCGAGCCGTACCGACCGGCTGCCCTCGGTCTTCTCGATGGTGGTCTACGGGTACGTGTTCAACGTGCTGTACTGGACGGTGTTCTGGGCCATCTCCGGGCGCACCATCGGCAACCTCGTCATGGGACTGCGCGTCGTCAATCGCAAGGGTCGTCACCCGGGCTGGTTCGTCTCCCTCGTGCGGGCGCTGCTCTGCACGGCGTTCCCGCTGGGCCTGCTGTGGGTCCTCGTCAGTGGAGCGAATCGCTCGGTGCAGGACCTCCTCCTGCGCACCAGCGTGACCTACGACTGGGTCGTCGGAATCCCGTGGCTCACCAAGGATCCGAAGCGGTCGTAGGCGCGTCTCAGGGAGCGCGGCGAGGGTGCTCGGCGTAGCGTGGAGGCCGTCCGTCCTCTGAACTGCTCGTCCTCATGGTTGGGAGTCGTCATGCGCATGCGCACCCTGTCCGCCCTGGCCGGTGTGGCCGGACTCGCCCTCGCGTTCGCCGCACCTGCCCATGCGGCCGACGTCCCTGACTCGTCCTACCGCGCGGAGGCGACGACCTGGGCGGACGCCGCGAACGAGCTCGGCCCGGCAGGGTCCCTGTGGTCGCCCGCGTTCACCGCGGGACTCGCGCAGCGGGGCGGCGTCGACGTGGTCGCGGACGCGATCACGGTCGCGAACGGCACCGCAACAGGGGGCCAGACCTTCGCGGGCGCGAGCTATCGGCAGGGTCAGCGTCGGATCGACCTGGTCGAGAGGTGGGCGCAGACCGGCTGGGCCGCCGAGCCGTCGACCGATATCCGCCGCGTCCTGGTGCGTCGGGTGAGCCTCCCGATGGGCGATCCGGGCATGCGCTACACGGTCCGCGCCGAGGTCTTCGCCAACTGCTACACGCAGGCGCTCAGCGGTGATGCCCCGCCGCCGCCGGCATCCCTGCGCTGCTCGGAGTCCGATGTGCGCAAGCACGGGGGCACCCTGCGGATGACCATGCGACCGGGCTCGACGATGACGGAGCCGGGCCGCACGACCATCCAGATCGACACGACCGGCCTGACCTACGCCCAGCTGCTGCGCATGGCACGCTCGCTCGAGCAGGCGCAGGGCGCGCCCACGGTCGCCGGATCGGCCCAGATGCTCGGCATGTGCGCGCAGATGGTCGACGGGCGCATGACGGAGCAGCAGGCGGGTGCCTTCGCGAAGTCGAACGGCTACATCCTGCGCGTGACCACGATCGACGGGGTTCCCCAGCCGGCGACGCTGGACAACCGGACGGAGCGCTTCAACGTGTCGACCGTGGGTGGCGTCGTCACCCGATGCAACTACGGCTGAGCCGACGTCGTCAGCTGGTGATGTCCTTGCGGTCGAACCGCAGCACGGCGATGACCACCAGGAGCGTGAACAGCACCACGCTGTAGGACGCGCCGATCGCCATCTGCTCCCAGGCGATGGTCGGGGCGAGCGCATCGACCCACGCGTTGCCGTAGTCGGTCGGAAGCAGCCGTCGCAGGTCGCCGAGCGCCTCGATCGCGTCGAGGATGTTGGCGACGATGACGATGACGACGGCGGCGCCCACGGCACCCAGCGGAACATCGGTGAGCACGCTCATCAGGAACGCGATGCCCGCCGGGATCAGCATCATCAGCCCGATGTAGCCGGCGACGATGGCGAGGCGGTACGCCGACTCGGCGGTGTCCCATGACCCGCCGAGCGGACTCGACAGTGGTGCGACGCCGAACGCGAGCGCGCCGATGATCCACGAGGCGAGCACGAGGATCGCCAGCGTGATCGCCGTGAGCAGGAGTCCGACGATCGCCTTCGCGCGCAGCAGTCGGCGCCGGGGCACGGGAGCGGCGAGCAGGTAGCGCAGGGTCGACCACGATGCCTCGCTGGCCACGCTGTCGCCGAGGAACATCGCGGCGATGATCGTCAGCAGGAAGCCGGAGCCGAAGAACAGCATCGTCAGCGCGAAGTTCCACGCTCCCGAGGTGGCCAGGCCGACGAGGTCGAGGTCACCGTCGCCGAAGCCGCCTCCGCCGCTGGACGACGATGGGCCGAGGGTGACGGCGGCTACGACGATGAGCGGTAGGGCGATGGCCACGCCGAACGCGATCAGGGTGCGACGGCGGCGAAGCTGGCGCACCAGCTCCACGCGCACGGTGAGCGTGCGTCGCGGCTGGTACCGGTGGGCGGTGTCGATCACCGGGGTGGTCATCCGGCGCCTCCTCGGGTCGTCACCTCATGGCCTACGCCGACAAGGTCGAGGAAGACGTCCTCCAGCCTCTTCTCGTGGTACTCGCCCAGCAGCGCCTCGACGGTGCCCTGGGCGATCACGCGGCCGGCACCCATGACGACGACCTCGCGACATGTCTGCTCGACCTCGCTGAGCAGGTGCGAGGAGACGATCACGGTGCGGCCGTCGGTGGCGTACGCCTTCATGACCTCGCGCATCTCCTTGATCTGCGGCGGGTCGAGGCCGTTGGTGGGCTCGTCGAGGATCAGCAGGTCGGGCAGGCCGAGCATGGCCTGTGCGATGCCCACGCGCTGGCGCATGCCCTGGCTGTACGTGCGCACCCTGCGATCGATCGCCGAGCCGAGTCCGGCGATGCTCAGGACGTCGTCCATGCGCGGATCGCCGGTGCGGCCGGAGGCGCGCCAGAACAGGTCGAGGTTCTGCCTCCCGGTCAGGTGCGGCAGCAGCCCCGGGCCCTCGATGAAGCAGCCCACCCGCGCGAGTGCCGCCGCGCCCGGGCGAACCCGCTCGCCGAAGATGCGAACCTCGCCGGAGGTCGGCGTGATCAGGCCCATCATCATCCGCATCGTTGTGCTCTTGCCTGCACCGTTGGGTCCGAGGAGTCCGAGGACGGTGCCCCGGGGCACGACGAAGTCGACTCCGTCGACCGCACGCACTCCTCCGGGGTACTGCTTGACCAGTCCGGTGACGACGATTGGCTCGTCGTCGAGTCGCGCGGGATCGCCCGCTGCCCTGCGTCGTCGGCCGGTAAGGAGCAGGACGAGGGCGAGGATCGCGACGGCCCCGAGGGCGAGCAGCGGCCAGGTCCACACCGGCCGCGTTCCGCCGACGGGCGTGCCGGTGACGGTCGGGACGACCACGGTCGGGTCGGCGAGGGCGATCGAGTAGACCGCGGGGCCTGCGGGCATCCGGTACGCCTGGTCGGTGGTCGTGAGCGTCAGGGCGATGCGCGAGCCCGCAGCGACGTCGGCGACAACGGCAGGCAGCTCGATCCCGACCTCGACGGGCTCGGGGCCGAGGGCGTCGAGGCGCACGGGTGCGACGAGGCCGGCCGGCAGCCGCGGGAGTCCGGCGCCGTCCAGGACGCGGACCGCTGCGAAGACGGTGGCGCCCTCGACGGGACGGTCCGCTGCGATGGTGATGCGGGCGCGCGGCGAGCCCACGATCGAGAGCGGTGCCACCAGGGGCTCGGAGACGAAGGTCGCGGTCTGCTGCTCGCCGCCCAGGGCCGTACCCACGCCGGCGAGCCCGAGCAGACCCCCCACGCCGCCCAGCCCCGGAACCGACGAGATCGCTGACGGCAGGCCGCCCGCTGGCGCGAGCACCTGCTGAGGCGGTCCGGCGAGGGCGGCCTCCTGGGTCGAGGTGCCCTGCAGGCCCGGGAACTGCGGCGCCGCGATGACGTCGAACGTGCCGGCTGCGCGGTCGCTGAGCGCCGAGCCCTCCGTCCGGGCGAACAGGAAGTCCGTGCTCACTGCCGGGCCGTCCGCGAGATGGTCACGGAACCAGTCGATGGTCAGGCTGCGCAGCTGGTCGGTCACGGCGTCCGGAGAGGCGAGGCCGCCGTCGTGGCCCCCGGCATGCCACACGACCTTGACCGGTGCATCCGGATGCGCCGCGCGGATCTGCTCGGCGTTGGCACTCACCTGGGCGAGCGGGAACAGCGAGTCGGCCTGGCCGCCGCCGAGCAGGGTCGGTGCGGTGATGCGGTCGGTGATGCTCATGGGTGACGAGCGGCGCATGAGCGCGGCCCCGTCGGCGTCGACCGTGCCCGTCGTCGCCGCGCGCACGTACGCCGCGCACCACGCGTCGGTGAACCTGCCGCACTCGGTCACGTCGTCGCCGGGGCGCGGCGCTTGACCGGAGCTGAAGAACAGCCCGGACCACAGCGACTTGTACGCACCGAGGTCGTCGGAGTCGAGTGCCGATTGGCCGAAGAGCGAGTCCTCGAGCGAGTTCCAGGTGATGTCGGCGGCGATCGCGTCCACGCGCGGGTCGTATCCGGCCGCCATCAGCGCGAGGGCGCCGCCGTACGACCCGCCCGCGATGCCCACGCGCGGGTCGTCGGGCGCATCGACGACGACCTCGGGCACGGTCGCCAGGTGGGAGATGAGCGCGGACGCGTCAGCCACCTCGAAGTCCGGGTCGTTCATTGAGATGTCGCCCGTCGATGCGCCGAACCCGCGAGCGGAGTAGGCGAGGACGACGAAGCCGGCCTCAGCGAAGGCCGTCGCGTCCTGCGCCACCGACGCCTTGCTCCCGCCGAACCCGTGGGCGAGCAGCAGTGCCGGGGCGCGCTGCTCGGGCGCAAGGCCGGGGGGCAGGTACAGATCGGCTTCGAGCTGCACCGGCGTGGGGTCGCTTGCCGAGGTCGCCGCCCCGGGGAGCGTGAGGGCCGTGGGAGTGACGGCAGGCGCAGCCGCCTGCCGGACGGCCAGTCCGGCTACGAGGACGACGGCGAGGACGCCGAGGGCGAGGACGATGACCCGGCGTCGCGTGAACCAGCGCCGGAGTCGTCCCACCCTTGGACTCTACGTCGGCGGCGCGAGCGCCGCACCAGCACGATGACCAGCGGCACCGCGATGAGCGCGGCCACGATGAGGAACGGCACGAGGAAGCCCAGTGCGGTGATCCCGAAGGCGATCAGGGTGAGGAAGGCGGACCAGCCGGTCTCCAGGCCGGACAGGAAGCCCGGCAGCTCGATGTCCGACACCACGGTCACGGGGAGCAGGGAGACGGTGACCGTCGACATCGCGACCTGGTTGGCCAGGTAGGCGCGCTGGGAGTTCAGCGAGTCCAGCTCAGCCTGTCGGGCCGACAGCTCGGCCTCGATGGCAACGATGTCCGCCACCTGCTGCGCCTCGGCGAGCAGCTCCGTCAGTCGCGCGATGCTGTCCTCGAGGACGGTGATGCGCGCGTCGAGGTCGATGACCTGCATGGTGACGTCGCTCGCGGTGACCTCGAGGGAGTCGACGCTCCCGAGTGCGCTGACGTCCTCGAGGAAGGAGTCGAGGCCGTCGGCGGGCACCTGGACCGTCAAGGTCGCGCTGGCATTGCCCTCGGTTCCTGCGACCGTCTCGGAGACGATGACCCCCTTGGCGGACGCGGTGAGCGCGCGCACCTCCGCGACGGCGGTGTCGACAGCATCCACGCGCAGCCAGAGCCAGGCCGTGCGGATGACCGAGCGATCCGCGACGGTCTTGGTGTCCATCGGGGCGCCCTCGGCCATAGGCATCTCGGCGGTCATCGCCATGTCGGCGGACATCGCGCCGTCCCCCATGGCGTCCGAGCTCCCGGACCCACCGCAGCCGGCGAGCAGGATGCCTGCCGTCACCAGGCCGGCGACGGCCATCAGCCTGCGGGATCGTGACATGGTGCCTCCTCGGTGTGCTGCTGCGCAGGCAGCAGGACGAGCATGACTGGGACGCCTGCCTCCCGCCTGCTGTTTCGGCACGTTCGCAACGATTCTGCAACGGTCGATCGTGGGAGTCCTGCTGGTGAGCGGGTCACTCCACCAGGGTCACGAGGTGGAGCGTCTGGGTCGCGCGAGTGCAGGCCACGTAGATGTCGGCTCCGCGGGGGGCCTGGCGGGCGATGGCGTCGGGCTCGATGACGAACACGTGGTCGAACTCCAGGCCCTTGGTCTCCCGGGCAGTGAGCACCGCAATGGGCGCGTCGACGGCGTCGTCCCCGCAGGCGAAGCGCGGGTCGGCGTCCGTGAGCCATGCCGCAAGGGCATCCGCATCCGCGTCGGGGATGACGACGCCGATGCGTCCGTCGTCCGACCGCGCGAGGATCGCCGGCACGAGGTCGGCGAGGCGCAGCTCGAGCTCCTCGGTCGGCGCGCCCTCGCGGATCGGATGCAGGATCGGGGCGTCGCCGCCGGCACTGGTCAGCAGCTCGGTCGCGGTGTCGGCCACCTGCCGTGTGATGCGGTAGGTCACGGTGAGCACGTGCACGTCGATGCGGTCGCCTGCCCACGCCAGGGCCTCGTGCCAGTCGCGGGCCCCGGCCGGGTGGGCCGCCTGCTGGAGATCGCCGACGACGGTCATCGACCGCCGTGAGCACCGTCGGGAGAGCGCACGCCAGGCCATGCGCGACAGCTCCTGCGCCTCGTCGACGACGACGTGCCCGTAGACCCACGAGCGGTCCTCGAGCGCACGCTCCGCGACCGTGGTCGTGGGGCGGTGCCGCGCGAAGGGATCCTCGACCCGCAGCTCCCCGTAGTCCGGGTCCTCGCGCTCGACCTCGGCGGTCGGCCGCACGAAGTCCCCGAGGCGGTCCGCGGCCTCGTCGAGCAGGGGGGCGTCGTCGACCGTCCAGGGTGAGCCGGGCGGACGGAGGAGCAGCTGCTGCTGCCGGGGGGAGAGCACGCCACGCGCTGCGCGGGCGAGGGTGTCGGCGTCGGTCAGCAGCAGCGAGACCAGTCGCTCCGGCGTGATCGGCAGCCACATGAGGTTCAGGGTGCGCCGGACGCTCGGCTCCTCGACGAGGTCGACCAGGGCGTCGAGCCGATGGTCCGGATCGCCCGGGTCCTCGCCCCGGCGGCGGACGCGATCGCGGCACAGGTGGTCAAGGGCCCGGCGCAGGAAGGGCTCGCGATTGGCGTGGAACGTGCCATTGCGCGGTACGCCCTTGCGGGCGTCGGCGAGCTGGGCCGCGGTGATGGTCACGTCCGAGCCGTCGGACAGGCGGATGGTCACGTCGTGGTCGGGCACGCGGATGCGTGAGCGCACCGCATTGGCGATGACCGTGGCCATCGCAAGGTCGCCCTTGATCGCCGCGACCGCGGGTGCATCCGGTCGCGTGGCGGAGACGCCGGGGTAGAGCTGCCCCGGCGTCAGCAGCACCACGTCTGTCTCGCCCAGGCTCGGCAGCACCTGATCGATGTAGCGCAGGAACACGCTCGAGGGCCCGATGACGAGGACACCGTCGCGTGCAAGTCGCTCCCGGTGCGTGTAGAGGAGCCATGCGGCGCGGTGCAGCGCCACGACGGTCTTGCCGGTGCCGGGCCCGCCCTGCACGACGGTCACCTGGTTGAGCGATGATCGGATGATGCGGTCCTGGTCGCCGGCGATCGTGGCGATGATGTCGCTCATCCGGCCATCGCGCGGTGCGTCGACCGCGCGCGCAGCGGCGTCGACGGCGATCACCGTCGGGTCGCTGAGGTCCTCGTCCTCCGTGTGCGTGACCGTGCGGTCGCGGGTGATGATGCGACGACGTCGGCGCAGGCCCATGGGATCGACCGTCGTTGCCTGGTAGAAGCCCGCGGCATTCGGGGCCCGCCAGTCGAGCAGGACGGGCTCGCCGTCCGCGTCGCGAAGGCCGATGCGGCCGATGCGGTGCACGCGTCCGTCATCGTGGTCGACACGACCGAAGCACAGGCGCTGACGGGCCGCCTGCGCGCTGCGCGACTGCTGGGCGAGGGCGTCGAACAGAGCCTGCCGCTCGAGCAGGTCCTGGCCGGTGCCGGTCGCGGGAGCGGCGGCGATGGCGCGCACCCGCTGGGCGAGGGACTCCTCGAGGTCCGCGAGCAGGTGATAGGCGCGGTCGACGAATGCTTGCTCCTCGGCGACCGGCTCCACGCACCCACTCCCCACGCTCATAAGGGGCCAAGAGTCTGCCACGCCTGCCACAGCACCCGAGGAGCAGGTGCCCCGTCGCTGCCGTCATGCTTCGCGACGTCGTGTCGTCACACCGATGTCAGGGGCTCCTGCGAGCATCAGGATCGTGGACCAGGTGCTGATCGGTGCGGTAGCTCTCCTTGTCGGTGTGATCATCGGCGTACTGCTCGGGATGGCGGTCATGCGCGCCCGGACCCGTCCGTCCACCACCTCCGTCGTCGAGCTCGACGCGCTGCTGGCCCCGGTGCGCGAGAACCTCGAGAGCCTGCGCCGATCGGCCGAGGGTGCCCATCGTGATCGGGCCGTGGCGGAGGCCGCCATCACCGCGCAACTGTCCGCGGTGCAGGAGCGGTATGCGGGGCTCGAGGAGGCGACGGCGCAGCTGCGCGCCGCCATGGCCGGTGGCCAGACGCGCGGGCAGTGGGGCGAGATGCAGCTGGAGAGTCTGCTCGATCACGCGGGGATGGTCGAGGGCGTGCACTACCGCAGGCAGGACATCCGCGACTCGGGCACTCGTCCGGATGTTGTCGTAATTCTCCCGGGCGGGGGAGAGGTGCTCGTCGACGCGAAGTTCCCGTTCGACGCCTACTGGCAGTCCATCTCCGAGACCGACGAGTCTCGACGATCAGAGCTGCTGAGCAAGCACGCGAGCGATGTGCTTGCTCGGGCTCGTGAGCTCGCGGGCAAGGGCTACTCGGACGTCTCGACGTCACCGGACTTCGTCGTGATGTTCCTGCCGCTCGAATCCCTCCTGTCGGTGTCGCTCGAGGCCGACCCGCTTCTGCTGGAGAAGGCGTTCGAGCGCCGCGTCGTCCTGGCGACGCCGACCTCGATGGTGGGCCTGCTTCGGACGATCGCGTTCGGGTACCAGCGCAAACTGATGGCCGACAACGCCGAGGAGATCCGTGCGGCAGGTGCAGAGATGCTCTCGCGCCTGGCCACGCTCACCGATCACATCGACGGGATGCGGCGAGGACTGGAGCAGGCGGTCAGGGGCTACAACGCGTTCGTCGGGTCGTACGACCGCCAGGTCGTGGTGCAGGCACAGCGCCTGCATGAGATGGGCGTCGAGGCGCCCAAGGGGGTCGCGAGCGCCGACGTCGTGTCGGCGGATCTGCGTGTGTCCGACCCGGCCGCGCTGCGGTCGCCCTGAGGGGGGGCCTCAGGACGGCGTGCCGCTCGGCGTCGCGCCGGGGCTCGATGCCGTGGTCGACGGTGACGGGGCGGGGGCGAGGGGATCCGTCCACGGGGTGACGGTCGCCTTGCGCTCCTTGTCGAGCAGCACCACCCACACCTGACCGGGCTTGAACGGCATCGGCTGGCCGTCCTCCATCGTGAAGGTCGTGCCCACCTTGCCCTTCGGCCGCTCCCATCGGACCTTCCAGCCCAGTCCGTCGCGCAGCACGATGGCCCGACCGCTGCCGATGGTCTCCGCATGCGGGGTGTTGCCGCCGCCCTTGTCGTAGAAGATCGAGGGCCTCTGCTCGACGTACTGGATGACGACGGTGTCGGCTTGCTGGCCGGCCTTGAGCTCCTCGGCCCCGGCGCGCTCGTCATTGAGGCTCACCGCGTAGGTGCCGCGCCTGGGCTTGTACTCGAACCCGGCGGAGGCGTAACTCCACTCCATCTGCGCGTCGGTGGCGATCCGGCCGCCGGCGGGGATGTCCGGGGAGAACACGAATCCGATGTCCCGGGACACGCTCGCCTCCTTCGCGTGGGCGAGGGCGGCCGCTCCGTCGAGGAAGTAGTTGTAGGGCGCACGCCGAGCGGAGTCGCGGCTGTAGCCCGTCGCCCAGCGGCGCGGGGAAACGTCGATGATCGATGCAGAGTCCAGGCTCTCGAACATCTTGCGCTGCGCGCCCGAGTAGGCGAACGCCGGTTTGCCGTACTGCGCGACGAGGTCGATGTCGGTGATGCGCGCTGACCGCACGGGGCCAATCCGCTCCGGGACGGTGCTGGAGAACACCGCCGCCAGTCGCGTGATCCCGTACTCCACCTCCTCGACGTAGACGACGTCCGCATCGATCAACCCGGCGTGCGGCTGGGCATTGCGGGTGTTGTCGAGCTTGACGATCAGGACGGGCTGGTCGGTGACGCCCTCCGGACCGGGCAGGCCCGTGAACGGGGACACCCACGAGGGCGTGGGGGTCGGCGTGGGCGTGGGGGTCGGCGTGGGGGTGGGCTCGACCGGCTCCTGCGCGAGGGGGGCCGTGGGGGAGGGCTCGGGCGCCGGCGTCGTGGGTGCCCCGGCGGTCGGCGCACTGGTCGCGGTCGTGGGGAAGTTCCCGGTGCAGGCGGCCAACAGGCCGGTGGCGCTCAGGAGCAGAAGGGCTCCGGCCAGGCCACGCGTGCGCACCCGTGCAGGGTACGGGGTCCGCGGCGCGGCACCGGACCGGCTCGCCCAGCGGGGACCTGAGGGTCGTGGTGGAGGAATGGGGGAGATTTGCCCTCACAAGGTGGTTGACGGTGGAGGAAAGTGGAGTACAGTGGCGTCACTTGGTGAGGCCAAGGGGACGTCTGGTGCCTAAGGGGAGGAGGGGACGCATGTTCCTCGGTTTCCTGGGCACCCATACCCCCAAACTGGACGACAAGGGGCGGCTGGTGCTGCCGGCCAAGTTCCGGGAGGGCTTCGCCTCCGGCCTCGTCCTCACCAAGGGCCAGGACCGAGCGATCGTCGTCTGGCCCGCGGCCGAGTTCGCCTCCTACGCCGAGCGCCTCAATGAGGCCTCGCGCTCCGATCCGCGGGTTCAGGCGTACCAGCGCGTCCTGTTCTCGGGTGCCTTCGACGAGATCCCCGACCGGCAGGGCCGGATCACCGTGCCGCCGGCGCTGCGGGAGTACGCCGGTCTGGACCGCGACGTCGTCGTCGTCGGCAAGAACACCACCGCGGAGATCTGGGACGCCCAGGCGTGGGCCGCCTACCTCTCCGCCCAGGAGACCGCCTTCTCGGACCTCTCCGAGGAGGTGCTTCCCGGCATCTGACGCGACCCGTGCGGTGAGGTCTCCTCCCGCTCCTCGCTCCTGACGCGACTTCCCCCGCGCCAGGCACCGCTGGAAACGGCGGGCGGGGACCTGACCGCAGCGGAGCGCAGCACCACCCGCAGAACCCGAGCCAGCCGAACGAACCGCACGACCCGACCGCGAACCTTCCGAGGGGGAGACCATGAGCAGCCTCGACCTGCCACACGCACCGGTCCGCAGCACCCTGCGGTCCACGGCGGTGCTGGCACTGGCCCTGGCGATGACCGGCGGGGTGCTCGTGCTCGCATCTTCCGTCGTGGGGACGTGGAGCTGACGATGAGTACCCCCGCCCACATCCCGGTCATGCGCGATCGGGTGCTGACGCTGCTCGCACCGGCCCTGGAGGAGCCGGGTGCGGTGCTCGTCGACGCGACGGTCGGCCTGGGTGGGCATGCTGAGTGCGCCCTCGAGCGCTTCCCCGAGCTGCGGGTCGTGGGCCTGGACCGCGACGAGGACGCCCTGCGCGCCTCGGGAGAGCGGCTCGGCGCCTTCGGGGAGCGCATCACGCTGGTGCACGCGGTGTATGACGAGCTGCCCGAGGTGCTCGATCGGCTGGGCCTGCACCAGGTGCAGGGGATCCTCTTCGACCTCGGGGTGTCGTCCATGCAGCTCGACGAGGCCGGGCGCGGATTCGCCTACTCGCAGGACGCCCCGCTCGACATGCGCATGGACCAGACCACCGGGCCGACCGCGGCAGACGTGCTGAACACCTACTCCGCGGCCGAGCTCACCCGCATCCTCCGCCAGTACGGGGAGGAGCGGTTTGCCAGTCGCATCGCCGCCCGCGTCGTGGCGGAGCGTGCGCAGCAGCCGTTCACGACATCGGCCCGCCTCGTCGACCTCATCCGCGCGTGCATCCCCGCGCCTGCGCGTCGCACCGGCGGCAACCCGGCCAAGCGGACCTTCCAGGCCCTGCGCATCGAGGTCAACGGCGAGCTCGACGCCCTGCGCAGCGCACTGCCGCAGGCGCTGGCGGCGCTCTCGGTCGGCGGGCGCATCGTGGTGATGTCGTACCAGTCTCTCGAGGACCGCATCGTCAAGCAGGCACTTGCTGCAGGCGCGAAGGTCGACGTTCCCGTCGGGCTGCCCGTCATCCCCGAGGGGCGCGGCCCGTGGCTGCGCCTGCTGACGCGCGGCGCCGAGACCGCGCCCGAGGCCGAGGTCGAGGTCAACCCGCGCGCGGCGTCGGTGCGCGTCCGGGCGGCCGAGAAGATCGCGGTGGCCGCATGAGCAGCGCAGCACGCAAGCCCGTGGAGACGCCGGTCGCGGACACCGCGGTCGATGCGCATGACGCCAGCGACCTCGTGCTGCCTGCCAAACCTGAGGGCACGGAGTACGCGACGCGCGGAGCCCGTGGCAGGCGGGCGTCGCGGCCGCACCTGCGCGTGGTGTCGCCCCTGCGCCCGGAGCGCGCCAGCCGCGGAGTCTTCGCCCTCGTCGTTCTCGGCGGCCTGGCCGTCGGGATGGTCGCGATCCTGCTGATCAACACCTCGCTCGCGCAGGGCGCCTTCACCATCAGCGCCCTGAAGGCTGAGCAGGGCCAGCTGCTCGAGCAGGAGCAGGCGCTGATCGAGTCCGTCGCTGCACTGGGCGCGCCCGAGTCGCTCGAGACGCGTGCCCGCGAGCTCGGCATGGTGCCCAGCGAGAACCCCGTCTTCCTCGACGTCACCACCGGCGAAGTCATGGGCAAGCCCAAGCCCGCCCCCGGGCGGCGGTCGACGATGCCGCGGCTGCTCACCCCGGCCGATGCCACGTCCGCGGAGGCCGTCGACAACGGCCTGGCCGGGCTGCCGGTGGTGGCCGACCCGAACCTCGATCCGGCGGCGGTCGATGCGGCAGCGGTGGATGCCGCAACTGCGCAGGCCGCAGAGAACCAGGTCGGGGAGCAGGGGGCCGGCCGCAAGCGGGACCGGAACCCCAACGCGGAGAACAACCTGTGGCAGGACACCGTCGTGCTCGACGTCACCGACGACCTGGCCAGCGGTGACGCCGGCCTGGAGGCGGTGCCGGTGCCGTGACGGCGTCGACGCGCACGACCGCCCGTGGTCCGCGGACCACCGGCGGTTCGCAGCGTCGACCCCCGGCGACCCCGCAGCGCGGGCACGATGGCGGACGCGGCCGCGTGCCCGCCGGAGTCGTCGTGATGGCCGATCCGCGCAAGCGCGGCACGATCCTGCTGATCGTCACCGGCCTGATCCTCACGCTGTTCGCCGGTCGCCTGATCGAGATCCAGGCGGTGCGCGGTGAGACGCTCGCCGCCGAGGCCATGGGCCAGCGCATGCGAGTGGTCGAGCTGCCGGCGCAGCGCGGATCGATCACCGACCGATCGGGTGAGCCGCTGGCAGTCACCGTCGAGGCGCGCAATCTGACCGCGGACCAGACGCTCGTCACGGACCCGGTCGCGGTCGCGACCGCGCTCGCGCCCGTCCTCGGGGTCGACGCAGCCGTGCTCGTCCCCCGGCTCACTGGCGAACGGCGTTTCGTGTACCTGGCGAAGGCGCTGACCCCTGAGACATGGAACCGGATCAGCGAGATGCGCCTTCCGGGCATCTTCAGCGAGCCCACGTCGCGTCGCATCTACCCCGCGGGCGACCTGGCCGCAAACGTCGTCGGATTCGTCGGCGACGAGGGCCACGGCCTCGCCGGTCTGGAGTTCGCGTATGAGGAGTCGCTGGTGGGGACCGCCGGCGAGGTGGCGTACGAGCGAGGCCCGGGCGTCGGCGCGATCCCGACGGCAGCACAGGCGAGCACCGACCCGGTCGCGGGATCGGACCTGCGACTGACCATCGACCGCGACATCCAGTTCGTCGCGCAGGAGACCCTCGCGGCCCAGGTCGCGGCCTCCCGCTCGGACAGCGGCACCCTCGTGGTGATGGACCCGCGCACGGGCGACATCCTGGCCCTCGCTACGGCACCGACCTTCGATGCCAACGACCCGGGTGCGTCGGACGAGGCGAACCTCGGCAACCGCGCCCTTACAGAGGTCTTCGAGCCCGGCTCGACGGCCAAGCTCATGACGCTGGCCGCGGTCGTCAACGAGGGCGCTGCGAATCCCTACACATGGTTCAAGATCCCGCCAGTTCTCAAGCGCGGCGGTGAGCAGTTCCAGGACCACACACCGCACGGCACCCTGAACCTGACACTCACGGGCGTCATGGCGAAGTCGAGCAACATCGGCACGATCATCGCCGCCGAGCGGATCGGCGGAGGGACCCTCGAGCGCTACCTGCGCAAGTTCGGCGCAGGGGAGAAGACCGGCATCGGCTTCCCGGGCGAGGTGGCGGGCATCCTGCCGAAGCGCGACACGTGGTCGGCCACGTCCTTCCCGACGATCGCCTTCGGCCAGGGCTTCAGCATGAACGCGGTGCAGGCGACCAGCGTCTTCTCGACGATCGCGAACGACGGGGTCCGGCTCCCACCGCGGCTGGTGGACGAGGTGGTCAACGCCGACGGAACCGTCGAGGACCCGACGAAGGGCAAGCCGACGCGCGTCGTGTCGGCCGCCACGGCACGTCAGGTGCGGGCCATGCTCGAGGCAGTCGTCGGCCCCGGCGGCACCGCGCCCAATGCCGCGATCCCGGGGTACCGCGTGGGCGGCAAGACCGGCACGGCCCAGGCGTGGAAGGCGTCCTGCAGGTGCTACAGCGGCGTCGTCGCCTCGTTCGTCGGCATGGCGCCCGCGGACGACCCGGCCCTCGTGGTCGGCGTGTTCCTCGTGAACCCGAGGCAGGGCCGCTACGGCGGCGAGCTCGGCGGCCCGGTATTCAAGCGTGTCATGACGTACGCGCTGCAGGCGCGTCAGGTCCCGCCGACGGGCATGCCCGCCTCGCGGCTGCCGCTTGGGGGCTGAGCGATGTCGGACGCACTGCGCCCCGACCTCCGCCCGACATCGCTCACGGACCTGTGCGCTGCCCTCGCCGCTGGTGCCGTTCATGCCCTGGACGTCCCCTCGCTCGCGGACGTGGCGTCGCCGGACGCGGTCATCGTCACCGGGATCACGCATGATTCGCGCTCGGTGCTGCCCGGTGACCTCTACCTCGCATTGCCCGGCCGCACGACACATGGGGCCGTGTTCGTCGACCAGGCGGTGGCGGCAGGGGCGGTCGCCGTCGTCACCGACACAGCGGGCGCACGACTCATCGGCAATGCACCCGTGCCCGTCCTCGTCGTCGCCGATCCTCGGCGGATCAGCGGCCCGATCTCCGCAGCGGTGTATGCCTGGCCGGCACGCAGCCTGCAGCTGCTCGGGGTGACCGGGACGAATGGCAAGACGACCGTCGCCGCGATGGTCGAGTCCGGACTGCGCGCGGCAGGGCTGCGCGCGGGAGCCATCGGGACGACGGGAGTCCACCTCGATGCGGAACGACGCCCGCTGCCGCGCACGACGCCCGAGGCGGCGGACCTGCAGGCGATTCTCGGGCGGATGCGCGATCGCGGCACGCAGGCGGTGGTGATGGAGGCGAGCTCGATCGCGGTCCGCGAGCACCGGCTCGACGGCTTCCGCTTCGACGTCATGGGCTTCACGAATCTCACGCAGGACCACCTCGACTACCACTCCGACATGGAGGACTACTTCGCGTCGAAGGCGCAACTGTTCGACGAGCGGCACTCCTCGATCGGAGTCGTCGGTATCGATGACGCGTACGGTCGTCGCCTCGCCCGGCAGGCGACGGTCCCGGTCCTCACGTGGTCCGTCCACGACACGCAGGCAGATTGGCACGCGGCACGTGTGGAGTCGTCCGTCACCGGATCCGAGGTGGATGTCCTGGGCCCCCGCGGCGAGCGGACATGGTTGAAGGTCCCCCTGCCCGGGGAGTACAACGTCGCCAACGCGCTGTGCGCTCTCGGCATCCTGCGCACCGCGGGGATCGGCGCTGACGCGGCGGCACGGGGTATCGCCGCGGTGCACGTGCCCGGTCGCATGGAGGTCGTGCCTGCCCCCGTAGGAGCCCTGCGAGCAGTGGTCGGGATCGTCGACTACGCCCACACGCCCGACGCCATCACGCGCGCGGTCGGCGCCGTGAGGGCCCAGGGCACAGGCCGCGTCATCGTGGTCATCGGCGCCGGCGGCGATCGCGACCCGGGCAAGCGTCCGCTCATGGGCCGGGCTGCGGCGCGCCTCGCCGACGTCCTGATCGTGACCGACGACAATCCTCGCAGCGAGGAGCCGAGCATCATCCGGGCGGCGGTCCTGCGAGGGGCGCTGGACGAGGCCTCGCGGTGCGCGGTCATCGAGCAGGGGGGTCGGGCCGAGGCGATCGGCCGGGCCGTCGACCTCGCCGGAGACGGCGATGTCGTGCTGGTCCTCGGCAAGGGACATGAGACCGGGCAGGAGGTGGCCGGGGTGGTGACCCCGTTCGACGATGTCGCCGTCCTGACCCGGGCGCTCCGGGAGCGGACATGATCCCCCTGTCCCCGCACGAGGTGGCGGCCGCGGTCTCGGGTGTGCTGCACGGCGTGCCGGACGACGCGGTCGGCCGAACCTCCATCACGTCCGTCGTCGCCGACTCGCGCGCGGTCGTGCCTGGTGCGCTGTTCGTCGCGATCCCTGGTGAGCGCGTCGACGGTCACGACTTCGCTGCGTCTGCCGTCGAGTCGGGCTCGCCTCTCGTGCTGTGCAGTCGGCCCGTGCGCGATGCAGACGGAGCCGATCTGCCCTGCGTCGTCGTCGAGGATCCGGTGGCCGCGCTCGGCGCGCTCGCCGCCTGGTACCGGACTGCACGGCTGACGTGCTCTGTGGTGGCCGTCACCGGATCGAGCGGCAAGACGAGCACGAAGGACCTCATCGCGCGGGTCCTCGCCACGGCCGGGCCGACGGTGAGTCCCCAGGGGTCCTTCAACACGGAGGTCGGTCTCCCGCTGACCGTCCTGCAGGCCGACGCGAGCACGCGCTTCCTGGTGCTCGAGATGGGCATGCGCGGGGAGGGGCACATTGCCTACCTGGCCGGGCTGGTGCGACCGGACATCAGTGTGCTCCTCAACGTGGGCTCCGCCCACCTGGGGCTCCTCGGCTCGCGCGAGGCGATCGCCCGGGCCAAGGGCGAGATCATCCGCGACCTGCCGGCGTCGGCGACGGCCGTCCTGAACACCGACGATGCGCTCGTCGCCGCCATGTCAGGTCACACCGCTGCGCACGTCGTGCGCTTCGGCGAGTCATCCGATGCGCGCGTGCGGGCGACAGACGTGCGGCTCGACGAGCGCGCGCGAGCGCGGTTCACGCTCGTTGACACGGCCGATGCAGGCGCCGATGCCGTTGCCTCGACGGCGCCTGTGCAGCTTCTGCTGAGCGGAAGGCACCACGTCTCCAACGCCCTCGCCGCCGCTGCCGTGGGGGTGGTGAGCGGCCTGTCTGTGCATCAGGTCGCCGGTGCCCTCGGGCTCGCCGTCCCCGACAGTCGATGGCGGATGGAGGTCAGCGAGGCACCCGGCGGCTGCACCGTCATCAACGACGCCTACAACGCCAATCCCGAGTCCATGCGCGCGGCGCTCGCATCCCTGGCCGCCATGTCCGGGGGCCGCCGCACGTGGGCAGTCCTCGGCGAGATGCGCGAGCTGGGCGATGCCGCCGAGTCGGCGCACGCAGCCGTCGGCTCGTTCGCTGTGCAGGAGGGCGTGGCGCGACTGGTGTGCGTGGGCGAGGCGACGCGCGCCATGCACCGTGCCGCGTGCGACGAGTGGGCCCGCGTCGCGGGCAGCGACACCACTGATGGAGACGGCGAGCCGGTGCTCGTGCCCGATCCCGCCGCGGCCATCGCCCTGCTGACGGCCCAGGTGCGCCCCGAGGACATCGTGCTGGTCAAGGCCTCGCGCTCGATCGGGCTCGAGGTCGTGGCCGAGGCGCTGCTCGAGGCTGACGCGTCGCGAGTGGCCGTGCGTGAGGCCGACGAGGTGCCGCGCGCATGAGGCTCGTCGTCATCTCGATGGCCATCGCCGCCGCGGTGGCGCTGGTCGGCACGCCTCTGCTGATCGCGCTGCTGCGCAGGCGCGGCTACGCGCAGGCGATCCGGCAGTCCACCGAGGGGGAGCCCTACCCCGCGCACGAGGGCAAGCGAGGTACGCCGTCGATGGGCGGGCTGGCCATCATCGTCGGGGTACTGGCGGGCTACCTGATCACCCACCTGGTGACCTGGCGCCCGGTGACGGCGTCCGGCCTGCTGCTCCTCTACCTGATGGTCGGCCTCGGCCTGGTCGGCATGGCGGACGACTACCTGAAGATCTTCAAGCAGCGCAGCACCGGGCTGCGCGCGCGGACGAAGCTGATCGGCCAGGCGGTCGTCGCGGTGTCGTTCGCCCTGCTGGCCATCCAGTTCCCCAACGAGTCTGGCGAGACGCCGGCGAGCATGGCGGTCTCCTTCCTGCGCGACACCCCGCTCGTGCTCCCACTCGGCCTGTTCGTCGTGTGGATCTGGTTCCTCATCACCGCGACGACGAACGGCGTCAATCTCACCGACGGCCTCGACGGCCTTGCCACTGGCGCCGCATTCATGGCCTTCCTCGCATACGTGCTGGTGAGTATCTGGCAGTACGGGCAAAGCTGCTTCTTCGAGCAGACGTCGTTCTGCTACACGACCGCCAATCCGCTCGACCTCGCCATCGTCGCCGCCGCAGGGGCAGGGGCGACCTTCGGCTTCCTGTGGTGGAACACCGCTCCGGCACGGATCTTCATGGGCGACACAGGCTCCCTCGCCCTCGGCGGCGGCATCGCCGGCCTGGCGGTCTTCACCCGCACCGAGCTCCTCCTGCCGTTCATCGCAGGCCTGTTCCTGATCATCTCGGTCTCGGTGATCCTGCAGGTCGGGTCGTTCAAGCTGACCGGTCGGCGCGTGTTCCGCATGGCGCCCCTGCACCATCACTTCGAGATGCTGGGCTGGCCGGAGATCCAGATCGTCGTGCGCTTCTGGATCATCCAGGGCCTGTGCATCGGCGCGGGCCTTGCCCTGTTCTACGCCGAATGGGTCCGGTCATGACCCGCGATGCCACGCACCTTGATCGCGGATCCGACTGGTCGACGTGGCACGTGACTGTCCTCGGGCTCGGCATTGCGGGCTACTCCTGCGCGGACGCGCTCATGCAGCTCGGCGCCCGTGTGTGCGTGGTCGACGAGTCTGCCGGGGAGCGGCAGCAGCAGCGGGCCGACATCCTGCAGAGCCTGGGTGCCATGGTGCTGCTGGGACACACGGGTGACCTGCCGACCGCCACCGAGCTCCTGGTTGTCTCACCGGGCCCGCGCCCCTCCCATCCGCTGATCCGCGAGGCCCAGGCCCGGGGCATCACCGTCTGGGGGGAGCTCGAGCTGGCCTGGCGCCTGCGCTCGCCGGAGTCCGCTGCCGCGTGGCTGTGCATCACGGGCACCAACGGCAAGACAACGACGACCCTGATGCTGGAGTCGATGCTGCGCGCGGCCGGCTACCGCACATGCTCGGCGGGCAACATCGGCACACCGCTGGTCGATGTCGTGATGCACGACCAGATGGACGTCATCGCAGTCGAGGTCGGGGCACCGCAGCTCCCGTTCGTGGAGACCATGAGCCCGGTCGCGTCGGTGTGCCTGAACATCGCGGACGACCACATCGATCACTTCGGCGGGTTCGATGAGTACGTGCAGGCCAAGGCGCGCATCTACGAGCGCACGCAGGAGGCCGCGGTGTACAACGTCGAGGACCGCGTGACGCGCACCATGGTCCAGGATGCGGACGTCGTGGAGGGCTGCCGTGCGATCGGTTTCACGCTGGACATTCCCGACGTGGGCATGGTCGGCGTGGTGGACGACCTGCTCGTCGACCGTGCCTTCATCGATGATCGCCACGATGCGGCTCAGGAGCTCGCGTCGGTCCACGACGTGCACCCGCTGGCCCCGCACAACATCGCCAATGCGCTTGCCGCAGCCGCCCTCGCGCGTGCGTTCGGAGTGCCGGCCCACGCCGTGCGCGACGGCCTGCGCGACTTCACCCCGGCGGCGCACCGCATCGCGCAGGTCGGCAGCGTCGGAGGAGTCCAGTTCGTGGACGACTCCAAGGCGACGAACGCCCACGCTGCGCAGACCTCGCTGGCGGCCTATGCCCCCATCGTCTGGATCGCCGGCGGGATGGCGAAGGGCCAGGAGTTCGACGAGCTCGTGATGGCCAGCGCCGGGCGCCTGCGCGGCGTCGTCCTTCTCGGAGTCGACCGCGGGGCCATCGCGGAGGCCCTCGCACGACACGCGCCCGATGTCCCCGTGATCGATGTGGCGAGCACCGAGACTGGGGCCATGGCCGAGGCGGTACGGCAGGCACATCTGCTTGCGCGTCCCGGCGACACGGTGCTGCTGGCGCCCGGATGCGCGTCGTGGGACATGTTCACCGACTACACCGACCGCGGCCGACGCTTCGCTGAGGCCGCCGCCGCCCTCGAGGGCTTCCAGCCGCCCTCGCACGAGGACACGAAGCGTGCGGGGGAGGCATGAGCGCCCCCGAGCTCGAGGAGGAGCGCGCGTCCGCCGAACCACGCGTGGCCGGGCTGCTGAACCATCCGCTCAGCACCTACTACCTGATCCTGGGCACCACCCTGCTGCTGCTCGTCCTCGGCCTGGTGATGGTCCTCTCGGCATCGAGCATCGAGAGCTTCCGGGTCCACGGCTCGCCTTACACGCTGGCGCAGCGGCAGGCGTTCTTCGCGGTGCTGGGGGTCGTCGGCATGTTCGTGGCGGCCCGAACGTCGCTCCAGTTCTGGCGCGGCCTCGCCTGGCCCATCCTCGGCGTCTCGTTCACGTTGCTGGTGGTCGTGTTGGTGATCGGCGTGGAGGTCGCCGGGCAGCGGAACTGGATCGAGATCGTCGGCCCATTCCGACTGCAGCCCTCGGAGTTCGCCAAGCTCGCCCTCGTCGTGTGGGGGGCGACGCTGCTCTCGCGCCACGGTCGGCAGGTCGCCGGATGGCGCGACCTGCTGGTGCCCGTCCTGCCGGTCGCGGCGGCGATGATGCTGCTGGTCCTGCTCGAGGGCGACTTCGGCAACACGATCATGCTCGCCGCCATCACTACCGGCATGCTGTTCGCAGCCGGCGCACCCCTGCGCCTGTTCGCGGTGCTGGGTGCACTGGGCGCTGTCGCGATCGTCCTCATCACGCTCATGGCCCCGTATCGCATGCAGCGCTTCTCCTCGTGGCTGGACCCTGACGCGGATCGCCTCGGCTTCGGGTGGCAGGTCAGCCAGGGCCAGTACGCCCTCGGCACCGGCGGCTTCTGGGGGGTCGGGCTCGGTGCCAGCCGCGAGAAGTGGGGCTCCCTGCCCGAGGCGCACACCGACTTCATCTTCCCGGTGATCGGCGAGGAGCTCGGCCTCGTCGGCACGCTGTCGGTCCTCGTGCTGTTCGCCGTGCTCGCTTTCGCGGTCTTCCGCCTGTCGCGCAACACCCGTGACAGGTTCGTCCGGCTGGCATCGGCGGGCGTCGGCTCGTGGATCGTGGTGCAGGCGGTCATCAATATCGGCGGCGTCCTCGGACTCCTGCCCGTCACCGGCGTCACGCTGCCGCTCGTGTCCTACGGAGGCTCGTCGCTGATCTGGACCCTCGCGGCGATCGGAATGCTGCTCGCCTTCGCGCGTGCGGAGCCGGAGACCCGTCGCGCGCTGCGGCGGCGCAGCACGGCCCTTTCTCTGCGACGGCGCTGACGTGCATGTGCTGGTGGCAGCCGGGGGGACGGCAGGTCACGTCGAGCCGGCCCTGAATCTCGCCGACGCGATCGTGGCGATGCACCCATCGGCGCGGATCACCGTGCTCGGCGGGGAGCGCGGGCTGGAGGGCACGCTGGTGCCAGCGCGCGGCTATCGCCTGGTGACGGTGCCGAGTGTGCCCATGCCGAGGCGCCCCGGACGCGACCTGGTTGCCCTCGGCCCTCGGGTGCGGCGAGCTGTGGAGCAGGCGACTGAGCTGATCAGGCGCGAGGGCGTCGACGTCGTCGTCGGCTTCGGCGGCTATGCCGCCGTACCCGCGTACCTTGCGGCGCGACGCACCGGGACACCGCTGGTCATCCACGAGGCGAACGGCCGTCCGGGCTGGGCCAACCGGCTGGGGGCCCGGCTGACACGGCATGTGCTCGCCACCGACCCGACCGTGCTGCCGCATGCGCAGCGGATGGCCCTGCCCCTGCGTCCGGCGATCGCGTCACTGGATCGCGCAGCCCGGCGCGACGAGGCGCGTGCGGCCTTCGGGCTGCCGGCCGAGGGCCCGGTCCTGCTCGTCTTCGGCGGGTCGCAGGGCGCCCAGCGGGTCAACGCCGCCCTGGCCGGTGCCCTACCCCTCCTGCATGAACGGGGCATCGCCGTGCTTCACTCCTATGGCGCGCGCAACGAGCCGCCGGTGCCGGTGGAGGGCTGCGTCGCGGTGCCCTTCATCGACCGGATGGACCTCGCCTACGCCGCAGCAGACCTCGCGGTGACGCGCGCAGGGGCCATGACATGCGCCGAGCTCACCGCGGTGGGGCTTCCCGCGATCTACGTGCCCCTGCCCATCGGGAACGGGGAACAGCGCCTGAATGCGCTCCCGATCGTGCGCGCCGGCGGTGGGCTCATGGTCGCTGACGCCGACCTCACCTCGGAGTGGCTCGCCGATTCCGTCGCTTCGGTGATGCACGATGAGGCCAGGCTCGCAGCCATGGGATCGGCTGCGGCCCGACTCGGGGTGCGCGATGCCGACCGGCTGCTCGCGGACGTCGTGGTCTCGGCGGCTGCGGGAGGGTGACGATGGCGGACGCCATGGCTCATCCCAGGCGCGTGCACATCGTCGGCATCGGCGGTGCCGGCATGTCGGGGATCGCCCGGATCATGGC
Organism: Actinomycetota bacterium; assembly: GCA_017856385.1. Lineage (GTDB taxonomy): Bacteria > Actinomycetota > Actinomycetes > S36-B12 > S36-B12 > UBA10649. Next base: position 23,218 of record JAFMFD010000017.1, read on the forward strand.
TGCCCAGGGCGTCCAGGTGTCGGGCTCCGATGCGAAGGACTCCCGGCGGTTGCAGGCCCTGCGCGCCATCGGTGTCGACGCGCGCGTGGGGCACGACGCGGCAGCGGTCGCGGGCATCGATGCGCTGGTCGTCTCGACAGCGATTCCTGAGCGCAATCCCGAGCGCGTCGCGGCCCGCGAGGCAGGGATACCCGAGTGGAGCCGCGCCCGCGCGCTTGCCGCGGTGATGAGCGGCCACCGTGGCGTCGCGGTGTCCGGGACGCACGGCAAGACGACCACCACGTCGATGCTGACGGTCGCGCTCCAGCGCTGCGGCGCTGATCCGTCCTTCGCCATCGGCAGCGAACTCAACGAGTCAGGCTCGAATGCCTACCTCGGTTCGGGCGACCTCTTCGTCGTCGAGGCGGACGAGAGCGACGGTGCGTTCCTCGAACTGCGACCCGTGGCCGCGATCGTCACCAACGTCGAGCCCGACCACCTCGACCACTGGGGCACCTTCGCTGCGATCGAGGACGCCTTCGTGGACTTCGTGAGGGGGATCTGCGGGCGCGGTGGGTTCGCCGTCGTGTGCGCGGATGATCCGGGTGCCGTCCGCCTGACGGTGCGGGCCCGTGCGGAGGGCCTCGACGTGCGGACCTACGGCGAGGCCGAGGACGCCGACTTCCGGCTCGTCGATGCCCACCTCGTTGGCCAGGGCTGGACCTTCGACACCGTCCATCATGGGGACCGGCTCGGCACGATCGCGCTGGCGGTCCCGGGCCGGCACAACGCCCTCAACGCCCTCGCCGCGCTCGCCTGCGGGATCGGCCTCGGATTCGCCGCGGAAGACCTGCGTGCGGGGCTCGTGGGATTCAGCGGAACGCGCCGCCGTTTCGACTTCAAGGGTGAGGTCGCGGGCGTGCGCGTGTTCGACGACTACGCCCATCACCCGACCGAGATCGCCGCGACGCTGGCCGCCGCTCGCGAGGTGGTCGCGGACGGCCGACTGGTCGTCGCCTTCCAGGCGCACCACTACTACCGGACCGCGATGTTCGTCCGGGAGTTCGGCGAGGCGCTCGGCCTGGCGGACGACGTGGTCGTCCTGGAGGTCTTCGCGCCCGGCGAGGAGCCGATTCCCGGGGCCAGTGGCCAGACCATGGCAGCGAACGTGCCGCTCGGACCTGAGCATGTGGTGTTCGAGCCGTCCTGGTCGGCTGTCGCCGGACACCTGGCCGGCCGGGCGCAGGCAGGCGACATCGTCATGACGCTGGGCGCGGGCGACATCGGCATGATCGGCAGCGAGGTTCTGGAGCTGCTGCGCGAGCGGGAGGCCCGGTCATGACCGCGCCGCCGATCGAGCGCCCTGCCGAGGTAGACCTCGGCGGGCCCCGTCGTCACCGTCGTCGACGGGCGCTGGTCGCCGCACTCGCGCTGCTCGTCGTCGCGGCGCTCGTGTGGGGGGTGTGGTTCTCGCCCCTGCTCCAGGTGCGCCAGACGAGGGTCGTGGGCGCCGAGGGCATGCGTGCCGAGGAGGTGCTGACCGCCGCGGCCGTGCCGGTCGGGGTGCCGCTCGCGCGCATCGACGCCGGTGCCGCTGAAGTCCGCGTGCGCGACCTGACCTGGGTCTCCTCGGTCGAGGTCCGGCGCGGCTGGCCGTCGGAAGTCGTGGTCGCCGTGCAGGTCCGCGAACCGGTTGCGGTGCTCGCGGCCGATCCGCGTCGCTCCGGCATCTCGGCGGACGGCGTGGTGTTCGAGGCGACCGACCTGCCCAAGGGCCTGCCGCGCATCACCGCCGAGGGGCCGGCCCTGGCTGCGGCGGTGTCGGTGCTCACCGGCCTGCCGGAGGACCTGCGGCGTCGCGTCGTGGCCATCGCGGCGACGACGCGCGACGACATCGACCTGACCCTGCGCTCGGGTGACCTTGTCCGCTGGGGGAGTGCCGAGCAGGGCGACATGAAGGCCGAGGTCCTGCGGGTCCTACTGACGCGACGTGCCGACCTCTACGACGTCTCGGCTCCCGAGCTGCCCACCACGTTCCGTCTCGGGTGACCGCCCCGGCAGGAAAAGGCCTCAAGTGAGGGTCGAGACTTTGGTCCTCGATTTGGACCGTCTCACCTTGCGCAACTCCTGTCACACCGTCTAACCTCCCGCCGGCCAGCGGCCCGGAAATGTCTGGGTCTTCAGTAGAGGTTGAGGGTTGCCGGCCACGGCACGCGTCGGGTGAAGTGCCCGGCCGCAGCGGACGAAGGGAAGCAACAGCCATGGCGGCTCCGCAGAACTACCTGGCAGTGATCAAGGTCGTCGGCATCGGTGGGGGCGGCGTCAATGCCGTGAACCGCATGATCGAGGTCGGACTCAAGGGCGTGGAGTTCATCGCCATCAACACCGACGCACAGGCCCTGCTGATGAGCGACGCCGATGTCAAGCTCGACATCGGGCGCGAGCTCACGCGCGGGCTCGGTGCCGGTGCCAACCCCGAGGTCGGCAAGAAGGCGGCCGAGGACCACCTGCAGGAGATCGAGGAGGTGCTCAAGGGCGCCGACATGGTCTTCGTCACCGCAGGCGAGGGCGGTGGCACGGGCACCGGCGGCGCCCCCGTCGTCGCGCGCGTGGCCCGGTCGCTCGGCGCGCTCACCATCGGCGTCGTCACGCGACCCTTCGGCTTCGAGGGACGTCGTCGCCAGTCGCAGGCGGAGGCCGGGGTCGACTCCCTCCGCAGCGAGGTCGACACCCTCATCGTCATCCCCAACGACCGACTGCTGTCGCTGGCGGACCGGAACATCAGCGTGATCGACGCATTCCGGCAGGCGGACCACGTCCTGCTGCAGGGTGTCTCCGGCATCACCGACCTGATCACGACCCCGGGCCTGATCAACCTCGACTTCGCCGACGTGAAGAGCGTCATGCACTCGGCTGGCTCCGCGCTCATGGGCATCGGCTCGGCGCGCGGTGAGAACCGCGCAGTTGAGGCCGCTGAGAAGGCCATCTCGAGCCCGCTGCTCGAGGCCGGCATCGACGGTGCACACGGCGTGCTGCTGTCGGTCTCCGGTGGCAGCGACCTGGGCCTGTTCGAGATCAACGAGGCAGCACGGCTCGTCGCCGACGCCGCGCATCCGGATGCCAACATCATCTTCGGCGCGGTCATCGACGACACCCTCGGCGACGAGGTGCGCGTGACGGTCATCGCTGCTGGGTTCGAGGGCGGCGAGCCGCCCGCGCGCCGGGTGTCGTCCGCCGGTGCGACGGCACGCCTGCGCGACAGCGACTCGGGCGAGATCCCGGCCGTCGTCGCTCCCGGTGGCCCGACCCGCACGATCGTTTTCGACGACGCCGACGACGATCTCGACGTGCCGGACTTCCTGAAGTAGTGCTCCGTGAAGAAGTGACGAAGGCGTGGCCCCGAACCGGAGTGCTCGCGCCTGTCGCTCCTGGTGGCCGTCCAGCATCCTGGGCGGCCACCGGTCGTTACGGCGGCGTGAGCCGGCCGCCGTTCGACGCGCTGAACCTCGCCGCCCATGTGGGCGACGACCCCGATGCCGTGGCCGCCAACCGTGAGCTCGTGCGGCGCATGCTCGGTGCCGACGACCTCGTCGTCCTGACCGCCGCGCATGGCGCCGATGTCGTGAGCACCGATCGCGGCGGACCCGCACCCGAGGCGGATGCGGTGATCGTGCGCTCCCCGGGGCTCGGCGTGCTCGCCCTGGGTGCCGACTGCGTCACTTTGGCCCTGGCGGGCGACGACGACACCTGCGTGGCCGCGGTTCACTGCGGGTGGCGCGGACTCGTCTCGGATGTCGTGGGCGGTGCGCTCCGGGCCCTCGCCGACCTCGGGGCCGGGCCGGGAGCGGTGGTGGTCGGTCCGGCCATCTGCGGCGCGTGCTACCCGGTGCCACCGGAGCGCATCGTCGAGGTCCGGGACTCCTGCGCGCCCGCGGTCGCGGCAGCAGCGGTGGTCAGGTGCCCGGATGGACAGCCGGGCCTGGATGTGCGAGCGGGCGTGCTCGCGCAGCTGGCGGAGTGGGGAGCCGACGGGTCCATCATCACTCACCTGGGGGGCTGCACCGCCGAGGATGCGGACCTCTTCTCGCATCGGCGACATGGCCGTACCGGGCGTCAGGGGCTGGCCATCGTGCGGCATGCCTGACGCGCTGGGCTGACGCGGCGGCGAGCAGCGCCATCCGCGCAGCAACGGCGTGGCAGAGTGCGGCCGTGGACCGCCGCATCGAGATCGAGGAGGCCCTGGCCCGCACCCGCGAGCGCATCGACAGGGCCCGGGCCGCGTGCGGGCGGGCCACGCCCGTGCGACTCGTCGTCGTGACCAAGACCTTCCCGGCGAGCGACGTCGTTCTGCTGGACGCGCTCGGCATCACTGACGTGGGGGAGAACCGCGATCAGGAGGCCCGTGCCAAGTGCGAGGAGGCCGCTCGGCAGGGTGCCCGGCCGACCTGGCACATGATCGGCCAGCTCCAGCGGAACAAGGCCCGCTCGGTCGCCCGCTGGGCCGACGTGGTCGAGTCCGTCGACCGGGCCGAGCTGGTCGCCGCGCTCGGGCACGGCGCGCAGGCGGCCGACCGCGACCTGCAGGTGCTCATCCAGGTGGCCCTCGACCCGGAGCCCGTGCGTGGTCGGGGCGGAGCGCACCCGCACGACGTGCTGCCGCTGGCCGCCCAGATCGCGGCCCAGCCCGGCCTGATCCTGCGCGGCGTGATGGGCGTCGCACCCCTGGCCCCTGAGGATCCCTCGGCCGCGCGTGCGGCGTTCGAGCGCCTCGCCGGTGTGGCCGAGCGCCTCCAGGTCGAGCACCCGGCCGCCCTGGAGGTGTCCGCGGGCATGAGCGGCGACCTCGAGGAGGCCATCGCAGCCGGGGCGACACAGGTCAGGGTGGGGGGCGCGGTACTCGGGGGTCGGCCCCCCGTCGAGTAACGTCAGGTCGTCACGACGACACAATTCGTCACGGCGACGCAGGTCCATCACGACGACGCGGAACGCAGGAAGGCGGCAGGAGATGGCTGGCGCGATGCGCAAGATGGCCGTGTACCTGGGCCTGGTCGAGGACCACGGCGACGAGCACGACGACTACGACGACTACGAGGATGCCCGGCGCAGCAGCCGTGACCAGCGCTCCCGGGGCGCTGACCCGTACGCCTCGAGCAACGTCTCGGCCTACGACGATGACCGCTACGCATCGCGCAGCGTGCGCCCCATCCCCGACACCCGCGCGGTGCGCACCTTCCGCAGTGACGCCCCCCCTCCCAGCAATCCGACGTCCGCCCCGCTGGCGGACCGCCGTCCGGGACCGGTGATGGACCTCTCGCGCATCGAGACCATCCATCCCCGCAGTTACAACGACGCCCGGCGCATCGGCGAGAACTACCGCGAGGGCATCCCCGTCATCATGAACCTCTCCGAGCTGGACGACCCCGACGCCAAGCGGATCATCGACTTCGCGGCCGGCCTCGTCTTCGGGATGCGCGGGTCGATCGAGCGCATCACCAGCAAGGTCTTCCTGCTCTCCCCGGCGAACGTCGACGTCGGCGATGCGGCGCGTGCCCAGATCGCGCAGGACGGCTTCTTCAACCAGAGCTAGGCTCGTGGTCCAGCACGTGCGCGTTCCTCAGTGGTGCGCGTGAACATTGCTAAGGGGTGGGTGTGTCGGTCGTCTTCGAGGTGATCGCCCTCGCACTGCTCGTGTTCTGGTTCTTCCTGCTCGCACGCCTGGTCTTCGACCTCGTGCAGGCGTTCGCCCGGAGCTGGCGGCCGCGGGGCCCGCTGCTGGTCCTGCTGGAGTTCGTCTACACGGTCACCGACCCGCCCCTGAAGCTGCTGCGCAGGGTGATCCCGCCGCTGCGCATCGGGCAGGTCTCCTTCGACCTCGCCTTCCTGATCCTGCTGCTCGGCACCAACATCCTCATCAGCGTCGTCCGCGGCGTGGGGGCCTCTTTCGCCTGAGGTCGCCCGCCACGAGAGGAGTCCGACATGCCCCTCACCCCCGCTGAGGTCCGCGGCGTGCAGTTCGGCACCACGCGCCTGCGCTCGGGATACGACATGGACGAGGTCGATGCGTTCCTCGACATCATCGAGGCCGACGTGGCGCAGCTGACGGACGACCTGCAGCGCTCGCGCGACGGCGAGGCCGTCCTGCGCACCCAGTGCGAGCAGCTGCAACAGCGGGTGGCCCTCGCTGAGCGCCGCGTCGCCGAACTCGAGGCGTCCACTGTCGCGCCGGTGGCGACATCGGCGCCCGTGCCTGCCCCCGTGCGCGTCACGCAGGAGCTGATGGACGCCCTCGCTGGCCACGCGGAGGCGGCGGAGATCCTGACTGCGGCACAGCGCACCGCCGAGCAGATCGTCGGCGATGCGCAGCAGCAGGCCGATGGCGTGCGGGCGGTCATCCGCAGACTGCTGGACGACCAGAGGTCACTGCTGGATCGCGCGTAGCGAGCCAGGTCAGACGGCCGAGATCCGGAACTCCGCGGGCAGCTCGCACGCCACGGCCACGGCGGCGGCGGGTGCCGCGCCCTCGGCGAACTCGACCGCCAGCACCTCGCCGGCGATGAGGTCGGCATGGGTGAGCAGTGCGTCGCGCATCTCGGCTTCGCTGCTGGCCCACCACACGCGGATCCGGTCGCTGATCGCCAGCCCGGCCGTCTTGCGTCCCTCCTGCAGGGCCCGCACCGCCTCTCGCGCGAGACCCGCGCGCCGCAGTTCGTCGTCGAGCTGCAGGTCCAGGGCCACGCTCTCCCCGCCCTCGGAGACCACCGCCCAGCCCTCGCGGGGCGTCTCGGTGATCACGACGTCCTCGGACTCCACCTGCACGTCGCCGAGGCCGGGCACCCCGATGGTCATGGAGCCGGACGCCTTCAGGGCTGCGGCGAGGACGCCGGGATCGGCCTGCGCGATGGCCTCGGCAACCTGCGGCGTCTGCTTGCCGAACCGTCGGCCCAGGGAGCGGAAGTTTGCCTTGGCGGTGACGTCGACGAGTCCGGACTCGCCGTCCGACAGCGCCTCCAGGGACAGCACGTTGAGCTCCTCGGAGACCTGGGAGCGCAGGTCGTCGGGCAGCGCGGACCAGCCGGGCGCGGAGACGAGGGCACGGCGCAGGGGCTGGCGCGTGCGCACGGACGACGTGGCACGTGCGGCACGGCCGAGCTCCACGAGCCTGCGGACGAGGGCCATGCGCTCGCCGAGCTCGCGGTCCACGCGCGGCTCCTCCCAGGCCGGCCAGGACGCCAGGTGCACCGACGTGGGCGCATCGGGGTCCGTCGGGCGGAAGAGGTCCTGCCACACACGCTCGGTGATGAACGGCGTGAACGGGGCCAGGCACAGGGTCACGGTGCGCAGTGCCTCGTGGAGCGTGGCGAGGGCCGCGGGGTCACCGTCCCAGAAGCGCCTGCGCGAGCGACGGACGTACCAGTTGGACAGGTCGTCGATGAAGGCCGAGAGCAGCCGCCCGGCACGCTGGGTGTCGAACTGGTCGAGTGCGGCGTCGACCTCGTGGGCGAGGACCTGGGCCTCGGACAGCAGCCACCGGTCGAGCACCGGTCGGTCCACAGGGGCCGGGTCCGCAGCGCTCGGTGACCACTGCGCTGTCCGCGCGTAGAGCGAAAGGAACGACACCGTGTTCCAGTAGGTCAGGAGGGTCTTGCGCACGACGTCGGCGATGGCCGCGTGGCCAACGCGTCGCGCCTGCCACGGGGAGCCGCTAGCGAGCATGAACCAGCGCACCGCATCGGCACCGTGCTCGTCCATGAGGGGGATGGGCGCGAGGACGTTGCCGAGGTGCTTGCTCATCTTGCGGCCGTCCTCGTCGAGGATGTGCCCGAGGCAGACCACGTTGCGGTACGACGACTCGCCGAAGACGAGCGTGTTGACGGCCATGAGCGTGTAGAACCAGCCGCGCGTCTGGTCGATCGCTTCGCAGATGAAGTCCGCGGGGAACTGCTGCGCGAACTCCTCGGCGTTGCGGTGCGGATAGCCGAGGGCGGCGAAGGGCATCGAACCCGAGTCGTACCACCCGTCGATGACCTCGGGCACGCGCCGGGACGCCCCGCCGCATTCGGGGCAGCGGATCTCGATGTCGTCGACATAGGGCCGATGCGGATCGGTGTCGGTGACGTCGCGGCCAGCGAGCTCGCTGAGTTCGGCGAGCGACCCGACCGCCACGTGGTGGCCCTCCGCGCAGTGCCAGATGGGCAGCGGAGTACCCCAGTAGCGGTTGCGCGACAGGGCCCAGTCGACGTTGTTGTGCAGCCAGTCCCCGTATCGACCCCATTTGATCGTGTCCGGGAACCAGTGGGTCCGCTCGTTCTGCGTGAGCAGCTCGTCCTTGCGTGCCGTCGTGCGGATGTACCAGGACGGCTGCGCGTAGTAGATCAGCGGTGTGTGGCAGCGCCAGCAGTGCGGGTAGGCGTGCTCGTAGGGCAGGTGCCGGAACAGCAGGCCTCGGTCGAGAAGGTCGGCAGTGAGGATCTCGTCGGCCTTCTTGAAGAACGTCCCGCCGACCACCGGCACGTCGTCGGCGAAGTGACCGTCCTGCCGGATCGGATTGACCACCGGCAGGCCGTAGGCACGGCACGTCGCGAGGTCGTCGGCGCCGAACGCGGGGGCCTGGTGGACGAGGCCGGTGCCGTCGTCCGTCGTGACGTAGTCGGCGAGGACGACGAAATGCGCATCGGGGATGTCGACGTAGTCGAACGGACGCTCGTATGCGACATGCTCGAGCGCAGTGCCGGGCAGGGTCTCGAGCACGTGTGACTCCTCGCCGAGGATGGAGACAGCGAGCTCCTCCGCGACCAGCAGCCGCTCGCCCTCCTGCGTCTCGACGACGGCGTACGTCGCATCCGGGCGAACGGCGACCGCCGTGTTCGAGACCAGGGTCCACGGCGTGGTCGTCCATACGAGCAGGTCAAGGCCGGGGTGGCGCTGCGCGAGCTCGGTGTCGCTGCGCACGGGGAACCGCACGTAGACGGATGGGTCGACGACGGTCTCGTAGCCTTGAGCGAGCTCATGGTCAGACAGGCCGGTGCCGCACCGCGGGCAGTAGGGGGCGACGCGATGGTCCTGCACGAGCAGTCCCTGGTCAAAGATCTGCTTGAGCGACCACCAGACGCTCTGGACGTAGTCGCGGTCCATGGTCCAGTACGCGCGGTCCATGTCCACCCAGTAGCCCATGCGGCGGGTCATGTCGGTGAACTCGTCCACGTGGCGGAGCACCGACTCCCGGCACCGCTCGTTGAACGCCGCGACCCCGTAGGCCTCGATGTCCTGCTTGCCGGAGAAGCCGAGCTCCTTCTCCACCGCCAGCTCGACTGGAAGGCCGTGGCAGTCCCAGCCCGCCTGGCGGGGGACCCGGTAGCCCTTCATGGTCCGGTACCGAGGGAAGACGTCCTTGAAGACCCGGGCCTCGACGTGGTGCGTGCCAGGGGTGCCGTTGGCGGTGGGCGGGCCCTCGTAGAACACCCAGAGGGGACGGCCCGCGGCCTGGGCGACCGAGGCCTCGAAGACGCCCTCGCGCTCCCACAGGTCGAGCACCTCGTGCTCGAGGGCCGGGAGGTCCACCTGCGCAGGCACGGCCCGGTACATGGATCCTCCTGTCTGCGCGGTCGCGGGGGACGCCCGGAGTGCCCGGGCCCGGCCGGTCAGGATATCGGCGCGCCAGCATGTGGCCGCCGCGGCATGGCCCTACCATCAGCCGGACACGACGGGGGTCGAGGTCGGGGGCGGGGCGCCCCCGAGCATCGCGACGGACAGGGGAGTCCCATGGCGAAGGCAGCCACGAGCCGGACGGGGCGTGCGCCGGCGAAGAAGGCGGCCCCGGCGAAGAAGGCGGCCCCGGCGAAGAAGGCGGCCCCGGCGAAGAAGGCGGCCCCGGCGAAGAAGGCCGCCCCGGCGAAGAAGGCCGCCCCGGCGAAGAAGGCCG